>DASUFC010000096.1:0-2495 GCA_036274755.1 Gaiellaceae bacterium
CCCGTGCAGGACTCGCGCGGCCCGAGGATCGCGACGTCGAGCCCTGCCCGCAGAAGCAGCGTCGCCGTCGCGCGCGCGGTCGCGCGGGCACGCTCGTCGAAGGACGCAGCGCAGCCGACCCAGTAGAGGATCTCGGGCGCCGGGTCGCCGGGCTCGAGCACGCGCACGTCGAGGCCGTCGGCCCACGCCGCGCGCTCCGACTGCGCCTTGCCCCAGGGGTTCGAAGAGCGGCCGACGTCCCGCAGCATCGTCCCCGCCTCCGTGGGAAAGCGCGACTCGGACATCACGAGATGCCGACGGAGGTCGACGATGTGGTCGACGTGCTCGATCGAGACGGGGCACTCGTGAACGCACGCGCCGCAGGTCACGCAGTCCCACACGACCTCGTCGGTGACCGCGCCGGGGACGAGCGCGGTCGCCTCTCCCCCGCCGAGCACCACCGGTCCTTCAGCGAACAGGCGGTCGCGGAGACCCATGATCAGCAGCTTCGGCGACAGATCCTTGCCGGTCGCCCACGCGGGACAGACGTCCTGGCAGCGGCCGCACTCGGTGCAGGAGACCGTGTCGAGCATCTGCTTCCACGTCATGTCGACGAGCGTCCCCGAGCCGAGCCGGAGCGCAGCCTCGTCCTCCGCCTCGAAGTCGAGCGGCTCGAGCCTCCCCCGCGCGCGCGTCCGGCCGAACCAGACGTTGATCCCCGCGGTCGCGATGTGGAGGTGCTTCGAGTACGGGAGGTAGACGAGGAAGCCGAGGATCGTGAGCACGTGGAGCCAGACGAAGACGCGCTCGAGCGCCTCGGTCGTGTCCCCGTCCCCGAAGAGGCCCGAGAGCGCGTTCGACACCGGCGACCAGCCGGCCGGCCATTCGTTCCGCCCGAGCGCGATCTGCGACGCGTGCCAGAGAAGGAGCGTCGTCACGATCAGCGCGATCAGCCCGAGGATCACGTCGGCCTCGCGCAGGTGACTCCCCTCGAACCGCGCGGGCCGCTGCACCTTGCGGATCGCTAACGCGGAGACGACTCCGACGAGCACGAGCACGCAGAAGAGGTCGACGAGGAGGAAGTACCAGCCCTGGTGCCCGAGCCAGGGGAGCGTCCACTCCGAGTCGACGGCTCCGAGGAGTGCCATCACGATCGTCGGGGCGAGGACGATGAACCCCCAGAAGACGAACGCGTGGACGAGGCCGGGAACGATGCGCTGGAGAAGCTTTCGCTGTCCGAGCACGACGGTCGCCTCGGCCTTCGTGCGCCGCCCGAGATCACCCGAGCGGTCGGTCGGCTTCCCGAGACGGACGATCCGGTAGAGGACGTGCGCTCGCCGGGTGAAGAGCGCCGTCGCGACCGCGAGCGCGGCGAGGAGCGCGGCCGCGGAGAGCGCCGTGCTCACCCCGACCGAGCGGCGCGGATCGCGGCGCTGATCGCCGGCACGACCTCGTGCAGGTCGCCGATCACGGCGTAATCGGCGCTCTGCAGGATCGGCGCCTCGCGATCGGCGTTGATCGCGAGGATCCGCTTCGCGCCCTTGCAGCCCGCCATGTGCTGCGTGGCGCCGGAGATGCCGCAGGCGATGTAGATCTCGGGCGCGATCTTCGTCCCCGTCTGGCCGACCTGGTCGGTGTGCGGGCGCCAGCCGGCCATCGTCACGGCGCGCGAACAGCCGACCGCGGCGCCGAGCAGGCCTGCAAGCTCCTCGATCGGCGCGAATCCCTCCTCCGATCCGGCGCCCCGCCCGCCGGACACGACGACCTTGGCGTCGGCGAGCGAGATCCCGCCGGTCGCCGCACCGACGCGCTCGACGACGCGAAGCGCGACCGCGCCCTCGGACAGCGTCGGCGTGAACGCCTCGACGCTCGGCGCGTCTCCCGCGCGCGTCGCCGCCGCGACCGCATGAGGCTGCACCGTGAGCAGCAGCGTCGGCGCGTCGACGCGTGCCTCCTCGAGGAGGCTTCCGCCCCACCGGACCCTCGTCACGGCGACGCCCGCGACCGAGACGCAGTTGGCCGCGAGCGGCAGGTCGAGCACCGCCGCGACGTGAGCGAGCACCTCGTTCCCACGCTCGGTCCCAGGCCCGACGACGGCCGTCGCGTCGAGGGTTCCGGCCAGCTCCACGATCGCCTCGGCAATCGCGAGCGGCGCGTACGAGCCGAACGCGTCGTGCGCCGCGACATGTACGACCTCAACCGGGAGTGCGCCGTCGAGCGCAAGTGACACAGTGTCACTTGCCATGACCGCATGGACGTCCTCGTCGCCCCCGGTGAGGGAGGACGCCACAGTGGCCGCCTGGAGCGACGGCTCGTCGACAGTGCCCTCGGCATGCTCGAGGTAGACGAGGACGCTCACGCGAGCACTCCGATAACGCGGAGAACCTCGAGGACGCGCGGAGCCGCTGCGGAGCCTTCGCCCAGCACCTCCGCCTGCTTCCTGTCCCCCTCGGGAACGACGAGGCGCGTCATCTCGAGCCGCGGCGCCGGCCGCTCCGGTGTCCTCGTCTCGACCG
>DASUFC010000097.1:0-3663 GCA_036274755.1 Gaiellaceae bacterium
AACACGATCGACGCGCCGGATGCGTTCGCGCGGATGGGCGCCGACGTGATGCGCTGGCAGTTCTGCGCGCAGCCGCCCGACCGGAACCTCCTCTTCGGCTTCGGCCCGGCCCACGAGATCCAGCGCAAGCTGCTTCGGCTCTGGCACTCGGTCACGTTCCTGACGCAGTACGGCAACGTCGAGTCGTTCACGCCGCGCTACGCCGACCTCGACGGGGTGGAGGAGGCGAGCGCCCCACTCGACCGCTGGCTCGTCGAGCGCACTCGGCTGCTCGTCGAGGAGGCGACGGCCGCCTACGAGCGGTGGCTGACGGTCGACGTGATCCGCGCGTTCGAGTCGTTTCTCGACGACCTCTCGAACTGGTACATCCGCTGCTCGCGGCGGCGCTTCTGGGAAGGGGACGAGACCGCCCTGCGCGTGCTCTGGCACGCCCTCGCGCAGTCGCTGCGGGTGATCGCGCCCGTCCTCCCCTTCCTCTCGGAGCACCTCTGGCAAGTGCTCGTCCGCGAGCCGTGCCCCGATGCTCCCGACTCCGTCCACCTGGCGGGCTGGCCCGTGCCGCCAGGGCCCGACGCGGCGGCGCTGGTCGCGATGGCCGACGCGCGGCGGATCGTCGACCTCGGCCGCGCCGCGCGGTCGACCTCCGGCGTCAAGCTGCGACAACCGCTCGCCCGGCTCGTCGTCGAGGGCGCGTCACCTGCCGACGACCTCGTCGCGATCGTGCGTGACGAGCTTCGCGTGAAGGACGTCTCACTCGGCCACGTGGAGGCGGAGCTCGTGGTGAAGCCGAACCTGCCGGTGCTCGGGCCGAAGCTCGGCAAGGACCTCGGGGCCGTCCGCTCGGCGCTCGCGGCGGGCGAGTTCGAGGACCTCGGCGACGGCCGTTTTCGCGCCGCGGGCCACGAGCTCTCTCCGGAGGAAGTGCTCGTCGAGCGCTCTGCCCGCGACGGCTGGGCGATCGCGTCGGCCGACGGCGTCACGGTCGCGCTCGACACGGCGGTCGACGAGGCGCTCGAGCGCGAGGCTCGCGTCTACGAGCTGATCCACCAGGTGAACACGATGCGCAAGGAGGCGGGCCTCGCGCTGACCGACCGGATCGCGCTGACCATCCCGTCCCGCGAGGAAGACGTGCTCGAGCACGCGGACTGGATCAAGGCCGAGACGCTCGCGACCTCGCTCGAGGCGGCGGGCGAGGACGTCGTCCTCGCGAAGGCCTGAGCTACCGCTGCGATTCGGCGAGCTGTAGCTCGCGGCGGAGCTCGACGGGGAGCCTGAACGTGACGTCCTCGTCGACCATCCGGTGCGACTCGATCCGCTCGACGCCGCGCGTGCGGAACCAGTCGCAGACCCGGGTCACGAGCCGCTCGGGCGCCGACGCGCCGGAGGTGATCCCGACCGTCTCGATCCCGTCGAGCCACGCCTCGTCGATCTCTGCCTCGTCGTCGATCAGGTGCGACGGCACGCCGGAGGCACGGGCGACGTCGACGAGCCGGTTCGAGTTGGACGAGTTGCGGGAGCCGATCACGAGCAGGAGGTCGATCTCGCCGAGCATGTCCTTGACCGCCCACTGGCGGTTCGACGTCGCGTAGCAGATGTCTTCCTTCTTCGGCCCCACGATGGCGGGAAAGCGACGCCGGAGCGTGCCGATGATCTCGGCGGTCTCGTCGACGGAGAGGGTGGTCTGGGTCACGTAGGCGAGCGGCGTGTCCGGAGGCAGTTCGAGCGCCTCGGCCTCGGCGACGTCCTGGACGAGGATCGTCGCCTCGGGCGCCTCGCCCATCGTGCCGACGACCTCCTCGTGGCCCTCGTGCCCGATCAGGAGCACCGTGTGGCCGGCGGCGGCGTAGCGCTTCGCCTGGACGTGCACCTTCGTCACGAGCGGGCACGTCGCGTCGATCACGTCGTGGCCGAGCTCGCGCGAGGCAGCGTGCACCGACGGTGCGACACCGTGGGCCGAGTAGACGACGGTCGCGCCGGGCGGCACGTCGGTCTCCTCCTCGACGAAGATCGCGCCCCGCGCCTCGAGGTCCCGCACGACGTGGATGTTGTGGACGATCTGCTTGCGCACGTACACGGGCGCGCCGTAATGCTCGAGCGCGCGCTCGACCGTCTCGACCGCGCGCTCGACCCCGGCGCAGTAGCCGCGGGGCGAGGCGAGCAAGACGCGCGTGACCACGACCCCAGGGTACTCAGCGGGACGTCTGCGCGAGCACGACGCCGACGAGCACGACTCCGCCCCCGACGAGCTGGGCGGCGGAGAGCGTCTCCCCGAGCCAGACCCATGCCACCAGGGCCGCGAGCAGCACCTCGATCATCGAGACGGTCGCCACCCGCGTCGCAGGGAGATGGTGCAGCGCGCCGAGCGAGAGGACGAACGGCAGGATCGTGCCGAGGACGATCATCCACAGGCAGAGCGCCCAGACCGGCGCGTCGACCGCGTCGAGCGAGCCCTCGAGCGACACGGTCGCTCCGAGCGCGTCGAACGGGAAGCCCCACCAGGGCTGCAGCACGGCCCAGAAGAGCGCCGCCACGCCGAGCGAGAGGCACGTGAGCGAGAGCGCATCGCGGCGCGCGGTCTGGTGCTCGCCCGCGAGGTAGTACGTCGCGAGCGCGCCGGCGGCCAGGAGGCCGGCAACGACGCCGACGGTGTCGAGCCGGACGTCCTCCCACACCTCGCCCACGAGCACGAGGCCGGACAGCGCCAAGGCGAGCGCGGCCCAGACCCGGCGGCGCACGGGCTCGTGCCAGACGAGCCGTGCCCACAGCGCGACGAGCACCGGGGCGGTGAACTCCAGCAGGAGGCCTATTCCGATCGGCAGGCGCTCGATCGCGACGAGGTAGAGCCACTGGACGAGCGCGAAGCCGACGATGCCGTAGAAGACGAGCAGCGGAAGCTCGTCCCGCACGACGCGAAGCCGTCCGGGCGCGGTCGCGAGGACGAAGGCCGCCAGGCCGAGGAATGCGCCGGTCGCACGAAGCTCGGTGAGGCGGAGATTCGAGATGTCACCCTCGGTGAGGATGATCTTCGAGACGGAGCCGTTGACGGCGAAGAGCGCCGAGGCGGCGGTCACCATCGCATAGCCGAGCCGGGGGCGGGGCGCACCGGCCGGCCGCGCGCCGTGGAGGGTGATCTCCGTCACCCGCGGAACCTAGCCGCGGCCGGCCGTAGACTTCCTCAGGTCACGGGGTGTGGCTCAGCCTGGTAGAGCGCCCGGTTTGGGGCCGGGAGGTCGTCGGTTCGAATCCGACCACCCCGACCTTGCTCGCCAGGCAGGAATCCGCGGAACGGATTCCTGCGGCTTGATCCCCGCCTTCGGGGGCCAGGGCTACCGTTCCTCGGATGCGACGCCTTGTCCCCGTGCTGGTCGCGCTCGTCGCTGCGACCGTCGTCGGCGCCGCGTCACCGGCGGAACGCGGGCTTCCGGCGTTCCGCGGCTCCGTCAGCGCGCTGTCGACCGCCGTTCGCCAGACGATGACCGGCGTCTCGTGGAAGCCCGGGTGCCCCGTGGGGCTCGACGAGCTCCGGCTCGTGCACGCGCGCTACGTGGGCATGGACGGGCACGCGCGCACGGGTCGGCTCGTCGTCCATCGTGACGTCGCCACGGAAGTCGTCGCGGTGCTTCGGCGGCTGTACGCGGCGCGGTTCCCGATCAGGCGGATGGT
>DASUFC010000098.1:0-25789 GCA_036274755.1 Gaiellaceae bacterium
CGTCGGTACGTACGCGGCGCAGATCGCCCCACGGGGCAAGATCGTCGTGACGATCTGACAGCTGCTGACCGCGGAGCACGGTCAGTGCTCGCCTAGAGCTTCGACGATCTCGGGTCGAGGCGCTCGAGCGCCTGCCAGTCCGCCCGAGGCGGGGAGAACACATCGATGACGATCGCTCCGTCCGGCCCCGTGCGCACCTCGTGCGGGACGTTCGGTCGGATGTTCCACGTGCCGCCCGGCCCGAGCTCCCGCTCCTCGTCGCCGACGCGGAACCGCACGGATCCGCTCACGACCAGTCCGAGCTGCTCGTTGGGATGACTGTGCTCGGGAACATGGCTGCCGGGGTCGAGCTCGACGATTCCGATCGAGCAGTTCTCGCCGTCCACGGTCCGGGCGAGCACGCCTGTCCAGATGTCGATCGGAGCCATGTCGCCGAGGCGATCGAACGCTGACACGACGACTAGTCTCTCACGCGGTGGAGATCCGTCACCTACGTGACGACGAGACCCTGTTCCTCCGGGAAATGCTCTACACGGCTCTCGACTGGCGTCCTGACGTGGAGCTGCCGCCGCGGGAGTGGGTTCTCGAGCACCCGCAGGTCGCGCCGTTCCACACCGGGTGGGGGCGGCCGGGAGACACGGGCCTCGTGGCGGAGGAAGACGACGTTCCGATCGGGCTGGCCTGGTATCGGTTCTTCACGGAGGAGGAGCACGGCGAGGGCTTCGTCGACCCCGACACACCGGAGGTCGCCGTCGCCGTGGTCGACGGCCATAGGGGACGCGGGATCGGCGGAATGCTCATGGAGTCGATCCATGATCGGGCTCGCGCGCAGGGCGTCACCCGGATCTCGTTGAGCGTCGACCCGGACAACCCCGCGCGGCACCTCTACCTCAGACTCGGTTACGTCGATCTCGAGCCCGGGGACGAGAACGGGCGAATGATCCTCGAGCTGGGCTGACACGCGCACTGCCATAGGGTCTCGCTCGTGGATGCACTGGTCGGGCTGCCGCCGAGCGGGAGGACGTTCCGCGTCTCGTACACGATCCGGCTTTCGGATACGGACGCGACGGGACGCCTGCGCCTCGATGCGATCGCGCGCTACCTCCAGGACGCGGCGATCGACGACGTGGCGGAGACGGGCTGGGGCGCGCCCGAGCATCTCTGGGTGCTGCGCTCGGTCCGGATCGAGGTCCTCCGGCCGTTCCTCGCCGACGGGGTGGTCGACATCGTCACCTGGGGGAGTAGCTTCTCGGCGCTCGCGGCCGGACGGCGGTGGTCGCTCACAGGAGACGCGGGCGGCGCGGTCGAGGTCGACAGCACCTGGATCCACCTCGGGCCGGATGCGCGCCCCGCCAGGATCGGCGAGGGATTCGAAGACTACGCGGAGGCTGCGCAGGGCAGCGTCGCGTCGACGAAGCTCGCGCTCGCGCCGGCCGTAGGCGGCACGCCGCGTTGCGTGTGGCCGTTGCGCGCCACCGACGTCGATCGCATGGGGCACGTCAACAACGCGGCGTACTGGGCGGCGGTCGAGCAGCGAGTCGTCGAGCTCGAGTACGACGTGCGGCGACCGCTTCGCGCACAGCTCGACTACCGGCATCCGATCGATCTCGGCGAGACGGTGGAGCTCGGCGAGCAGGTCGGCAATGGCCGTTACGTCGCGAGCTTCCTCGTCGGCGACGTCGTGAAGGCCGTCGTCCACGTCGAGCCGCTCTAGGGGACTTCGAGGTCGCGCCGCTCGACGAGCGCGGCGCCGAGAAGTAGGACGACGACAGCGGCGGCTAGCAGGGCGACGATGCCTGCGGCGCTCGCGCCGCCCTGCAGCGGCCCCTGGCCGACGAGCCAGAACGGCGACAGGAAGCGGGCGGGATCGAGCCAAGCGGCGAGCGTATGGAGCCCGTTCACCAGGTAGGCGGCGGCCGCGACCCCCGCCGACACGCCGATCGCGAGCGATCGGCTCGGATGCGCTGACCCGACCGCGAGCGCGAGCCAGCCGAAGAAGAGGCCGAGCGCTGCGAGCCAGGCGAAGGCCGCGAGCACGTGGCCGGCCGAGAGGTCGAGCCCGACGATCGGGTCGAAGACGGCGATCGTGACGGTCGCCGTCGCGGCGAGCAGGAGCACTTCGACGGCCACCGCCGCTCCCTTCGCGAGGACGGCGTCCCTTCGCCGGACTGGGTACGACAACACGAGTTCCAGGCGTCCCGCGTCCTCCTCGCCTGCCAGCGTCCGTGCTCCCGAGCCGATCGCGAGGACGATCACGAGGAGCGGGAGCATGATCCCGAACAGCTCGAGGTCGAGGTAGCCGGGGCCGGAGGTGATGTCGGCCCTGCCGGAGATCCCGAACAGCGACTTCAGGACGTCCGGGTAGTTCTCGATGAGGTCGTTCAGCTGCGGTGAGCTCTCGATCGACGTGAAGATCGCCGCGATCATCGCGACGTAGCCCGCGACGCCGAGACACCACGCGAGGAGAGCGCGGCGATGGTCTCGGAGCCCGCGGCGGAAGAGCTCAGCCGGCATCGTCGCCCTGGCGATAGAGCTCGAGGAAGATCTCCTCGAGGTCGGCCGGCTGCGAGACGAGGTCGACCACCTCGTGCTCGGCCACCCGCTTGACGAGCGCGTCGATCGACGACTCGGGACACGAGAGCCTCACGGTCGCGCCGTCGACTCCGACAACGCGCACGCCGTCGATGCGGTCCAGGGCATCGGCATCGGGGGCACGGGCGAACGTGACGGTCACGTGCCGGAGCGAGCGCTCGCGGAGGCTCTCCACGGCGTCCACGTCGACCAGCCGGCCCCGCCGGATGATGCCGACACGATCGGCGGCGTGCTGCACCTCGTCGAGCGAGTGGGAGGAGATGAAGACGGTGCGACCCTGCTCGGCCGTCTCGCGTAGAAGCGCGCGCACCTCGGTCTGCAGGAGCGGATCGAGCCCAGCGGTCGGCTCGTCGAGCACGACCAGCTCCGGGCGGTGCATGAACGCCTGGACGATCCCGACCTTCTGTCGGTTGCCTTTCGAGAGCTGACGGATCGGCCGGTCGAGGTCGACCTGGAGGCGCTCGCACAGCTCCGTGCGCAACGCCTCGTCGACGCTCCCGCGCAGACGCGCGAGCGAGTCCAGCTGCTCGCGCGCCGTGAGCCGGTCGGACAGCCTCAGGTCACCCGGCAGATAGCCGACGTGCCGCCGGGCGTCGACCCCCTGCTCGTGGGCATCGAGGCCGAACAGCGTCGCCCTTCCCCTTGTCGGCCGGATGAGCCCCAGCAGCAGCCGGATCGTCGTCGACTTGCCGGCGCCGTTCGGCCCGAGGTAGCCGAACACCTCACCGCGCCGGACGGAGAGATCGAGATCGGCGAGCGCCTGCACGCCGCCTGCGTACGTCTTGGTGAGGCCGACGGTCTCTATCGCGGGTGCCGTCGACACTCCTCGATCGTACTCAGGGGCCCCTTGGAGAACGTCCCGGCGTCTCTCAGCCCGCTCTTAGGCCCGGTCCGTACCCTTGGCCGCATCTTCGACCACGAGACACACGAAGAGGATCTCGTCCTGAGTCGTCGCGGTGCGCTCGCGAAGCTGGGCGGCCTGGCGGTCGTCGCGCTCGGCGGGGGAGCCCTCGGCGCGCGCGAGCTTTTCGAGCCGGAAACGGCGGACGCGGCCGCGAACGGGCCGGCCGCCGTCGCATCCGGGCTCGTGAGCTGCGTGCTCGCACCCGAGCAGACGGAAGGGCCGTACTACGTCGAGGACGCGGCCGTCCGCCGCAACGTGACCGAGGGGAAGCCGGGCGTCGGGTTGACGCTCCGCCTGCGGGTCGTCAACGCGGCCACCTGCAAGCCGATCAAGGGAGCGGCCGTCGAGATCTGGCACTGCGACGCGGGTGGCGTGTACTCCGGCGTGCAGGGTGACACGGGCATGTTCCTTCGCGGTGTCCAGCGGACGGACGCGAAGGGCGTCGCCGTCTTTCGGACGATCTATCCCGGTTGGTACCCGGGCCGGACCGTCCACATCCACACGATGGTGCATCTGGGAGGGAACGTCGTTCACACCGGCCAGCTGTACTTCGCGGACGCCGTGACCGACGCGGTGTACGCACGGGCTCCGTACAGCCGGCGACCGAACCGCACGACCCGCAACGCCGCGGACAGCGTCTACCGCAACGGCGGGAAGCGCTCGACGCTCCGGGTCGCGCGCAGCGGGTCCGCCTATGTCGGTTCCATCACGATGGGTGTCCAGCGCTCGTAGCCCGCGTGCCGATCCGCACTTCACCACGCGCTAACTCACAACCGCTGGCGCGCGTGCTTTCGTATGAACCTCTGAGCCGCGAGAGAAGGGACGTCGCATGACCGAGACCGCAGAGCAGCCTCGGCCCACACCGGAAGAGGCACGGGAACAGCTCGAGCAGGCCCTGTTCGAGATTCGTCGGATCATCGCCGGGCAGGACGCGATGCTGGAGCGTGTGCTCGTGTGCCTCCTGGCACAGGGCCACCTCCTCATCGAGGGCGTGCCGGGCCTGGCGAAGACGCTGACGATCAAGACGACCGCCGGCGTGCTCGGCGGCTCGTTCGCACGCGTCCAGTTCACGCCGGACCTCGTTCCGTCGGACCTCGTCGGAACGCGCATCTACCGTCCACAGGCGGGGACGTTCGACACCGAGCTCGGGCCGGTCTTCTGCAACTTCCTGCTGGCCGACGAGATCAACCGCGCGCCCGCGAAGGTCCAGTCC
Source organism: Gaiellaceae bacterium (assembly GCA_036274755.1). Classification (GTDB taxonomy): domain Bacteria; phylum Actinomycetota; class Thermoleophilia; order Gaiellales; family Gaiellaceae; genus GMQP-bins7. The sequence continues at coordinate 4,710 of DASUFC010000098.1, forward strand.
GCGCTGCTCGAGGTCATGCAGGAGCGCCAGGTGACGATCGGACACGAGACGCACCCCGTGCCGTCTCCGTTCCTCGTGATGGCGACGCAGAACCCGATCGAGTCGGAGGGCACGTATCCGCTGCCCGAGGCGCAGATCGACCGCTTCCTACTCAAGGTCCTCATCGGATATCCGCAGCACGACGAGGAGCTCACGGTCGTCCAGCGCCAGCTGGTCGACCATCCGGAGCTGAAGCAGGTGCTCTCTCTCGAGGATCTGGCGGCGCTCCAGCGCGCGGTCGCCGACATCTACGTCGACCCGTCGCTCGTGAGCTATGCGGTCGACATCGCGACGGCCACGCGCGAGCCGGCGGAGCACGGCCTGCCGGACCTCGCGCAGTACATCTCGTACGGCGCGAGCCCCCGCGGGCCGATCAGCCTCGTCCAGGGTGCCCGGGCGCTCGCCCTGATCCGAGGTCGCGAGTACGCGATCGTCGAGGACCTGCAGGCGCTCGTCCGTGACGCGTTGCGGCACCGCCTCGTACTCTCGTACCAGGCGCTCGCCGAGGAGGTGACGCCGGACAGCATCCTCGACCAGGTGCTCGCCGCCGTCCCGACGCCACAACTCGACCTCGCGCGGGTGAGCGCGGCGTGAGGAGCGCGTGAGGAACGCGGGCGCGCTCCTCTCGCGCCCGACGGCGGCGCGTCCCGGCCCCGGCCCGATGGCCGAGGGTCTGCTCCGCGCGCTCGACATCTCGATCGGCCGGCGGGTGGAAGGGCTCCTCGCGGGCGACTTCCGCTCGACCGTGCTCGGCACGGGCACCGAGCTCGCGATGATCCGTCCGTACGTCGCGGGTGACGACGTTCGCCGCATCGACTGGGCCGTCACGGCTCGTACCGGCGAGCCGCACGTCCGCGTGGACCTCGCCGAGCGCGTCCTCGTGACGTGGCTCGTCCTCGACGGCTCCGTCTCGATGCAGTTCGGCACGGCGGACCGGCGCAAGGCCGACGTCGCGGAAGGCGTTGCGGTGGCGATCGGCCATCTCTCGACACGGCGTGGCAACAGGCTGGGCGTGGTGACCTTCGGGGGCTCCGAGTCGCGGACGATCCCGCCTCGACAGGGGCGTGTGGGCCTCATCGGGCTGCTCGACGCGATTCGCAACGAGCCGCCGGCGGACGGGCCGGGCGCCGAGGATCTCGGCACCGCGCTGCGCCGGGCAGGCGCCCTCGCCCGCCAGCGCTCGCTCGTCGTGGTCGTCTCGGACTTCCGTGGGGATCGCGAGTGGCGCAAGCCGCTGCTCGCGCTCGCGGGGCAGCACGACGTCGTCGCGGTGGAGGTGCGCGACCCGCGCGAGCAAGAGCTGTCCAACGTCGGCCTGCTCTACCTCGTCGACCCGGAATCGGGCCGCCAGCTGCGAGTCGATACGAGGAGCCGTCGACTTCGTGAGCGCTTCGCCGCAGCCGCGGCCGCCGAGCGCGCCGATCTCGCGCGGTCGTTCGCCTCCTCCGGCGTGCGTCACGTCGTGCTCTCGACGTCGGGCGACTGGCTGCGCCCGCTCGTGACCTTCCTGCGGAGGAGCCCGGCGTGAGGTTCGACTGGCCGCTCGCGCTCCTGGCTCTCGCCGTCCTTCCCGTTCTCGTCGCGCTGTACATCGACCGCGACCGCCGGCGCGTTGCCTCGCAGGCGGCGTTCGGCAATCCGGATCTCCTCTCGAACGTCGTGGATCGAAGCCCCGGCAGGCTTCGCTACCTGCCGCCGCTGACGCTGCTCGTGGCGCTCGTGTTCCTCATCGTCGGCGTGGCCCGTCCGCACGCGACGGTGAAGGTGCCGCGCGAGGAGGCGACGATCGTGCTCGCCATGGACGTCTCGCGATCGATGAAGGCGAACGACGTGCAGCCGACGCGTCTCGACGCCGCGCGGACGGCGGCGAAGACGTTCCTCGACCAGGTTCCGGAGAAGTTCCAGGTCGGTGTCGTCTCGTTCGCCACGCGCGCTGCCGTGGGCGTCGCGCCGACGCAGGACCGCGAGCTCGTGACAGCCGCGCTCGACACGTTGAAGCCCGGGGAAGGCACCGCGATCGGCGATGCCGTCGCGCTCTCGTTGCGGGTCGGACGGCCAACCGGGCAGGAACCGGCGAATGCGCCGCCGCGTGCCGTCGTGCTCATCTCCGACGGGACCCAGGACGGTGGCCGGATCAAGCCCACCGACGCCGCGGCGGACGCGAAGAAGCAGGGGGTCCCCGTCTACACGGTGCTCGTCGGCACGGAGGACGGCGTCGTCGAGGAACAGCTGCCGGGCGGTCTCAAGAGGATCATCCACGTCCCACCGAGCCCGGAGACGCTGCAGCAGGTCTCTCGGGACTCGGGCGGCGAGTTCTTCACGGCGCTCGACTCGGCCGAGCTGAGCAAGGTGTACGAGGGCCTCGGATCGCGGCTCGGTTCGCGCAATGAAGATCGCGAGATCACCGATCTGTTCGCGGCGCTCGCGGCAGGGCTCCTTCTCGTCAGCGGCGTGACGTCGGCCTTCCTCCTGCGGGGGATCTGGTGAGAATCCGGGGTCTCGTCATCGCTCTCGTCGCTCTCGTTGCCGCGTCCGCGGGCGCGGGCTCTGCCGGCGCCGCGAACGAGTGCGACGGGCTCCAGGTCTGTGTGTCCGTGCCGGGGCCGTGGGTCGTCGTGCCGACAGCGGGGGGTTCTGCTCGGCAGTCGGTCCAGTACCAGCTCAAGTGCCCGCGCGGACACGTCGTGGGCGGTCTCGACGCGGAGCTCAGCGCGCGCGCGATCGACGTCTCCTTCCTCGGCCGGCTCGGCAGCCCGGTCAACCCCGGTATCACCACGACCGGCTCCGCGGTCTTCGTCGGCACCTACGCGGGGCGCTCCGACCGGGCGCCGACGTTCAAGCCGTACATCGGCTGCATGCCGATGGCGGGCGGCGGCGCTCGCGTTCCCACGTCGGCCGGGGCGTTCAAGCCGGGCCAGCCCGTGACGAGGCGCGTCGTGACGGTTCGCGTCCGTCCGGGATCGAAGACGGTCGCTCAGCGCTGCGCGCGCGGAGAGAGGCTGGTGGGCAGCTCGTTCGCGTTCGCCTTCGCGACCCGGACGCCGCCGACCGCCAGCCTCGTCTCGAGCGTCTCCGGCTCGCAGGCGGCGAATGAGCGAGGCGTCGTGGTTCGCGTCCGCGGCGACGCCGAGCTTTCCGGCGTGCGTGCGTTCGTCCAGGTCCACGCGTTGTGCTCGAGGTCGGCGTGATCTCGTTCAAGAGCCCCTGGTTCCTCCTCGGCCTGCTCCTTCTCGCGCTCGCGATCGGGCTCTGGGTCCTTGCCGAGCGGCGGAAGGCACGGTTCACCGTGCGCTACACGAACCTCGACGTTCTCGCGAGCGTCGTCTCGGGAGGGCGCTGGTGGCTGCGCTACGTGCCTCCGGCTCTCGTCGCCCTCGGTCTGGCGTTCCTCATCGTCGGTACCGCCCGCCCGGAGGTGACGCGCTCGCTCCTTCGGGAGAAGGCGACGGTGATCCTGGTCGTCGACACCTCGCGCTCGATGCAGGCGCGCGACGTCGCGCCGACCCGGCTCGGCGCCGCGCAGGAGGCACTGCGGACGTTCCTCGACAAGGCTCCTGGCGATCTACGGGTCGGGCTCGTCGTGTTCGCCGGCGAGGCACAGGTGGGCACGCCGCCAACGAAGGACCATGAACTCGTCGAGTCCGCGATCACCGACATCGACCAGTTCCTCGTCTACGGCGGGACTGCGATCGGCGACGCGCTGCAGACCGCCGTCCTGCTCGGCCGGCAGGTGACCGACCTCGCCCCCGGCAACGAGGGGAGCATCACGATGCCGGCGAGCTCGCCCGTGTCCCGCACGCTCGCGCAAGCGGCCACGAAGTGCGGTGACGAGAAGAGCCCCGTCTCGATCCTGTTCCTGTCCGACGGCGCGCAGACGCGCGGCCTGCTGCAGCCTCTCGAGGGCGCAGATCTCGCGCGGGACGCGTGCTTCCCCGTGTACACGATCGCGCTCGGGACGCCACAGGGCGTCATCGAGCGCGGCGCGTTCGGAGGCATTCCCGGTACCGGGAGCGGCCAGACCATCCCGGTCCCTCCGGACCCCGGGACGCTGCGCGAGATCGCCAAGCGGACGGGCGGCGAGTTCTCCGAAGCCCGCACCGCGGACGCGCTCGAGCGCGCGTACCGCAATCTCGGCTCGAGCCTCGGGCGGGAGACGGGCAAGAGCGAGATCACGTGGCTCTTCGTCGCGATCGCCGCGGCGCTGCTCCTGATCGCGACCGCGGTCGGGACGTTCGTCTCGCCGCGCCTTCCGTAGTCGTCAGACCACGACGATCGTGAAGGGGAGGTCGGCCTTGTCGTCTCGCCCCGCGGGATGCACCGTCACGCTGAACGTCCCGCTCGGCCCGGCCTGAACGCTCGCGAGCGCATCGTTCGGCGCGCTGGCGACGCCGCTTCCGCCGGAGATCCCGACGAAGCGCACCTCGAAGACTCCCGCCTGGACACGGCGCGCCTGGACAGCCCTTCCGGTGCAGTTGAACTTCCGGCCGAACAGGCCCGCGGCCGACGTGAAGCTGTCGGGCAGGTTCGCGATGCCCTGGCTCGGGCTGCCCGTCACAACAGCGATTCCGCGAACGGCTCCGTTCGCGCACCGTGGCTGGGCGACCGCGCTGCCCTGCGCTCGCTCACCGATGGCGTATGCGGAGCCGCCAAGGGCGAAGAACAGGGCGATGAGCGCGACGACCGTGCCCGGCGTGATCGAGGGTCGGCGAATCCGGTGCATCGTGGCTCCTTCGGCTCGGGATGGGATCGCACGATAGGTTCCCGTCGATGTCGGACGGCACCGCGACGCGCCGCCGAGGGCTGACCAAGACGCACAAGCGGATCCTCGGCGCGACCGGGTCGCTCGTGGTCGTCGTCCTCGTCTTCGCCTTCGTCCTCCCGCGCATCGCCGACTACCGATCGGTGTTCGACGTCGTCCGCGGCCTCGACTGGCGGGACTGGGCGCTCCTCGCCGGTGCGGTGGTCCTGAACCTCGCGACCTTCCCGCCTCCCTGGATGGCCGCGCTGCCAGGCCTCGGATATCGCGAGGGCATGGCGATGACACAGGCCTCGACGGCGCTCTCCATCGTCTCCCCGGCGGGCGCGGCCGTGGGCATGGCGGCGTCGTATTCGATGCTGCGCTCCTGGCGCTTCACGCCGACGGCGGTGGCGCTGGCGGTCGCGATCGCCGGACTCTGGAACCAGCTCGCAAACCTCGCGTTCCCGGTCGTCGGGCTCGCGCTCTTGACGCTCGCCAACGAGAACCACCCCGCGCTGACGACGGCCGCGGTCATCGGCCTCGGGGTGCTCGTCGTGGCCTTCGCCGCATTCGCGCTCGTGCTCTCCAGCGAGGACCGCGCAAACCGCATCGGCGATCTCGCCGCGCGCTATTCGAACCGCCTCCTCCGCGTCGTGCGGCGTGGCCCGGTCGCGTGGGGAGGAGCGTCGTTCGCCCGGTTTCGTGAAGACGCGCTCGTGCTGCTGCGGCGGCGCTGGCACGTCATCACGGTCGCGACGCTGGCGGGGCATCTCACCGTCTTCGTCCTGCTCCTGGTCTGCCTGCGCGTGACCGGTGTGACCGGCTCGGAGGTCACCGGCATCGAGGCGTTCGCGGCCTGGGCCCTCGTTCGCATTCTCGGCGCGCTCCCGCTGACCCCTGCGGGCGTCGGGATCGTCGAGGTCGGCCTGACCGGCGCGCTCGTGGCTTTCGGCGCCCCGAATGCCGAGGCGGTCGCCGCGACGCTGCTCTATCGCGCTCTCACCGTGCTGCCCACGTTGGCGCTCGGATTGCTGGCAGCCGCCACCTGGCGCACGCACCACCCGGGGGAGACGATAGAGTCGCAGAGTGATCCCTGACGAGGGGCAAGGATCACTGAATCGAGTGACGCGAGTCACCCGGTCAGGGGAAGGATCCGCGGTCATGGTTGGGGCACGGTGCGAACCGTGACCTTCAGGCTTGCGGCAGCCCCGGTCCGTCTCGTCGCGATCGTCGTCTCGATCGCGTGCGTTGCGGCCGTCCTCGTGGTCGGACGCGCCGAGGGCGCGGGCACGGCGTGGAACGCCTATCTCGCCCCCGACGGCGCCTGCCAATCGGCGAGCGACGCGACTGCACCCGCCGTCGTCCAGGTGCGCGCCGTCGCGTGTCTCGTCAACTGGGCGCGCGTCCACGACGGTCGCAAGCAACTCGTCCGCCGTCCCAGGCTCATGCGCGCCGCGACGCTGAAGGGCGAGCGGGTCGCGTCGTGCGCTCAGTTCTCACACACTCCCTGCGGCTCACCCCTGACGTCGGCAGTACGCACGGCCGGATACCACTACTCGACGTTCGGGGAGAACCTGTACGCGGGGACGTGGGGCGCGGTCACGCCGCGCGACGTCGTGGCCGCGTGGCTCGCCTCGCCGCCGCACCGCGCCAACGTGCTCGGGTCGACGTTCCGGGACCTCGGTACCGCTCCCGTGCATGCGCCGGGGCTGTTCGCGGGCGCCGATGCCGTCGTGTGGACGGCCACGTTCGGCTCGCGCCGCTAGCGCCTGCAGGACTGGAGCCGTCCGCCGGGAAGGACCGGCCGTGCGCGAGGAGAGCCACCTCGACGACATGCGTCACGCGATTCGCGGCGACTTCGAGCGGCTTGCCGCGCGTCGAGGCGATCAGGAGCTGATGCGCGTCGTCGCAGAGCCGGAGCCGGATGACGAGCCGATCGAGGCGTCGCCGGACGTCCAGGAGCCGCGGTCGTGGCTCGCGCGCTTCCTCTCGCCCTGACCTCCCCGCGGCAGGTCTAATCAGGGTATGGAGAAGGCGGAGCGCGATGCGATCCTGCGCCAGGGCGTCGTCCTGCCCGAGACTCCGCGCCAGCGACGCGATCGCGATCGCCTCGAGGAGGATCTCGCTTCGATCGAGCTCACCGGGAAGCCGCTCCCGGTCCGTGCGCGCCACTTCCGACCGAGCGCGGAGGCCTATCTCGTGGCGACCCGCGGGCCGCTGCCGTACATGCTTCGCCTGCGCGAGATCGAGCAGCGCACGGCGGAGGTCGAGTCGTCGGTGCGCTCCGCGTGGGAGGCGACTGCCGACGAGTGCGGGGGGGATGCCGAGCGCTTTCGGCGCCTCTGGGCCGATCGCGCGCGATCCTGGCCGTTCGACGAGTTGAACGACCTCGTCGAGCGGCACAACCACTGGTACCCGGCCGAATCGCGGTTGCCGATGGATCCGCGGCGGGGCGACTACGCGCTCGTGAACGGGCGCGACTACCGGCTCGAGCCGTTCGGGCCCGGGTGGGTGCTCGAGCGGTTCCCGGCCGATCTCAGCTCGCTGCCGACCGTCGTGCCCTGACCAACGTGTCGATGGCGTCGCGCTCCTCGCCGTGGACGTCGCGAAGCACGGTGGACGCCTTCTCGATCTCGAGTCCTGGGAGCTCCGACGCGATCCCGTCGGCGGTGTAGAGGAGGTCCCGGTCGCTCGGCCCGCCCACACCTTCCGTCGCGTTCGCGAGATCGTGCCCGACGAGGACGAGCGTCCCTCCCGGCGCGAGTGCGGCGCTCGCCCTCGCGTGCACGCCTTTCCGCTCGGTCGACGGAATGTGGAGATACAGGAGCGTCACGAGGTCGTATGCGCCGAGCTCGGGCACGTACTCGACGAGATCCGCCTGCACGAAGTCGACCTCGACACCGTCGCGCTCCGCGCGGTCCCGCGCCTTGGCGATCGCGACCTCCGAGTAGTCGACACCCGTCACGCTCCAGCCGCGCGTCGCGAGCCAGACGGCGTTCTGGCCCTCGCCGCACGCCAGGTCGAGCGCCCGCCCCGGCGGGAGTCCCTCGACCTCCGCGACGAGGAAGCGGTTCGGCTTCGACGCCCACAGATTGTCGACGGCCGCGTACTTCCGGTCCCAGTCTTCACGCTTCATGCGGTCTCATTCTCCCAGTCGCGCGGAACGTCGCGGCGAGGGTGAGAGCGCAGAGCGACGCACCGGCGAGGTAGGGGACGGCGTCGCCGCCCGACTGCGCGAGCGCGCCGCCGACGGTGGGCCCGATGAGCTCACCGAGGGCCCACGCGGTGTTCACGACCCCGAACGCGAGGCCCTGTGCGAGGCCCGCGACCTCGGCGCGGTGAGACGCGAGCGACATGCTCGGCGTGTACAGGCTTCCGAAGCTGATCGAGGCGACGCAGACGAGCGCCGCGAGGACGACTGCGGTCGACGCAAGGCCCACGGCAGTGGCCGCGACGGCAGAGGCGGCGAGCCCGGTGCGAATCGGGACGAGCCGGCCGACGCGGTCGCTCACGCGGCCCAGCACAGGGTTGAGAACGACCTCGACGAGCCCCGCGGCGAAGAACAGCAGCGCGATCTCCGATGCGCTCCAGCCTGCGTCGTCGAGCGCGAGTGGCGTGAGCACGAGGAGGACGCCGAACAGGATCGCCGGGAGCATGTTCAGCCACAGCCCGCCGACGAAGCGTCGGTCCGTGAGCGCGCGCGAGAGCCCGTCGAACGTGACCCGCTCGCGCCGGGCGGCGGTTCCGAGCGCGCCTGCGAGCACCGCGAAGAGGAGCGTGACGGCGCCGACGAGCGCGAACGACACGCCGATTCCCACGGCCTCGGCGACACCGCCGAAGACAGGCCCGAGGACGGCACCGAAGATCGCGACCCCGAACGTCGTGCCGATCGCGGTGCCGCGACGCTCGAGCGGCGTCTCGAGGGATATCCACGTGAGCGCGCCGGCCCACGTCGCCGTGCTCGCGATGCCCTGGACGAATCGCGCGGTCCCGAGCGCGACCGCCGTATCCGCGGACGCGAACGTGAAGCTCGCCACCGCGAGCACGAGCAGCGCGCCGACCACGGTTCGCTTCGGCCCGAAACGCGCCGCTGTGAGCCCTCCGGGGATGCCTCCGAAGATCGCTCCCGCGCCGTACGCGCCGACGAGCAGTCCGGCGCCCACCTTGGAGAGGTCGAACTCGTCCGCGTAGCGAGGCACGAGCGGGGTCAGCGCCGTGAAGAGCAGCGCGTCGACGAAGATGATCGCGCTGACGAGGACGAGGAGCCTGCGCACCGTTGCACACTACGCGGGCAAAGAAAATGCACCGAGCCGGTGGCGCCCTCGTCCGACCTTCCGACTGACCACCGCCGAAGCGACAACCACTCGGAGAGCCATCAACCTCAGACACTCCGTACTCGGTGCATCGGGGACTCTATGGACCGGACGGACGCGGGTCAAGCACGAGGTGGACGAAATTCGTCGCAATTTGCAGACATGCGATCGAGAAGCGAGCTCACGGCCCGCGGGACGCCGCCGTTGACTCCGTCATGACGACCAGAAAGCTCTTCCGTCTCGTCGGCGCCGACGGTCAGGAGGTGCTGTCGGAGAGGCCGGGCGCGCTCGGGGGTCACCGGAGGACGCGCGTCTACGGGCGGCTCGACTGCCCCGTCGCGCTGAGTCTCATCGAGCGGGGGTTCGACGTGCGCCCCCACCGCGTCTTCTTCGCGGACGAGGCCACGGCGATCGCGGCGGGCTACCGGCCGTGCGGCGCGTGCCTCCGTGAGAAGTACCGCGCCTGGAGGGCGTCACAGACGTAAGGGTCCACGACGAAATGCACCGAGCCGGTGGCGCCTTCGTCCGGCTTTCCGACTGACCGCCGCCGAAGCGGCTGCCGATCGGAGAGCCATCAACCTGGGACGCTCCGTACTCGGTGCATGCGGGACACTAGGGGGCGCGAATGGGGCCGTCAAGACGGCGGACGGTGAAGTTGTCGCAAATTGCGTTCTTTTCTTTTCGCGTAGACTCAAATTGCGCCCGGGCGCGCATGCTCTAAGCATTGCGGGGCAAAAAGAAGGGCCGGACGCATAGGTCCGGCCGCAAGAGTTCGCCGAGCCGGGAACGCTTTCGTCCACCTTCCCGACGAACCTTCCGCTTCCGCGTAGTGCTCCTCGGGGGGCTTCGTCCTACCGGCGCCCCGTGCTCGGCGCAGGCCGAAAGCTATGGCACGGGACCTGTCCGATCAAGGGGGCAAGGCAAAGAATTCTCTCGCTCTTTGCGGCCGTTTGGTGACGAGGTCGCGGCCGAGTGGAGGCCGACGCCGTTCACGACGTGCCGCATTTAGGCTCCGCTGATGCGAAGCCGGGCGCGAGCTGTCGTCATCGGGGGCGGCGTGGGTGGCTGCTCGATCCTCTACTGGCTCGCGCGGCTCGGGTGGGACGACGTCGTTCTGGTCGAACGAGCGGAGCTCACGAGCGGCTCGACGTTCCACTCTGCCGGCCTCGTCGGACAGCTGCACAGCTCGCTCTCGCTGACGAGGATGATGATGGAGAGCGTCGACCTCTACCGCTCGCTCGAGGCGGAGGTCGGTCTCGAGACGGGCTGGCACGAGGTCGGTTCGCTCCGGCTGGCGTCGTCGCCCGAGCGGATGGAGGAAATCTCGCGGCAGGCCGGCTGGGCGAAGACCTTCGGCCTCCCGCTCGAGCTCATGTCTGCGGAGGAGGCACAGGGACTCTTTCCGCCGATGACGACGGACGGCGTGCTCGGAGCGGCGTTCCTGCCCACCGACGGCTACATCGACCCGAGCCAGCTCACGTTCGCCCTCGCGGAGGGCGCGAGGCGGCGCGGCGCGGAGATCGCGACGGGCACGCGCGTCACCGGGATCACTGTGCAGCGTGGGCGCGTCGCGGGAGTCGAGACCGACCGCGGCTCCATCGAGACCGAGATCGTGGTGAACGCAGGCGGCATGTACGCGACGGAGATCGGCGCGCTGGCCAGCGTCAACGTGCCGATCGTCCCGATGGCGCACGAGTACCTCGTCACGAAGCCGGCCGGGCTGCCGCTCGACATGCCGACGATGCGGGATCCGTCCCTCCTCGTCTACTTCAGGCCCGAGTCGGGGGGTCTGATCATGGGCGGCTACGAGCGCCACTGCGCGCCATGGGGGCTCGATGGCATTCCCTCCGACTTCAATTCTCGGCTCCTCGAGGAGGACTGGCCGCGCTTCGAAGAGCTCATGGAGAACGCCGTGGTCCGCGTACCGACACTCGCGGAGATGGAGGTCGTGAGGCTCATCAACGGGCCGGAGGCGTTCACGCCTGACGGCGAGTTCATCCTGGGCCCGTCGGACGTGCGCGGCTTCTGGGTCGCGGCGGGCTTCTGTGCGCACGGGCTCGCCGGAGCCGGCGGGATGGGCAAGCTCGTTGCGGAGTGGATCGTCGAAGGGACTCCGTCCCTCGACGTCTGGCACATGGACTCGCGTCGCTTCGGGGCCGCGTATGCGAGCCGCGAGTACACGCTCGCCCGCACGACCGAGATCTACGAGACGTACTACGACGTGAAGTACCCCGGACACGAGCGCTCGGCGGGCCGTCCGCTCCGCGTCTCGGCGGCATACGGACGACTTCAGGAGCTCGGCGCCGCTTTCGGCGAGAAGTCGGGCTGGGAGCGCGCGAACTGGTTCGAGCCCAACGCGACTCGAGGTGACGAGTCGCTTCGCCCTCGTGGGTGGGCGGGCAAGCTCTGGTCGCCCGCCATCGGCGCCGAGCACGTCGCTTGTCGCGAGACGGCGGCGATCTTCGACGAGAGCTCGTTCGCGAAGATCCTCGTCTCCGGTGACGGTGCTGCCACGCTGCTCGAGCGACTGTGCGGCAATCGCGTCGCCCGGGACGTCGGGCAGGTGACCTACACGCAGATGCTCAACGCGCGCGGTGGCATCGAGTGCGACTTCACAGTGACGCGTCTTGCCCCCGACCGCTTCCGGATCGTCACCGGCACCGCCTTCGGGCAGCACGACCTGGCCTGGATCATGCAGCACGTCCCCGAGGACGGCTCGGTTCAGGTCAAGGACGAGACGTCCGCGTACGCGTGCTTCGGCGTCTGGGGGCCGACTGCGCGCGAGATCCTGCAGCCGCTCACCACAGCCGATCTCTCGAACGAGGCGTTTCCGTACATGCGTGCGCGGGAGCTCGCGATCGGGCGTGTCCCCTGCCTCGCACTGCGCGTGACGTACGTCGGCGAGCTCGGATGGGAGCTCTACTGCAGATCGGAGTACGGCCTCGCGTTGTGGGACACGATCTGGGAGGCGGGACGCGACGAAGGGCTCGTCGCGGGCGGCTACAAGGCGATCGATTCGCTCCGCCTCGAGAAGGGGTATCGCGTCTGGGGTACGGACATCACGCCCGAGGACTCGCCGTTCGAAGCGGGACTCGGTTTCGCGGTGAAGACCGACAAGGACGACTTCGTCGGCCGCGACGCGCTGTTGGCGGCGCCGCTCCCGGAGCGGCTGCTGCGCTGCCTGACGCTCGACGACCCGCGAGCGATCGCGCTCGGCTCCGAGCCGGTTCGGGTGGGCGACGAGCCGGTCGGACGCGTGACGAGCGGCGGGTACGGCTACACGGTCGAGAAGTCGATCGCGTACGCGTACCTCCCGGCCGAGCACGGTGTCGGAACCGCGATCGCGGTCGAGATCTTCGGCGAGTGGGTCCCGGGCGTGGTCGCGAACGAGCCCCTCTTTGACCCCTCGGGCGCTCGGATCCGGTCGTGACGTTCGTCGAAGAGGTCGAGCGCGTCTGGCCGGGCCGTGGCGCTCGCTTCGAGGTCCTCGGAGGCGGGATCACGAATCACAATCTCAAGGTCGAAGTCGATGGCGAGGCCTACGTCCTGCGAGTCGCGGGAAAGGACACAAGCCTGCTCGGGATCGACCGCTCGGTCGAGCTCGCCGCCACACAGGCGGCCGCGTCGGTGGGGATAGGACCGGACGTTGTCACCTTCGTCGAGCCAGAGGGGTGGCTCGTCACGAGATTCCTCGACGGAGCCATCCCGCCGGTGGAGCGCATGCGGGAGCCGGAGATGCTCGCGCGGGTCGCAGGCGCGGTGCGTGCGTTCCACGACGGACCGCCGATCCCTGGCGTCTTCGACGCGTTCCGCGTCGTCGAGGCCTACTGCGCGACCGCGCTGGCGCGAGGCGGACGCGTCCCGGACGCGTACGCGTGGGCACATGATCTGGCGCAGAGGATCGAGGGGCTCCGCGCAGCCGACGCGCACGTGCCGTGCCACAACGACCTCCTGAACGCGAACTTTCTCGAGCACGACGAGCAGCTGCGTATCGTCGACTGGGAGTACGCGGGGATGGGCGACCGCTTCTTCGACCTCGCGAACTTCTCGATCAACCACGAGCTGGACGGCCCGCAGTGCGCGACGCTGCTCGAGGCGTACTTCGGCGCCGTGCGGGACGAGGACGTGGCGGCCCTCGAGCTCATGCGCTTCATGTCCGACTTTCGTGAGGCGATGTGGGGCGTCGTGCAGTCGGCGGTCTCCGAGCTCGACTTCGACTTCGACGCGTACTCCGGTGAGCACTTCGAGCGGCTTCGGCGGACGGCCGAGTCGTCCGCCTTCTTGGCGGCTATGTCCTGAACGCGCGAGAGGCGCCCGTGGGCGCCTCTCGCGAATTGCAGTACGGAGAGACCGGCTACGCCGACTCAGTCGGGAGGTCGAACTCGCTGAGCTGCCTCTCTTCGAGTTGCTCAAGCTCCTCCGCCGTGCCCATCCGCACCGGGCCCTTGAACCACTTCTTGGCCGAGAGGAACCACCAGCCGCCGAAGATGATCCCGATTCCGGCGAACCACAGGACCGTGTAGTTCGTCAGCTCCCACGTGAAGTCGTCTTCCCACGGGAGCCCCGCCTTGTACAGCGGGAAGACGAAGAGGATCGTGATGAACGCGACCCAGATCAGCGACACCGTGTCGATCCACTTGTAGTGCCGTCCGAGTGACCACGCTCGCGGCTCGTCCCAGGCATCGCCCTTGCGCAGACGGAGGAACACCGGGATGACGAACGCGATGTAGAGGCCGATCACCGCGATCGCGGTGCCCACGAAGTAGCCCACGAGGTAGTTCCAGATCGCCGGGATCATGAGCACGGCCGAGAAGAAGCCGATCCCGAGCACCGACCAGCGCGGCACGCGGTTCCGCGCGACGCGCCGCCAGAGCTGATGGCCCGGCACGGCGCCGTCGCGGGAGAACGCGAACATCATGCGCGACGCGGACGTCACGGATGCCGTGAGGCAGAAGAACTGCGCGACGACGCAGATGAACAGCAGGCACTCGGCCCACTTCTGGCTCATCGACTCGGCCCAGATCCAGGGGACGACCGTCCCGATGTTCTCGAGCGCCCCCTCCGTGCTCGGGATCGCGAACGTGACCGCGAGCAGCAGGATCCAGCCGAAGAACACGGACGCGACGACGGAGGTCCACATGCCGGTCGCGGCCATTCGCGACGCGTTGCCCGTCTCCTCGGCGGTGTGCGCGGACGCGTCGAAGCCCGTGATCGTGTACTGCGCGAGCAGGAGCCCGAGACCCCACACGAACCAGAACACCGGGTTCGACCACGAGGTCGTCCCGTCGCCGAAGCCCGAGTTGTTGACCGTCTCGGTGAAGACGTACGAGAGGGACTGGTGTCGATCCGGGACGATGATCAGCACGCCGACGATGAACGCGACGCCGACCATGTGCCAGTACGCCGAAAACGTGTTCAGGCCAGCTGTGATCCGGATGTTGAAGAGGTTGATCACGCAGGCGGCGACCATGAAGGTCGCGTACAGGATGTAGATCGAAGCGTTCGCGGTCGCCCCGAACCAGTCGTCCATGTGGGCGTAGTAGTCGAACCAGAAGTCGAGGAGCACCGCACCGAACGTGGCGAGGCCGTAGCCGATCGCGGCGGTGACGGCGACCTGGCCGATGAGGTTGAACCAGCCGGTGGTCCAGCCCCAGCCGGGGCTCCCGAGCTTGGACGCCCAGTAGTAGAGGCCGCCGGCCGTCGGGTAGGCCGAGGCGATCTCCGCCATCGAGAGCGAGATGATCGTCGCCATCAGGCCGACGAGCAGCCAGCCCCAGATGATCGACGACGGTCCGCCGTGCTCGAAGCCCACGGAAAACGACGTCAGACACCCCGCGAGGATCGAGATGATCGTGAAGCTGATGGCGAAGTTCTGGAACCCTCCCATCGCGCGGAAGAGCTCCTGCGCGTAGCCCAGCTTGTGGAGGATCTGTTCGTCCTCCGAGGTGTGGTAGCTCGGGGTCTGGCCCGTGCTCATGTGCCCTCCCAGGGGTTGCCTGCCGGAGTCAGGCGGGTATTACGCGCAGCCTTCCCTGAGCATGTCAACCTCGGCCACGGAGCATTAGGATCGCCGCGTGCTTGCGTTCGACGAGCTGAATGCCGAGGTCGAGTCCGGCGCGATCGACACCGTCGTCGTCGCGTTCACCGACATGCAGGGTCGCTTGATGGGAAAGCGGCTGCACGCGGAGTTCTTCTGCGAGGAGATGGCCAACGAGCACCCCGTCGAGGGCTGCAACTACCTCCTCGCGCTCGACATGGAGATGGACCCGATCCCGGGCTACGAGATCGCGAGTTGGGAGCGGGGCTACGGCGACTTCGCAATGCGCCCGGACCTGGGGACGCCGCGGCGGATCCCGTGGCTCGAGGCGACCGCGCTCGTCCTCTGCGACGTCACGTGGCACGACGGCGCACCCGTCGAGCCGTCACCCCGTCAGGTGCTGCGAGCCCAGATGGAGAGGGCGGCCTCGCTCGGCTTCACGCCGATGGCGGGCTCCGAGCTCGAGTTCTACCTCCTACGCGAGACCTACCAGGAGGCTTGGGCGCAGCGCTACGAGGACCTCACGCCGTCCGTCCCGTACATCCTCGACTACCACATCCTCGCCACGACCTACGACGAGGGTCTCATCCGTCAGATCCGCAACGGCATGCACGCGGCCGGCATCAAGGTCGAGACGTCGAAGGGCGAGGCATGGCCCGGCCAGCACGAGATCAACTTCCGCTTCGCCGACGCCCTGACGATGGCGGACAACCACGTGCTCTACAAGAACGGCGCGAAGGAGATCGCGAACCTCAACGGCTGCTCGATCACGTTCATGGCGAAGCCGTTCGAGTCGTGGATCGGCAACTCGTGTCACATCCACGCGTCGCTCTTCCGGGACGGCGAGCCGGCGTTCCGCGACGATCCGGTGCTCTTCGACCGGTTCCTCGCCGGGATGATCGCGACCTTCAAGGAGCTTGCGTTGTTCCTTGCGCCGACCATCAATTCGTACAAGCGCTACGCGGCCGGGAGCTGGGCCCCGACGACGCTCGCCTGGGGGAACGACAACCGCACGTGCGGTTTCCGTGTCGTCGGGCACGGCGCGTCCCGGCGTGTGGAGACGAGGATCCCGGGAGGTGACGTCAACCCGTATCTGGCATTCGCGGCGATGATCGCCGGGGGTCTGCACGGGGTCGAGAACGAGCTCGAGCTGGCGCCCGCGCTCGAGGGGAACGCGTACGAGTCGGACGCAGAGCGCTTCCCGTCCTCGCTCCGCGAGGCGATCGTCGCCCTCGAGTCGGGCACCGTCGCCCGCGCTGCCTTCGGTGACCAGGTCGTCGACCACTACCTGAACTACGCCCACACCGAGCAGGGCCTTTTCGACAAGGTCGTAACCGACTGGGAGCGCGTCCGCTACTTCGAACGAGGTTGACCGCATGAGGGTCGTCCTCATCTCGGAGGTCCCCGCGGCGGTCGAAGGTCTCTGCGGCCTCCTCCGAGCCACCGGCCACGACCCCGTTGCGCTCCTCTGCGTGCGGCAGGACACCGAGCGGTATCCGCAGCTCGACGAGCTGCTTCGCTCGGCACCGCCCGAGCTCGACGTCGTCATGCCGTCGACCCGGGCGCGGATCGCGCCGCTCCTCGCACTGTTCGAGCCCGATCTCGCGCTCTGCGTCGGATTTCCCTGGAAGATCCCGCCGGACGCGCTCGCGACGCCGCGCCACGGCATCGTCAACATGCATCCCTCGCTGCTCCCCCGTTACCGCGGGCCGAGCCCCGTCTCGTGGGCGATTCGAAACGGGGACACGGAGATCGGCATCACCATGCACTACATGGACGCCGAGCTCGACACGGGGAACATCCTCGGGCAAGCGGTCATCCCGCTCGGCGACGAGCACGGCTGGGACGACATCACGCCCAAGCTCGCCGCCGCGGTCGGGGAGCTCCTGCCGGGCGTGCTCGAGCGTGTCGAGACGCGTGACGTGGGCGAGCCACAGGACGAGAGCATCGCGACCTACCTCGGGGTGTTCGAGCCTGAGTACGCGTGGATCGATCCCGCCCGGACGGTCTCGGAGACCGAGCGTCAGGTGCGCGCCTGGCGCTTCCAGTCGGCCTCTGTCGAGCCACGTGGCGCGCTCCTCGAGCTGGACGGCGAGACGGTGCGGGTGCTGCGGGTCGGGGCCGATCCCGGTGACACGCCCGCGATCACGTGTGCAGACGGCACACTCTGGATCGTGGAGTCGGAGCCGGCATGAGGCCCGTCGTCGGGGTCACGTCGTACGCGCAGGAGGCGAGTTGGGGGGTCTGGCATCTCCCGGCCGCTCTCGTCCCGCTCGCGTACGTCGATGCAATCGAGAAGGCGGGCGGCCGCGCGGTCGTCATCCCGCCGGCCGAGGAGGACATCGAGGACACGCTCGACACGCTCGACGCGATCGTCTTCTCCGGCGGCGCCGACATCGACCCGGCACGGTACGGCGCCGAGCCGCATCCGGAGACCGACGTGCCGCAGACGCGTCGCGACGCCGGCGAGCTGGCGCTCCTGCGCGCGGCGCTCGAGCGCGACATGCCGACCCTGGCGATCTGTCGCGGCTTCCAGCTCCTGAACGTCGCGCGCGGGGGAGACCTCGTCCAGCATCTTCCCGAGCAGGTCGGCAACGACGACCACAAGCGCGTCCCGGGTGTGTTCGCCGTCCACCCGGTCGAAGTCAAGGAGGGCTCGCGTCTCGGCGACATCGTGGGTGCCACGCAGGAGGTCACGTCGCATCACCATCAGGCGCTGGGCCGCGTCGGCGATGGGCTCGTCGAGTCGGCATGGGCGGCTGACGGGACACTCGAAGCCGTCGAGGACCCGTCGCAGAGGTTCGTCGTCGGCGTGCAGTGGCATCCCGAGGCGAGCCAGGATGCCGCGCTCTTCGCCGCGCTCGTCGAGGAAGCTCGCCAGTACCGGGCGGCCCGCACGAAGTAGGCTCCACGCTTCGTCGAGCAAGGAGCGTGCGTGTACTACTTCGGCTTCGCGATCATTTACATCGCTCTGTCCGTCTTCTTCATCGCGGACGTGGTGCGACAACCGGCGAGCGCGGTGTCCGGCGCGGGGAAGGCGCTGTGGATCGTCGCGCTACTCCTCGTCCCGGTCCTGTCGTGGC
Organism: Gaiellaceae bacterium; assembly: GCA_036274755.1. GTDB lineage: Bacteria > Actinomycetota > Thermoleophilia > Gaiellales > Gaiellaceae > GMQP-bins7. The sequence goes on from DASUFC010000098.1 coordinate 22,920, forward strand.
TGATCTACGGCACATGGCGTCTGCGTCGAAGCCGCGGTTTCTGACGAGCCAGCGTGTTTGAATCCTCGTCGTGACGCTGACGGTCCTCAACCCGGCGACCGAGGAGCCGATCGCCGAGCTCGAGCAGGCCGGTGTGGACGAGGCCGATGCGGCAGTCGAGCGCGCGAAGGCGGCCTTCCCGGCGTGGCGCGCCGTCTCTCCCGCCGATCGTGGGCTCCTCCTGCGCCGCCTTGCGTCGCTCGTCGAGGACAACCTGGAGGAGCTGGCACGGACCGAGTCCGCCAACGTCGGAAAGCCGATCTCGGGCGCGCGAGGCGAGATCGGCATGGTCGCGCAGGTCTTCCAGTTCTACGCGGGCGCCGTCGACAAGCACGGTGGCGAGACGATTCCGGTCGCGGGCGGCGTGGCCGCGACGTTCCGCGAGCCGCTCGGAGTCGTCGGGCTCATCGTCCCCTGGAACTTCCCGGCCAACATCGCGAGCTGGAAGCTCGGCCCCGCGCTCGCCTGCGGCAACACCGTCGTCCTGAAGCCGGCCGAGCTGACGCCGCTCTCGGCGATCCGGCTCGGCGAGCTGGCGCTGGAGGCCGGGATCCCCGAGGGCGTCGTCAACGTCGTCGTCGGCAAGGGCTCGATCGTCGGGCAGCGTCTGATCGAGCATCCGGACGTGGCGAAGATCGCGTTCACCGGCTCGACCGAGGTGGGGCGTCGCGTCATGGAAGGCGCCGCGGGGACGATCAAGCGTGTGACGCTCGAGCTGGGGGGCAAGTCCGCGAACGTGGTCTTCGAGGACGCGGATCTCGAGAAGGCGGCGGCGGCAGCGCCGTACTCGGTGTTCGACAACGCAGGGCAGGACTGCTGCGCGCGCTCACGCGTGCTCGTGCAGAAGTCCGTCTACGACCGTTTCCTCGAGCTGCTCGTCGACGCGACGCGCGGTGTGAAGGTGGGGGATCCGGCCGACGAGACGACGGAGATGGGCCCGCTCGTCTCGGCCGCGCACCGTGAGACCGTCGCATCCTTCGTCAAGGGCGAGCCGGCGTTCCGCGGGGACGTGCCCGACGGACCGGGCTTCTGGTACCCCTGCACGATCGTCGAGGCGACGAACGACGACCGCATCGCGCGCGACGAGGTCTTCGGGCCGGTCGCGGCGGTCATCCCGTTCGAGGACGAGGCGGACGCGATCCGCATCTCGAACGACACGCCGTACGGGCTCTCCGGCTCGATCTGGACGCGGGACGGTGCTCGCGCACTGCGCGTCGCGCGTGCGACCGACGCCGGCGTCCTGTCGGTGAACGCGAACACGTCGGTGCGCGTCCAGACGCCGTTCGGCGGGTTCAAACAGTCGGGGTTCGGCCGCGAGCTCGGAATGCACGCGCTCGACGGCTACTCCGAGGTCAAGAGCGTGTTCATCTCGACGGAGGGCTAGCCATGGCAGGCAGGTTGGACGGGAAGGTCTGCGTCATCACGGGGGCCGGAGGCGGCATGGGCCGCGAAGCGGCGATCGTGTTCACGCGCGAAGGCGCGAAGGTGTGTGTCGCCGACCTCGATCTCGCCCTCGCAGAGGAGACGGTCACGATGTGCTCGGGCGAGGCGTTCGCATTCGGCGTGAACGTCGCCGACGAGGACGGAGTACGTGCGATGTATGCGGCGACCGCCGAGCGCTTCGGCGGCATCGACGTGCTCTACAACAATGCGGGCATCTCGCCCGCGGACGACGACTCGATCCTCGTCACCGAGCCCGACGCCTGGGATCGCGTGCAGGACGTCAACACGAAAGGCGTCTACCTCTGCTGCAAGCACGGGATCCCGTACCTGCTCGAGCGAGGAGGCGGATCGGTGATCAACGTCGCATCGTTCGTCGCGATTCTGGGCGCGGCGACCTCGCAGATCTCCTACTCGGCGTCGAAGGGGGCCGTGCTGTCGATGAGCCGAGAGCTCGCCGTCCAGTTCGCACGCCAGGGAATCCGCGTCAACTCCTTGTGCCCAGGCCCGGTGGAGACGCCTCTGCTGCTCCGGATCTTCGGCGACGATCCGGCGGCGCTCGAGCGGCGACGGATCCACTGGCCGATGGGCCGCCTTGCCAAGCCGCGCGAGGTGGTCAACGGCGCGCTCTTCCTCGCGAGCGACGAAGCGTCGTACGTCAACGGCACGTCGTTCCTCGTCGACGGCGGCCTCACCGCCGCGTACGTGACGCCGGAGTAGTCAGACGCCGACGACCTGCACGAGCCAGCGTCGGTCCCGCTCGCGATCCAGCTCGAGGAACAGCACGCGCTGCCACTGACCGAGGCAGAGCTCGCCGTCGCGCACGGGGATCGACTCGCCGGCCGGGCCGAGGAGCATCGACATGCAGTGGGAGTGGCCGTTGCCGATCTCCATGTCCTCCTCGCACACGTTCTCGGTGCGCCTGTCCCAGTCGTCGTGCGCGTAGTAGTGCTCCGTCGGGACGAGGCGCTTGAGGAGGACGGCGAAGTCCTCGAGGAAGCCGCGTTCCCACTCGTTGACTCGCACCGAGCACGTCGTGTGCGGCGAGTAGACCGAGCAGATGCCGTCGACGATGCCGCTCTGCCGCACGGCCTCCTGGACGTCCTCCGTGATGTCGGTGACGGTGAGACCGCCGGCGGTGCGGAGCTGGTGCTCTGCCTGGAATGTCTTCACGACGCGGACATTCTGTCAGTAGCGGGAGTCGCCGGCGCGCTCCATTCGTCGCTCTGACGACGTCGTGTCCGTCCTGTCAGCTAGGTGCCGTCACGCGCGATCTTCGGCTCGTTCGCATGAAGGCGTCCGTTACGCTCGGTCCGCGGGCCCGTAGCTCAGCTGGTCAGAGCAGCCGACTCATAATCGGTTGGTCCCTGGTTCGAGTCCAGGCGGGCCCA
>DASUFC010000099.1:0-18208 GCA_036274755.1 Gaiellaceae bacterium
AGGCGATAGACGACGAAGACACCGTAGGTATGGCGACGCACGTAGCCGAGCAGCCACTCGATCGCGAGCAGGCCGCTGCCGAGAGCGGCGAGCGTCCCGACGAGGAATGGTCCTCCCCACCCGCTCGGCAGGTCGCCGAGGACGACGTCCTTCAGCCCCTTGAGCAGCACGGCGCCGAGCACGGTCGGTATGAGCAGGTAGAAGGAGAACCGGGCGGCTCCGTCCCGGTCGAGCTTCATGAAGCGCCCTGCCGTGATCGTGATGCCCGAACGAGACACGCCGGGCGCGAGCGCGAGTGCCTGCGCGAACCCCATGACGAGCGCCTTGCCGAGGCCGAGGTCGCCCATCGTTCGCGTCTGCGGCGACCGGTCGGCCCAGTAGAGGAGCAGAGCGCCCGCCGAGAGAAGGACGAGGATCTGCCAGGGCTCGCCGAGGTGGTCGGCGATCGCGTTCTCGCCTGCGAGGCCGATGATCCCTGCCGGAATGGTTGCGACGAGCACGAACCACGCGATTCGCTGGTCGGACGTCTCCATCCGACGCGAGCCCACCGACCGCACCCACGCGACGACGAGGCGGACGATGTCGCTCCAGAAGTACGCCCCGACGGCGATGAGGGTCCCGAGGTGGAGCGCGACGTCGAACGTCTGGTTGAACCGGTCGTGCTGCTCGAGGTACGTCCAGTCGGCGGCCCACGGTACGAGGATCAGGTGCCCGGACGAGGAGATCGGGAGAAGCTCGGTGAGCCCCTGAACGATCCCGAGCACGAGCGCCTGGCCGTCCGTGAGGGCCGCCGGATCGTCCCCCACTCCGAGCAGCGTGAGCACGACTGCGATCCCGAGAGCCGCGCCGGCGACACCGAAGACGACCGAGCGGCGCACGGCGGCGAATCCTACGCACGGCGCCGGCGGCGCGTCGCGACGAATTCAGACGCAAATTGCGGCAATCCGGTGAACGAGCTCCTTGACCCCTCCGGCCGTGTCCCATAGGTTGCCACTTGCACCGAGCACGGAGCGCAAGTAGGTCGAAGCTCAGCTCGCAGGCTCTACGCGGAAGCGGACGGTCAGCGGGTCGAGTGGACGAAAGCGCCACCGGCTCGGTGAATTCTTGGTCCGGCGTCCCGTGTAGGATCGAGCACGATGCACCTCCGGGCTCCGAGCATCGACCAGGGCGTGCACGCGTTCGTGTGGTCGGTCGTGTTCTTCCTCTTCATGTGGCTAGGGGCGATCGCCGTCGACGTTCCCGGCGGGATCGCTTTCGTCGTGTCGCTGGTCGCGGCGGCTGCGATCTTCCTGTTCGTCCGCCTCCGCGGCGGCGACACCCCTCGCTAGGGCAAGCGCGCCCTAGTGTCGGTTGCCCGACTTGTCGCTCAGCGCGGCGACGAGGCGGTCTGCGAAGTCTCGGCCCAGCGCGTGTTCGAGCCGCTCGAGCGCGGGCTCCTTGGGAGCACGCTCGGGCGAGGCGAGGGCCGTGAGATCCGCGAGGATCCGCGTCGATGCTGCGGGAGCGACCTTCGTGAGCACGGCGGTACTCATGGAACGGGCATCGGCCCTCCCCGCAGGGCCTGCGATCCCTGGCTGGAGTGAACCGCCTGGACGGCGTTCCGGGGCCATGCTCTCGTTGTAGGAGAGCGTCCGGACGGAGCGGGCTCAGTAGTGGATCAGCGAGTGGACGTCGTAGCCCTCGAGGCGCTCGCGGCCTCCGAGGAAGTCGAGCTCGATGACGAAGAGGAGCCCCGCCACGACGCCGCCGAGGCTCTCAACGAGCTCGACTTTGGCGTGCGCCGTCCCGCCCGTGGCAAGGACGTCGTCGAGGACGATCACGCGTGCGCCGGGCGGCACTGCGTCGCGGTGCACCTGGAGACTGTCGGTGCCGTACTCGAGCGCGTAGGTCGCCTCGACCGTCTCGCGGGGCAGCTTCCCCGGCTTGCGCGCTGCGATGAAGCCTGCGTGCAACGCATACGCGAGCGCGGCTCCGAAGATGAACCCGCGCGCCTCCGCGCCGAAGATCAGGTCAGGCTCGCGCGGACGGGCCCAGTCGGAGAGCTGTCCGATCGTCTCCGCGAAGTAGTCCGGGTCCGCGATGAGCGGCATGAGGTCCTTGAAGACGACTCCCTCCGTCGGGAAGTCCGGGACGTCACGGATCCGGTCGCGCAGGTCGAGCGTCATCCCGTGCGCTCCACGGTCTCGCGCAGGTCGCGGACGAGCAAGAGGTGCGACAGCTCCTGCGCGACGCGCGAGAGCGCCTCGACGTCCTCGAGCGCGTTCTTTCGCCGCTCGGCGTTCCGGGAACGAAGCCCGGGCGCGACGAGCTGCTCGATCAACGCCGCCTGTCTGCCGGCGCCCGTGAGGAACGTCCGCAGGTGCCTCGCGTCGATCCCGAACCGCGCGAGGCGCGCGCAGGCGGCCGCGATGTCCGCCTCACTCTCGCCGTAGAGGTGCTCGCCGCCTTCGGACCGCGAGACGAGGAGCCCGAACTCCTCGAGCTGCCGCACGAGGTCCGGCGACACCGACGCGCGATCGCAGAGCTCGGCCTCGTCGATCTCGTCCTCGTGACCGAGTACACCGACGTTCCGTCGCCGTGTGCGGTCGCCCGTCGCGCCTGGGCCGTCGAGCGCCTCACGGATGACCCTGAGGGGCAAGAACTCGTCCCGTTGGAGACGCAGGATGGTCGTCAGTCGCTCGATGTCGTCCGGCGCGAACAGCCGGTAGCCCCCGCGCGTGCGACGCGGCGCGATGAGGCCCTGCTCCTCGAGGTAACGGATCTTCGAGACCGAGATGTCGGGGAACTGCTCGCGCAGCTCTTCGCAGACGGAGCCGATCGTGCGCAGGCGAGGCTCGGCACCCCCCCGCTCCCGTCGTGTCGCGACCGTACTCATCGCTGGAGGAAGGTCAGCCGGTACTTGCCGATCTGGACCTCGTCGTCGTCTTCGAGGACGGTCGACTCGATGCGCCGGCGATTGACGTACGTGCCGTTCAGGCTGCCCAGGTCACGGATCGAGAAGGTCTCGCCGTCGTGCGTGAGCTCGGCGTGACGGCGCGAGACGGTGACGTCGTCCAGGAAGACCTCGCACTCGGGTGACCGTCCGATCAGCGTTCGACCTTCACCGGGCTGGAACGACTGGCCGGCCATGCCGCCTCCGGCGCGGACCACGAGCGCGGGACCCTGGATCCCGAGCGACTCGAGAAGATCGACGTCCTCGCCGTCCTCGGCCATGTCGAAGCTCATCGTGGTCTCCGATCCGCCGTCGGTCGCGAGCAGCGCCCCGCAGCGTGAGCAGTAGTTCGAGGCCTCCGGATTCTGGAAGCCGCACTCCGGGCAGTAGACGTGACTCACTCGTCGTCCGTCGGAGCAGCCTTCGCAGTGAGGATCTCGCTCAGGCGCTCGACGTCGGCGAGCTGCGCCTCGCCGGCGCTCACCTGCTCCCGCAACCGGGCCACGAGCTCGGCCCGCAGGATGTCGATGCGTCCGTGGAGCACGCGACGCCGGAAGGAGATCTCGTCCTCCTCCTTCTCCAGGTCGCGGATCATCACACGAAGGTCGTCGTCGGTCAGCGAAGACAGATCGGGCAGTGGTTCCACCGGCGGCCTTTCCTCGAAGGGTGTCGTTTGAGTAAAGCAGCAGTCCCCGAGAGGGGTCAACCTGAGGTTGAGACTTCAGTCCCCTAAGGTTCGTGCTCGGGTCGAGAGTCCCTCCCGGCGGCGTGGACGTGCCTCCACGCGCGGAGGCCGTATTGGAGGCCGGCTGCAACGGACAGCGCGATGCCGACCCACAGGAGCACGATCGGCCAGTTCGTGCCCTCCGGCGTCACGAGCACGAGGCCGAGCGCGGCATAGATGACCCAGGTGGCAGTCTTCCCGAGCGTCGTGACCTCGAGCTCGTACCCTCCGGGCGAGAGGAGTCGATAGCCGAGGACGAGTGCAACGTCGCGTCCGAGGATGACGAGCGCGGCGACGATCGGGATCCGGCCGGTCGCGAGCATGAGCACGGCAGCCGTCCCGATCATGAGGCGGTCCGCGAGCGGGTCGGCGACCTTGCCGAACTGCGACTCGACATGCCACCGACGGGCGAGGTAGCCGTCGAGCTGATCGGTGAACGCGGCGGCGGCGAAGAAGATCCCGGCCCCCCACGCCGCTCCGTCCCCCGCGTCGAGGTAGAGCCACACGAAGATGGGAATGGCCGCGAAGCGGGCGATCGTCAGCGCGTTCGGGATCGAGCGGCGCAGCTCCGACCAGGACACGGCGGAACAGTACGCGGCTTCTGCCGCGCGCAGGCCGGGGGCACCGGTCCGAGCCCCTGCTAGCGTCGCCCGCGTGGCCGGCACGCTCAGACTCCCGGGCTTCGTGAACGCGCACAGCCACACCTTCCAGCGCGCAATGCGCGGAAGCGCAGCAGGTGGTGACTTCTGGGCGTGGCGCGAGACGATGCTGGCCGAGGCGGACCGGCAGACGCCGGAGCTCGTCCGCGCGGAGTACGAGCGCACGTATCGGGAGATGCTCGCAGCCGGGTACACCGCCGTCGGTGAGTTCCACTACCTCGGCGTCGCCGAGGCGCATGCCGCGACCGAGGCCGCAGCCGCCGCCGGGATCTCGATCGTCGTGCTCCACGTCGCCTACGCGCGGGGTGGTCTCCCCCGCTTCCGCCAATCGTCTGTCGATGAGTTCGTCCGACAGGTGGAGGACCTCCGCGCCGCCGGCATCGCCGTCGGGGTCGCGCCTCACTCGGTGCGCGCCTGCCCGATCGACTGGCTCGAGGAGATCGGCCGCTACGCGTCGTCGGAAGGGCTGCCGCTCCACGTGCACGCCGACGAGCAGCCGAAGGAGATCGAGGAGTGCCTTGCGGAGCACGGAGTCCGCCCGATCGAGGTCCTCTCGCGAGCCGGGTGCCTCGGCCCGCGGACGACCATCGTCCACGCGACGCATGCGGACGGGGCCGAGCTCGACCTCCTCGCGCAGAGCGGCGCGGCGATCTGCGCATGCCCGACCACGGAGGCAGACCTCGGCGACGGGTTCCTCCCAACCGATCGCGCACGGAGACGCGCGGTCCCGATCTGCATCGGCTCCGACTCGAACGTCCGGATCGACCCGTTCGAGGAGCTGCGCGAGCTCGAGGGGATCGCGCGCCGGCAGACAGGGCGCCGCGGGATCTTCTCCACCGACGAGCTCTACGCTTTCGGACGCGACGTCGGTGCGCGGTCGCTCGGTCTCGAGGACTGGCCGACCATCGAGATCGACCTCGCCCACTCGTCCCTCGCCGGCGTCGATCCCAGCCACGTGGAAGCCGCGCTGATCGCGGGCTGCGGCTCGGACGTCGTCGTGGCTACAGTCGCGCGATGAGCACCGACGTCACCGAAGCGACGTTCGCCGAGGACGTCCTCGAACGCTCACACGAGCATCCGGTCGTCGTCGACTTCTGGGCGGCTTGGTGCGGCCCGTGCCGTGCTCTCACCCCCGTCCTCGAAGATCAGGTCGCCGAGCGCGCCGGCTCCGTCGAGTTGGCGAAGGTCGACGTCGATGCCAATCCGGGCCTCTCGGCGATGTTCCAGGTGCAGGGCATTCCGGCGGTGAAGGCGTTCAAGGACGGACGGGTCGTCTCCGAATTCGTCGGCGCACGCTCGCCGGTCGCCGTCGCGGCCTTTCTCGACGAGCTGATCGCGCCACCGAAAGTCGCGGGCCTGGTCGACGAGCTGCGGGAGAGCGGCGAGCTCCCCGAGGTTCGTGCAGCGCTCGAGGAGGGCCGGCCGGAGCTCGCGCTCGATCTCTTGCTCGACGCGATTCCCGACGCTCCGCCCGAGAGGCGAGAGCGTCTTCGTGAGGTCGCCCTCGCGATCTTCCACGACCTCGGACACGAGGATCCGGTGACGGTCGCGTACAGGCGCAGGCTCGCGACCGCGCTCTACTGAGCGGGCAGCCCGGGCAGGCGCTCGGCCCAGCGGGCGGTCGCCGCGAGGTACGCGCGCTGTGCCGCGACGCCGCTCTTGCCCCACGCCCCTTCGTAGCTCGGCTTCCCGAGGGCGACGCGGGCCGGCTCGATCTGCGTCCCTTCCTGCCACTCGTTGTAGCTCGTGATCGTCACGAGGTCGGGCTTCGCCTTGAGCACGGTCTTCCACATGCGGTCGTACGTCTGCCCGTGGTTGCGAAGTCGCACCGCGTCGAGCTCGGTCGCGAGCCGCGCGTCGTAGCCCGGCCCGACCGACGGAGCGCAGAGCAGGCCGACGGCGTGCGCCTGGGTGCACAGTCGCCGGAAGAGCGAGCCGTTCCAGGTCACGACGTCGTAGGTGTAGAGGCCATCGAACCCCGAGGCCTTCGCCCGTCCGACGAACGTCGTGTGCCCGAACACCCGCACGCCGTCGAGCGGTGCGAGCGCCGCGGCCCAGTCCGCGGCCGCATCGCGGTCTGCGTCATAGAGGTAGAAGTCGGTGATTCCGTAGTCGCCGTGCAGACGCGCGATATCGGCTGCGGCGCTCGCGGGAGTCCGTGCGCGATACGGCTCGATGTGGATCGCGATCGTCAGCCCTTCGCGAGCAGCCGCCTTGGCCACCATCCCGAGCTTCTCGTTCTCGGGCGAGTCGAATCCCCACCACGACACGACGACCGTCCCCACCCCGGCTGCGGCGATCTCGCGCATCTGCGCACCCACGACCTTGGCACTGCCGGACGAGTAGAGACCGCGGCTCGGGAAGTACGGTGTCGACAGCACGGGATTCCCGTCGCGGTCGACGTACCAGTGCGCCCAGCGGCCGTCCCTGGTCGGGTTCGCGTACCACGGGTAGTAGAAGATGGCGACGCGATCCGAGCGCGCTGCCTGGCGCGCGGAACCGGACGCGGGCAGCAGGACACACGTCGTGATCAGAGCCGCAGCCACGAGGCCCGGTATTCGCAAGCGGGTCAACGCCGGGCGGGACTCTAACGCGGCCGCCAGACCGACGCGGCTAGGATCGCCGGTGAGTGGCCGCGTATCGATACCTGATCGTCGGCGGCGGAATGACGGGTGATGCCGCAGTCCGTGGAATCCGCGACCAGGACGCCGACGGCTCGATCGGGATGTTCACGCTCGAGTCGCACGACCCCTACGCGCGACCCCCGCTCACGAAGGCTCTCTGGACGGGCAAGGATGAAGGGTCCGTCTTCCGCGGAACAGCCGAGCTGGGCGGCGTCTCGATCCATCACGGACGGCAGATCATCTCGCTCGATCTCGACGCGCGGACTGCCACGGACGACACAGGCGACGCCCACTCGTACGAGAAGATCCTGCTCGCGACGGGCGGAACACCACGACGCCTGCCAGGTGACCCTTCCGGTGTCGTCTACTACCGCACGCTCGACGACTACCGGCGTATGCGCGACCTCGCGGGGGACGGCGTTCGCGTCGGCGTCATCGGCGGTGGGTTCATCGGCTCCGAGATCACCGCAGCGCTCGCGTCGAACGGGTGCGAGGTCACGATCGTCTTTCCGGAGCCCGGAATCGGCGCGCGCCTCTTCCCCGCCGAGCTGTCCGCCTTCGTGAACGAGTACTACCGGGAGAAGGGCGTGACCGTGCTGTCGGAGCAACTGGTCGAACGGGTCGAGGACGGATCGCTCACGACGAAGGACGGAACGGTCGTCGAGGCCGATGCGATCGTCGCGGGCCTCGGGATCGTTCCGGCGACGGACCTTGCCGAAGCCGCCGGGCTGGGCGTCGATGACGGGATCCTGGTCGACGAGTTCGGGCATGCAAGCGGGCGCGAAGACGTGTTCGCCGCCGGCGACGCCGCGCGCTTCCCCGTCGCACTCGGCGGGACACGCCGCGTCGAGCACGAGGATCACGCCAACACGCACGGGCGCATCGTGGGAGGGAACATGGCCGGCGCGGACACGCCGTACGACCACCTCCCGTTCTTCTACTCCGATCTCTTCGAGCTCGGCTACGAAGCGGTCGGAGACGTGGACTCACGGTCGGACACCGTCGCCGAGTGGGCCGAGCCGAACCGCAAGGGCGTCGTCGCCTACGTGGACGAGGGCAAGGCGCGCGGGTTCCTGCTCTGGGACGTCTGGGGCAAGGTCGATGCTGCCCGCGAGCTGATCGCCAACGGCTCGGCCGTCGACGCCGAGACTCTTCGCGCTCTCATCGACTGAAGCGCCCCGAGGCCCGCGGCCGCGCGAGCGACGAGAGCCAGCGCGAGGACGTCGAAGACGACGTAGCCGCTCGCCACGCCGCTCGGTGGATTGCCCTGCGACAGACCGAGACCACGAACGCTCGGCGCCCAGGTCCACGTTCCGATCGCGGTGCCGTACAGCTCGAGTGCCATCACCGCCATGAACACCCCCGCATACACGGGCCTCCTCGTCCACAGGAGGACGGCGAGCAGGAACGCACAGCCGAGCAGCCCCGACTCGTCCTGGGCCGGGAGGACGGTCATGCCGGCCACCCCCCAGGCCGCGGCCGCCGTCGCGGCGACGACGAGAAGCACTGCCTCGCGACCTCGCAAGAGCGCGGCGAGCGACAGCCCCGCGAGGTACACGAGCCCATGCCCGGGGGGCACGAACGCCGGAAGGTTCTCGAGCCGGTAGCTGTACAGACCCCAGACGAGCGAGCCGATGACCTCGCCGCACGTCGCGATCACGACCACTGCCAGGGTCTGCGCGCGAACGCGTCTCGGGTGCAGCGTGAGCAGTGCGATCAACACCACGGCCGTGCACGCGCCGAGCGCGAGCTGTCCCGGGTAGCCGACATGCTGGTCGAGCGCGAGGGCGAACGCGATCCATCCGATGACGAGCCCGAGCGTTGCGAGGGGCAGGCGCACCTGCGCATCTTCGCCGATGCGACCGACGGGCATCGATCGGGGGATCGTCAACGACCTGTACAGCGCCGATATCGCATCCATGATCTGGCCAGTTGCGGCACTGGCGGTCTTCCTGCTCGGCTTCGTGGTCGTCTACGGCTCCGTGCTCCAAGCGCGGCTCGAGCCGAGGCTCCGCGGAGCGGCGGACGACTCCGGCGTCGATACCGACATCGCCTGACCTCCGCGACGTCCGCGTTAGGCTGCGAAGCGTGATCCCGTGGATCATCTTCGCGGTCGTCGTCGTGCCGCTGGTGGTGATCGCGTTCGTGGTCGCGCGTGGAAACACGAAGGCCGGCGAGGGCGAGCTCGACGAGACCACCGACGACGTCGAACGCACGGAGCGTGAGTTCGCGGCCGCCGAGGCGTACGAGGCGCAGTGGCACGAGGAGGACGAGAAGCGCTTTCACCGCGAGCGGCTCCCGTAGACCGCCCTCGGTGCAGGCGAGCATGCCGCCTCGCCCGCGTCGCGATCCCGCGATAGCGCTACCGGCCGAAGAATGCCCGGTGGAGGACGCGCGATTGCCCCGGCGAGAGGTTGCGCGTCTCGAGCGCGGCGACGACCTCGTCGGCAACATCGCGCTGATCCCGGGGCAGCGACGGAACGTCCTTGCTCCAGCCGAGACGAGCCCGCACGTGCTCGTGCAGCCGCGGCGATCTCGTGAGCTCGTCCGCGCGGCGGTGCAGGTCGAGGACCTGGTCGAGGAGAGTCTCGAACTGCGGCTCGTCCACTGTCACGGCTGCAGGGTACGAGATCGCGGCGTCCGCGGACTGCACGCAGGACCGCTCGATCGAGGGATTGCCCGCTCCCCCTCAGGGGGGATACCGTGCGTTTCGGGTGCCGAGATCTCGCGTCGACGGCGCGCGGCACATCGAACGGGATGAACACGACCGATCTGATACGCGAGTGGAGCATGGATGGCGCGAGCGGCGACCTCGACGGCAGCTTCGGCACGCTCGTCGACATCACGGCCCAGCTGTCCGACCGCGAGCATGAGCGCGAAGCGGAGCTCGAGCCCGCAGCGGCTCCAGCGCCGCTCCTCTTCAAGAGCGCGGACGCCGGCGACGACGACTGGCGCCCTCTGGTCGGTGCCGCCTCGACCGGCTGACGCGCAGCGCTAGGCCGCTGCGTCGACCACGAGGGGAGTCGCCGTGAAGGTCGCGCCGCGCCAGACGACCGCGTTCGGTCCCAGCGTCACGATCTCGTCGTTCCGGCACCCGAGCGTGGTCAGGTACTCGATGACCGCCTCTGCCCCGGACCAGGCCTTGCGCACTCCGACCGACCGCCGGCCAGAGTAGACGGAGTAGTTGATCCGCCCATCAGACGCCATTGTCGTGCCTCCGTCGTGGGTCGTACTGCCGCAGTCCCACACCTTCGGGACGCCTCTGACTCTAGGCACGGCCTGCTCCGCGTCATGCCCAAGCCGGGTGAGCCGCCTCCCTCGTTCGAGGGTGAGAGGCCGAGCCAGCCCCACTCATAACCCGTCCTCCCCAGGGGAGAGGGGAAGAGAGGACGCCAGGAACCGGCTCGGCAACAAAGGCTTCGCCGACCCTGTCGGCGTTCCTCCGTCCCTCGAACGTCGCTCGTCCGACTCAAGCGCACGCCGTCGAGCGTCGATGACTCATTGGACAAGGAGGACCCGTTGCCGCCGCAGCCCCCTTCGTACGCCCTACGCACGCCCACAGAGTCCGAGACTCTCGCCGAAGCAGACCTGCGCGAGGCCATGCTGCGCATCTGCGAGCTCGCGGACGTCAATCCGCCGTCCCGACGTACCCGCCGAGTGCTCGCGTTCTCGGGCGTGGCGACGCTGTGGGTCGAGGCCGCGCTCCTGATCGCAGTGCCCGTCGGGCTCTTGTAGCCCGGGAATGCACACACCCGTTCGGTCGTTGTAGACGTCGTGCGCTAGGAACCGGGTCGTGGCGACTGGATCGCCCGACGCCGGGTCGCTGCGTGCGTGTACGTCTCGAAAGGAGTAGCGAGTGCAGGGGAAGCACCCCGAATTGAGAACGACCCACGTGCGCTGTAGCGCATGCGGAAACGAATTCACGACACGCTCGGTCCACGAGACGCTCACGCTCGACGTGTGCGCGAACTGTCATCCCGCCTACACCGGCGTCGAGCGGCAGCTCGTGCAGGGAAATCGCGTCGAGCGCTTCGAGCGCCGCCGTGCCCGCGCCGTCTCAGCGTAGAGGAGGACGAGATCGACACCATTCTGGAAACGAAGGAACTGAAGAGCCTCATCGAAGACGCCGAGAACGACGGCGTCGTCGAGGCGCGCCTGCTGGACGTTGCCGCCGCCGAGCTCGACCTCGACGAGGACGAGCTCGCGCTGCTGCGGGCCGAGCTCGAGACCCGCGGCGTCGAGATCAGCGCCGTGGACGACGGCTCCCTGGGCGCGGAGAAGGACGACGTCGCCGCGGCGGCGCCCGAGGTCGAGCTCGACCTCCGGTTCGAGGCGGACCTGACCGGCGTCACGGACTCCGTGACGCTCTTCATGAACGAGCTCGGCAAGCATGACCTGCTCACGGCCGCCGAGGAGGTGGCGCTTGCCAAGCGCGTCGAGCGAGGCGACCGGGCCGCGAAGGAGCGCATGATCAACTCGAACCTCCGCCTCGTCGTCTCGATCGCGAAGCGCTACCGCGGTCACGGCGTGTCGTTCGGCGACCTCATCCAGGAGGGCGTCATCGGCCTGAACCGCGCGGTCGAGAAGTTCGACTGGCGCAAGGGCTTCAAGTTCTCGACGTACGCGACCTGGTGGATCCGTCAGGCATGCCAGCGCGCGATCTCGAATCAGGCTCGGACGATCCGCGTCCCGGCTCATGTCCACGAGCGGCGGATCAAGCTGGCCCGTCTCGGTCGCGAGTTCGAGATCGAGCACGGACGCGAGCCGAGCACGACGGAGCTCGCCGAGATGAGCGGATACGAGGAGCAGCACGTCATGGAGGCGCTCGAAGCCGTCGAGGCATCCGTCTCCCTGAACCAGGCAGTCGGTGACGACGGCGACGGCGAGCTCGGCGACCTGTTCGCCGACCCGGACGTCCTCGATCCGGCCGAGGCGGCCGGAGACGCCCTGCGTCGGAGCTCCGTGCGCGCGGCGCTCGACACGCTCCCCGAGCGGGAGCGTCGGGTGCTCGAGCTCCGCTTCGGCTTCGACGGCGAGCAGCAGTCGCTGGACGCGATCGCCCGCGACGTGGGCGTCTCGCGCGAGCGCGTCCGCCAGCTCGAGCAGCAAGCGCTCGCCCGGATCGCCGTGGAGCTCGAGGGCGTGGTCGAGGCCAGCGGCGACGAGCTCGCCGACTCGGCCTGAGCCCAGCCGCCACGAGGCGCGCATCGCGGAACACACATCATCGGAGTAGCCCCGCGCGGCGGGGCTACTCCGAGGTGGTCACCAAGCTCGGGCTACGAGCTCTTCTTCGCCGCGTTCCGTCCGTGGATGAGGAACTTGACGCACTGACCCTGGTTCTTGAAAGTCGGGTTCGTGAACGTCTTCCAGCCGCCCTTCTTGCATGCACGGGCGAAGTCGGCGGTGCCGTGGCCGAGCTTCTGCAGCTTCCCGTTGAAGGTGATCCTGGTCAGGTCGGCCGTCCCCTGCACGTCGATGAGCACGCTCACGGACTGAACCGTCCCCGTCGGCGTCGGAACCTGCTGACCCCCCGCCGCGAGGGTTGCTGCCGTGAACGTGTACGTCGCCGTTCCGTTCGCGTTCATCGTCGGTGTCACGTTGTTGCAGCCGAGGAAGAACAAGCCACTGGTCGTGGTGACGTTGAACCGCGGCGATCCTCCCTGGCACTGGGCCGTGCTCGCCAGCGTGAACGAGGCCGACTGGAACGTCTGACCGGTGACCCCGGTGATGTCCGCACCGGCAGCGGCATTCGTCGTTGTCGGGCAGTTCTTCTCCAGGTGCAGCGTCTTCGACTTCTTGATGAACGTCGCCTTGACGCATCCCGTGTTCCCGGGATCGAACACGCCCGGCATCACGGCTGCCGAGGCCGTGGCGGTGGCCACGAGCGCAGCCGCGAGAGCTGTTATGACGATGAGCCTCTTCATGTGGTTCCCCCTTACTCGCTTCGGGATCGCGTCTAACTCTTCCCTGGACGCCGGCCGCGAACACAATCCCTTACGAGACGCTTACCAACGTCCCTCGTTCGGGTGACGGTCTGCGCCGCGATCGCGGTATGGCGACACGGGAGCTCGTCACGACCGACTTCGCGAGGCATCGCCGCTCGCACGATTCACATGGCCGATACGGCAGGCGTAGGGTCGGCGCGACATAGACACGGGGGGAGGAAAGATGAGGGGATCGTCCACGCGCGGCTTCCTGGTCAGCGGGGTGGCTGCCGCGGCTTTCGCACTGTCCACAGCTGCAACTGGGCTAGCAGACCCGACCGGTCCGCAGGCCTTCTACTTCGGCGTCGACTGCACCGGTCTCGGCTCGGTCACATTGTCGAATGCAGGACGATCTCATGCCGCTGCGCTTCAAGTCGTCGGCAGCAGCACCGTCGTGCTCGTGGCCGCAAATCGCGCGCTCGAGGAACGCGCCATAGCGGCTGGCACGACATGCACGTTCAACGCATTCGGCACGGACCCGAGCGATCTGACGCCAAACCCTGACCCCCAAGAAGTTCCCGTGGTGATCGTCCGCCCGTAGCCCCGGCCACGCACTTGGGCACGAGCTGGTGGCGACGTTCATCGTCCGGGCGTGATCGTTAGGCCGTCGACGGCCGACCGTCCATTCGGCGTCGGCGGCTCGGGCCGAGCAGCAAGGAGACGCCTAAGGGCGCACTGCCTCTTTGCCTGTAGAACGCTCGGGCGGTGCCATGTGGCCCTCGTCGTCGACATCGGGCGGTCCCGTATCCGGTACGCGCTCGACGTGCGGCTTGTCGTGAGGAGGGATCTGCTCGGGCAGCTTGGTACCCGGGATCCCGGGATCCTGCGGGATGCCGGGGTCTGGTACGTCCGGCTCGTCAGTCCGCTTCCCGAGATGCCGTGCGATCCGCAAACGCTCGGAGTACATCTCCTTCAGCTGCCTGATCTCGAGTCGACTCAACTTCGGCCAGCGGCGAAAGAGCGGCGCAAGAAGGTCGTCCCGAATCGCCCGCTGCTGCGAGAGCTCGACAGGCTCCATGGCGGCGAGATCCTCGGGGAGCTCCTTCACGACGCGTGGAGTGTTCCCGTGGAACGGGCGGGAGAAACGTCCAACTGCCGGTACGGGACATCCGCTGAACCCGCCCCTTCGCGTCCGCCTCCGAGATCGCGCCCCTCAAGGGTTGAGCCGAAGGGGGCGGCCAGCGCTACGCGGGCGGACCGAAAAGCCGGCACGCACCAATACTCAGTCGGGGCGCCGAGATTCGAACTCGGGACCTCTAGTCCCCCAGACTAGCGCGCTAACCAGGCTGCGCCACGCCCCGTGGCGAGCGAACCTTAGCCGCTCGTAGCGCGCTACTCCCGTGCAGCGGTCGGGATCTACGCCAGTCGCTTGTAGAGCCGGTCGATCAGCTCGGGCATCGCCTCGAGCTTGTCGGTGATGACACGAATGCGGTACTCGCGGAAGTGCTCGGGCTCGACGCCCAGGGACTCTGCGATGCGCGCGATCACGTCGTTCGAGGGCACCGGGCGGTTGCCGTGGACGATGTGGTTGAGGTAGCCGGCGGAGAGATCGGCCTTGTCCGCCAGGCCGCGGTACGTCGTCCCGGTCTCGGCCATGAGCCGCTCGATCGTCGGGCCGAATGGATCGTCGCTGTATCTGCGCCGTCTCGGCATCAGGCGTCCGCGACCCATTTCAGCACGTCCGCCGTTGCCACGCGCGCCTCACGCGACCCGTCGCGGTGGCGGACGTCGACCGCGCCGTCGTCGAGGGTCTTCTTGCCGACGATGACGCGAAACGGAGCGCCGACGAGGTCCGCGTCGGCGAACTTCTCGCCCGGACGCTCGTCGCGGTCGTCGAGAAGCACGTCGAAACCGGCCTCGGAGAGGGACATTGCGACCGTGTCGGCCTCGGCGAGGACCCGCTCGGTGCCCCCGTGGAGAGCGAGCACATGCACGTCATAGGGAGCGATCGATGCCGGCCAGACGATCCCGTTCTCGTCGTGCGACTGCTCGACGGCAGCCGCCATCACGCGTGCAGGGCCGACCCCGTAACTGCCGCCGACGAGGAGCTTCTCCTCCCCGTCCTCGTCGAGGAACGTCGCGTCCAGCGGCTCCGAATAGCGAGAGCCGAACTTGAAGATGTGGCCGATCTCGATGGCCGTCTGGAAGCGGAGGGCACCGCCGCACTCGGGGCACGAGTCACCGTCGCGCGCCTCGCGGATGTCAGCGAAGCGCGGCTTGTAGTCGCGGCCGGCCTCCACGCCGAGCTGATGCCAGCCGTCGCGGTTCGCGCCGGCGACGTACTGGCCCACTCGCAGCGCGTCGTCCGCGACGACCTCGACATCGATGCCGACGGGGCCGAGCGAGCCGCCGCTCGCGCCGAACGCGACTCTGATCTCGTCGTCCGTCGCGGGACGGTAGTCGCTCCCGAGCGCGGCGAGCATCTTGGGCTCGGACAGGCGGTCGTCACCTCGCACCAGCCCGAGCACGAGCGTCCCGTCCGGCTTCACGACCGGCATCGCCTTGGATGTCGCAGCCGCGTCGACCCCGAGCATCTCGGCAAGCGCCTCGATCGTCGTGACACCCGGCGTCGCGATCTCCGTCGGCGCGTCGAGCGCGTCCGGGAGCTCGGCGGCCCGCGGGACGCCTCGCGCGACCTCGAGATCGGCGGCGAAGTCGCCGTTCTCGCAGGTCACGAGGGTGTTCTCACCCGAGCCGGACGGCGCGAGGAAGTCGACGGACTCCTTGCCGCCCATCATCCCGGACTCCGCCTGAACGGCCGAGTACTCGAGACCGACGCGCTGGAACATCCGGTGGTACGCGCCCTCGTTCCTGCGGAACGCGATCTCGAGCCCCGCCTCGTCGCGGTCGAACGAGTACGCGTCCTTCATGATGAACTCGCGCAGCCTGAGGAGGCCTCCTCGCGCGCGAGGCTCGTCGCGCTCCTTGATGGAGAAGTGGTAGAGGAGCTGCGGGAGCTGTCGGTAGCTCGCGATCTCGCGAGCGTGGAACGTGACGGTCTCCTCGTGCGTCATCGGCAGCACGTAGGCGCGGCCGTTGCGGTCCTCCAGGCGGAAGATCTCCGGGATGGCGTCGCGGCCGGACTGCTGCCACAGCTCGTAGGGCGTGAGCACGGGCATGAGCATCTCCTGGCCCCCGATCGCGTCCATCTCCTCGCGGATGATCTGCACGACCTTCTGGTGGACCCGCCAGCCGAGCGGCAGGAACGTCCACACGCCCGCAGCCACCTGGCGGATGTAGCCACCCCGGACGAGCAGACGGTGCGAGACAGCGTCCGCGTCCGCCGGCGCCTCGCGCAGTGTCGGGATGAAGAGCTGCGATTGCCGGGAGATCACTACTGAGAGAGGTTAGAGAAAGGCAAGTGACAACTTGTCACTTGCCCATGGCGCCGCGCCATCGGGCGTCATGGGTGCAAGTTACAAGTTGTCACAAGCCGCTTCGCCGCTCTTCGGATGCGCCACGTCCGGCCTCAGAGGCTCAGCTCTCGAGCGGGATGAGGCTTGCCTCGGCCATCGCGAGCGCCGCAGGCTTCGCCATCTTCAGGCGCTTCGGGCGCTTCATGCCGTCCGCGAGCCACCGGTCGATCTCGACGAAAAGCTCGTCGATGAGCGTCTCCGACGGCACCTTCCTCAGGACGCGGCCGTGCGCGTAGATGAAGCCGACGTCGCGGCCGCCTGCGATCCCGAAGTCCGCGTCGCCTGCCTCCCCCGGTCCGTTCACAGCACAGCCCATGACCGCGACCTCGAAGGCCTCCGGATACGCATGCAGGCGCTCTTCGACGACGCGCGCGAGGCTCTCGACGCCGACGTTGTCGCGCCCGCAGGATGGGCAGGCGATCATCACCGGTCCTCGCTCGCGGAGACCGAGCGCCTTGAGGATCTCCCAGGCGACACCGACCTCCTTCACGGGGTCGGCGGTGAGCGAGACGCGCATGGTGTCGCCGATGCCATCGGCGAGGAGCGATCCGATGCCGACCGCGCTCTTGATCGCACCTGCGAACTCCGTGCCCGCCTCGGTCACTCCGAGGTGGAGCGGGTACGGCACCTTCGCCGAGAGCATCCGGTACGCGCGGATCATCGTCGGCACGTGCGTCGCCTTGACGGAGATCTTGAAGTCGCGGTAGTCGAGTTTCTCGAGGAGCTCGACCTCCTCCAGCGCAGCCGCCACGAGCGCTTCCGCCTGGTCTCGCTGCGCGAGCTCGTACAGGTGCTTGGGCAGGGAGCCGGAGTTCGCACCGATGCGCATCGCGACTCCGGCAGACTTGGCCGCTCGCACGACCTGCTCGACCTTGTCCGGCCCGCCGATGTTGCCCGGGTTGATGCGTACGGCGGCCACTCCCGCCTCGATCGCCTTCACGGCAAGTGAGGCGTTGAAGTGGATGTCCGCGATCACGGGGATCGGCGAGAGCCGCACGATGAGCGGGAGCGCGGCGGCGTCTTCGTTCTTCGGCACCGCAACCCGGACCACCTCGCAGCCCGCCGATGCGAGCGCGGCGATCTGAGCCGTGGTCGCCGGCACGTCGTGCGTCTTCGTGAGCGTCATCGACTGCACGACGACGGGAGCGCCGCCGCCGATGACCACGCCGCCGACGCGAATCTGCACGTCGCTCGCCACGTCTGGAGCGTACCCCCGAGGCCTAGGAGAGCTTCTGGATGTCGTTCGTGAGGCCGACGAAGAACAGCAGGAGCACCACGGCGAACCCAACGAGCGACACGCGCTCGTAGATCTCTCGGCGCAAGAAACGGCCGCGAGCGCCCTCGATCAGGGTGAAGAGGATGTGACCGCCGTCCAAGGGCAGCAGGGGCAGCAGGTTGAGCAGCGCCAGCGAGAGCGAGATGAGCCCGAGCACCCAGATGTAGTTGTCGGCGCCCTGCTGCGCCGCGTCGGAGGAGGCCCGCGTGATGCCGATCGGGCTCGACACCTCGTCGCGTCCCTGCCCGGTCACGAGGCGTCCGAGCGACTTGACGATCTCTTTCGAGACGATCCCGGTCACCTTGACGGCCTGCCCGAACGCCGACACGGGGCCGAGACCCTCGCCTCGTAGGCCGAGGCCGAGCCGGTACCGGTCGTCGACGAGCTGAGCCGCGACGGGTCCGAGCTGCACCTCGTCGCCGTCCCGGACGACCGTCAGCGTGATCTGCTTACCGTTCGAGTCGCTGATCCTGTCGGCGATCTCGCTCGCCCGCACAGGCTTCCCCCCGATCGCGACGATCCGGTCGCCGACGCGCAGACCCGCGGCCTGCGCGGGCGAGACGACGCCCTGCTGCAGCTCCGGCGCGACCGTC
>DASUFC010000100.1:0-4455 GCA_036274755.1 Gaiellaceae bacterium
GAAACCCGCGCTTCGCGTGCGACTCCTATCGCCGGCTGATCCAGATGTACGGCGAGGTCGTGGACGGTGTCGACGGGCACCTCTTCGAGGGCGAGCTGCAGACCCTCAAGGAGCGTCGTGGCGTGCGGCAGGACGTCGAGCTCACCGCCGACGACCTCCGCGAGCTGATCGCGACGTACCAGCAGATCTTCGAGCGCGAGACGGGCACGCCGTTCCCGCAGGACGCCCGCGAGCAGCTGCAACGCGCGACCCGGGCGGTATTCGACTCGTGGGAGTCGCCGCGCGCGCGTGTCTATCGGCGCACCTACGACATCCCCGACGACCTCGGCACCGCAGTGAGCGTCGTTCAGATGGTCTTCGGCAACAAGGGCGATACGTCTGGCACGGGCGTGTGCTTCACGCGCAACCCGTCCACCGGCGAGCGGGCGCTGTTCGGCGAGTTCCTCGTCAACGCCCAGGGCGAGGACGTCGTCGCGGGCATCCGGACCCCCGAGCCGATCGATCGCATGCGCGAGCTGCTCCCCGACGCGTACGCACGACTCGTCGAGACGCTCGAAGGGCTCGAGAAGCACTACCGAGAGATGCAGGACATCGAGTTCACCGTCGAGGACGGCACGCTCTTCCTGCTCCAGACCCGTACAGGCAAGCGGACGGCGCAGGCGGCGCTGCGGATCGCGGTCGAGATGACGGCGGAGGACCTCGTCACGCGCGAGGAGGCCGTCGCGCGGATCGACGCCGGCCAGCTCGACCAGCTGCTCCACCCGCGCATCGACCCGGACGCGCAAGTCGAGGTCGTCGCGACCGGGCTCAACGCGTCACCGGGAGCGGCGTCCGGGGCGATCGTGCTGGACGCAGACCTCGCCGAGGAACGGGGCCGCGCGGGCGAGGAGGTCGTGCTGGTCCGCTGGGAGACGACCCCGGACGACATCCACGGTCTGATCCATGCATCCGGCGTCCTCACGGCCCACGGCGGGATGACATCGCATGCCGCAGTCGTCGCTCGCGGGATGGGGAAGCCCTGCGTCGCCGGCTGCGAAGCGCTTTCGATCGACACGGGCGCGCGCACCGTCACCATCGGCGAGGTCGAGCTACGCGAGGGCGACCTGCTGACCATCGACGGCAGCTCGGGTCGCGTGATCGTCGGCGCGGTGCCGCTCGTCCCACCCGCCATCGACGAGAACTTCGAGACCGTCCTCGAGTGGGCAGACGACGCCCGCCGCCTGCGGGTCCGGGCCAACGCGGACACCCCAGCCGACGCGGCGAAGGCGCGCGAGTTCGGTGCCGAGGGCATCGGCCTCTGCCGAACCGAGCACATGTTCATGGCTCCCGACCGGCTCCCGGTGGTGCAGGAGATGATCCTCGCCGAGGACGAGCGCGCACGCCGCGCTGCGCTGGATCTTCTCCTCCCGGTCCAGCAGGGTGACTTCGAGGGGATCTTCGAGGCGATGGCCGGCTTCCCGGTCACGATCCGCCTCCTCGACCCGCCGCTCCACGAGTTCCTTCCCTCCGCGGAGGAGGCGACGTCCGAGGCGATGCGCCGCCGGATCGAGCAGCTCCGCGAGGCGAACCCGATGCTCGGCACGCGTGGCTGCCGCCTCGGCCTCCAGTGGCCCGAGATCTACGAGATGCAGGTGCGCGCGATCGTCCGGGCGGCACGAGCGGTCGCCGAGCGGACGGGCGAGGCGCCGCTTGTCGAGATCATGCATCCGCTCGTCGGGTTCGCCGAGGAGCTGCGTCGCCTGCGTGAGCTCACCGAGCGGGTGGCCGCCGAGGAGGCCGACGTCGAGTACAGCTGCGGCACGATGATCGAGCTTCCGCGCGCGTGCATCCGCGCCGACGAGATCGCCGAGATCGCCGACTTCTGCTCCTTCGGCACGAACGACCTCACGCAGACGACGCTCGGCTTCTCGCGCGACGACGCCGAGGGCA
This sequence comes from Gaiellaceae bacterium, assembly GCA_036274755.1. Taxonomy (GTDB): domain Bacteria; phylum Actinomycetota; class Thermoleophilia; order Gaiellales; family Gaiellaceae; genus GMQP-bins7. The sequence continues at coordinate 1,930 of DASUFC010000100.1, forward strand.
AGTTCCTCACCTATTACCTCGAGCACGGCGTGCTCGAGCGGAACCCGTTCGAGGTGCTCGACCGCGAGGGCGTGGGCGATCTGATGCGGATCGCCGTCGAGCGTGGCCGCGGCGTGAAGCCGGAGCTGAAGCTCGGGATCTGTGGCGAGCACGGTGGCGAGCCCCGCTCCGTCGCGTTCTGCCACGAGCTCGGGCTCGACTACGTCTCGTGCTCGCCGTACCGCGTGCCGCTCGCGCGCCTCGCCGCGGCGCAGGCCGCGCTGGCCGACGCCGGCGTCACGTCGGTCGCCGTCGGCGGCTGATAGGGCGAGGAGGCGGATGTCCGCCCTTGCCGAGGCCACACTCGTCGAGCGGATGGCGCACTACGCGATCCCGGGCGTCGCGCTAGCGCTGATCACCGACTCCGAGATCGCAATGGAGGCCTGTTACGGCGTGAAGGAGGCCGGCGGCGGCGACCCGGTGACCCCGGGGACGCTCTTCCAGGCCTGCTCGATCTCGAAGCCGGTCGCGGTGCTCGGCATGCTCCGGCTCGTCGAACAGGGGCTTCTCGATCTCGACGCCGACGTCAACGGGATGCTCACGTCGTGGCGCGTGCCGCCGAATGCCTCGTGGCAACCACGCGTGACCCTGCGCGAGATCGCAAGCCACAGCGCCGGTCTGACGGTTGGCGGATTCCCCGGCTACATGCGCGGAGCGCCGCTGCCGACGCTGACGCAGGTCCTCACGGGCTCCGCCCCCGCGAACACGGCGGGCGTCCGCGTCGACACGCTGCCCGGCGTCGAGTTCCGCTACGCCGGCGGCGGCACGACCGTGCTGCAACAGGTGCTCGAGGACGTCACCGGCCGCCCGTTCGCGGAGCTGATGCGCGACCTCGTCCTCGAGCCTCTCGGGATGTCCCGCAGCGGCTACACGCAGCCGCTCCCCGACGAGCTGCACGTCGAGGCGTCAACGGCGCACGGGGCGGATGGAAGGCCGGTGGACGGCGGCTGGCACGTCTATCCCGAGCTCGCTGCCGCCGGCCTGTGGACGACGCCGGGCGACCTGGCGCGCTTCGCCACCGGCGTGCAGCACGCTGCCGCCGGCGCGCCGTCGGCGATCCTCGGGCCGGATCTCACGGCGTCGATGCTGACCCGCCATTCCGGGCCTGCCTCGCGGCTCGGCGGTCTCGACTCCGTCGGCCTCGGCCTGTTCCTCGGCGGTCCGTGGTTCGGGCACAGCGGCGGCAACGAGGGCTTCCGATGCCACCTGGTCGCACATCGCGACGCGGGCTGCGGGCTCGCGATGATGACGAACGGCGACCGTGGTCACGAGCTCGTCGCGGAGATCCTGGACGCCGTCGCGCCTGAGCTGGATTGGCCAGACTGGAGGGCTGCCGAGCCGGCCGAGGATGACGGGACCTCGGTTGCGCTCGATCCTGTGATCGGGGGCTACGAGCTGCGGCCGGGAGTGGCGATCGAGGTTGCGCGAGACGGCGACGAGCTCGAGCTCACCCTGTCCGGACAGCCTCCGATCAGGTTCCTCCGGATGTCGAAGACCGACTACGGCTCGTTCTCGGTCGAGACGACCCTCGCGTTCGAGGACGGAGAGCTGGTCCTGCGCCAGAACGACGGCGAGCTCCGCTGCCGCCGGATCGTCGGCTACACGTAGCTCTCGACGCGCACGTACGCGACGACGATGCTCGCGATCATGATCAGGCCGACGAGCACCGGCCCGAGCGACCGCGGCCGCTGGTACTGGAAGTGGAGGAGGGCGAACGTCGCGAGCGTGCCGCCGACGAGGCCGCCCACGTGGCCGCCCCACGAGATGTTCGGGATCACGAACGACAGCGCGAGGTTGATCACGATGAGCCCGAGCGCCGGGCCGGCGAACGTCCCCGTGGCGCGGTACTCGAGAATGAGGAGGGCGCCGAAGATCCCGTAGATCGCGCCGGATGCGCCGACCGTCACGGCGAACGGCCCGCTGAACAGCAGGGCACCGGCCGAGCCGGCGATGCCGGAGACGAAGTAGATGAGCAGGAAGCGCCAGGTGCCGAGCGCACGCTCGACGATCGTGCCGCACCAGTAGAGGACGATCATGTTCAGCGCGATGTGGAGCAGGCTCGCGTGCAGGAACATCGCGGTGACGAGCCGATACCACTCGTCCTGCGCGTAGATCTGCGCCCCGACGAGCGCGCCCTTCGAGAACAGCTCGCCGCCGGGCTGGCTGACCCCGCCGCCCTGATAGACGGTGATCAGGTACACGAGAACGTTGAGCGCGATCAGTCCCACGGTCGCGGGCGCTTCGATCCCGGCGATCGTCGAGCGCGCGTGGCGTGTCGGCTGCATCGCGCGCTGCGCGGGTCTTCTTCGCGCGCCGCCGACGCCCGCGTGCTCGGGGCACTTGATCCCCACCGGCGCGAACGTCATGCACTCCTCGCAGATCGGTCGGCCGCACTCCGAGCACGAGACGAGCGTCTCGCGGCCCGGGTGCCGGTAGCAGTGGGGCGTGTCGCTCACCTCGCGGCTAGCGTACCCGCGTGCTGGTTCA
>DASUFC010000101.1:0-7730 GCA_036274755.1 Gaiellaceae bacterium
GGAGATCCCCGAGGCGCCGGTCGACGCCGAGACGCTGGGGTTCGACGCCATCCACCAGGAGCTCTCGGAGTACCGCTACTGCACGGTGTTCGTCGTCGAAGGAGACGGACTCGACAAGGACGCGCTCGAGAGCGAGCTCGAGCAGATCGGGGACTCGCTGCTCGTCGTCGGTGACGACACCGCGCTGAAGGTCCACGTGCACACGGACGACCCCGGGCGGGCACTGACGCTCGGCACCGCCGTCGGGACCGTCGAGGGCGTCGAGATCGCGAACATGCACCACCAGACTGCGCAGCGCGAGGAGCGGCTGCTCGAGGCCACGCCGAGCTCACTCCCGACGCTCGAGACGGGCATCGTCGCCGTCGCCCAGGGACGGGGGAATCGCAGGCTGCTCGAGAGCCTCGGCGCGACGCGCGTGATCGAGGGCGGGCAGTCGATGAACCCGTCGGCGGCCGACATCGTCGAGGCGATCGATGCCGTCCCGACGGACGACGTGCTCGTCCTGCCGAACAACTCGAACGTGATCCTCACCGCGGAGCAGGCCGCGGCACTCAGCGAGAAGAACGTGAGGATCCTCCCGTCCCGGTCCGTCCAGGCGGGGCTCGCGGCGATGGTCGGCTTCGTCCCGGGTGCGGCGTTCGACGAGAACGAGCAGGCGATGCGAGTCGAGCTCGATGCGGCGAGGACCGGTGAGGTGACCGTGGCCGTACGCGACACGGCGCTCGACGGCGTGGAGATCAGCGAGGGGGCGTACCTCGGTCTCGTCGACGACGTTGCGGTTGCTTCGAGCCCCGACCTGGACGTCGTGGTGCACGAGGTCGTCGACAGGGTGCTCGACGGCGGCAAGGAGTTCCTGACGATCCTCACGGGGGAGGAGGCGCCGGCGCTGGACGGGCTCGTCGCAGCCCTCGCGGAGCGCCATCCGGGGCTCGAAGTGGAGGTGCACGAAGGGGGTCAACCGCACTATCCGCTGCTCTTCGTGGCCCAGTGAGCGGCAGTGACGCGCCGATCCGCGTGCTCCTCGTGGAGGACAACGACGCCTACCGCGACTCGATCGTGTTCCTCCTCGGCCTGCGGCCGGAGATCGAGGTTGTCGGGACGGAGACGACGGGAGAGCGTGCGATCGTCCGCGCCGCCGAGCTCGAGCCAGACGTGGCGGTCCTCGACCTGCGGCTCCCGGACATCGACGGGCGCACGGTTGCGGCCGGTGTCCGAAGCCCGGTCGTCTTCCTGAGCGCCTCCGCCGGTCAGGCCGAGTACGATGCCGCGTCGTCGGCCGCCGCGGCGCTCGTGCGCAAGGACGAGGGGGTCGACGCACTCGTGAGCGCGATCCGCGCAGCAGCAGGGAGGTGAGGCCGTGAACCTGACGAGCGAGAACACCGCGATCGTCCTCGACTCGACCTCGGACTATCCCGACGCGCCGGCGCGCTTTCCGAACATGCGCTTCGTGCCGCTGTACGTGCGCTTCGGCGACGAGGTGTACCGCGACTACCTCGAGCTCGGGCCGGCGGACTTCTACGAGAAGCTGCGTGTGTCTCCGGTCACGCCGTCCACCGCGCAGCCGACGCCGCAGGACTTCCTGAACGCCTACGAGGACCTTGCCGCGTACGAGCGGATCTACTCCCTGCACGTCACCGCCAAGCTGTCGGGGACGTTCCAGAGCGCCGAGCTGGCTGCCCAGGAGATCGGCGGCGAGAAGGTGCGCGTCGTCGACACCGAGACGGCGTCGCTCGCGATCGCGATGCTCTCGCACGCGATCCAGCGCCGGCTGGCGCGCGGCACGACGGACGAGGAGATCGAGCGGCTCGTCGAGCGGTTCCACGCACAGTGCGACGTGCTCTTCACCGTCGAGACGCTCGAGTACCTCCAGCGCGGCGGTCGCATCGGCAAGGCGCAGGCTCTGGCGGGCTCGCTCCTGAACCTTCGTCCGGTCCTCGGCGTGGAGGACGGAGTCGTGATTCCGGTCGCGCGCGTGCGCGGCAAGCAGAAGGCGCTCGCGGAGTTCGAGCGCCGCTTCGTCGAGGCGACGACCGATGGTCCGGGCCTGCACGTCGCGATCGCGCACGCGGACGCCGAGGAGTGGGTGGGCACGCTCTCCGAGCTCGCCTGGCGCGTTCGGCCGGGTGCCGAGATCGAGTTCACCTCGACGCTCGGTGCAGTCGTCGGCACGCATGCGGGGCCGGGCGCGGTCGGGTTCTTCTGGTTCCAAGACGCGGACTGAGCCGTGGCACGCCGCCGGCGCGTCTCCAGCATCGAGATCGTCTTCGAGACGCATTCGACGACGACCGACAACGAGCGGTGGGTGGCCTCGGGCTGGCTGGACGGCCAGCTCTCGCCGCTCGGGCAGCGTCAGGCGAAGGAGCTCGGTGAGCGCCGAGCGGACGAGGACATCGCCGCCGTCTTCAGCTCGGACCTCGCGCGCGCCGCGGAGACCGCTCGGATCGCGTTCGGCGGCCGCGGTCTCCCAATCCTCCACGACTGGCGGCTGCGCGAGTGCAACTACGGGATGCTCAACGGGACGGCGGTCGCGCGGCTCGAGGTCGAACGGGCACGCCATGTCTACGACCCGTATTCCGGTGGGGAGAGCTACGCGGACGTCGTCTCGCGCGTCCGCAGCTTCCTGCAGGACTTGCCGCCGCGATACGCGGATCGGCGCATCGCCGTGATCGGGCACTCGGCCACCAAATGGGCTCTCGACCACGTGCTCGAAGGAGCGCCGCTCGACGAGCTCGTCGAAGGCTCGTTCCGCTGGCAGCCCGGCTGGCTCTACACCCTCGCGGTCGATCCCTGACCGCTTCCGCTGGACCTATAGTGGTCCGCGCCTGTGATGGGGACGACCGTACGCCCGCTGGCGGGGTTCGCCGGTCTCGACGCGCCTGAGCGCTGGCCGCGCCCGCACTCGGCGCCGCGAGGCGACCGGCTCGGCGATTCCATCGAGACGCTGCACGGCGTCGGGCCGACGCTCGCTCGACGGCTCGGAAAGCTCGGACTGAGCGTCGTCGAGGACCTGCTCTGGCAGCGACCACGCCGGTACGAGGAGGCGGCCCCGCTCAAGCGCATCTGCGATCTGTTCGGCGACGACGAGGCCGTCATCGAGGGAGTCGTGCGCGCGGTGTCGAGCTATCGCCGCGGGCGCCTGCAGATCCTGACAGCACGCGTTGCAGACGACTCGGGCGAGATCAAGGCGACGTGGTTCAACCAGCCGTGGCTCGAGGGGAAGCTCGCTGCGGGCACGGCAGTGAGGCTCCGCGGCAAGGCGAACCGGCACGGATTCGCGGTCTCGTCCTACGACCTCGACGGCGAGGGCGAGACGGGCGACTTCGCTCCCGTGTATCCGGCAACCGAGGACGTCGCACAGAAGCGTCTCCGCGACCTGCACGCGCAGGCGCTCGAGCTCGTGCGCGACCTCGGTGACGACCTGCCGGCCGAGCTGCTCGTGTCCGAGCGGCTCCCGCTGCGCGCGGACGCCCTCGCGGCGGTTCATCGCCCCCGCACGCTGACCGAGGCCGAGGCGGGGCGCGCCCGGCTCGCGTTCGACGAGCTCCTCGTCCTGCGCCTCGCGCTCGCGCGGACTGCTGCGGCACGCGAGGGGGCATCCGCGGACCCGCTCGGCCCGCCGGGTGAGCTCATCGTCCGGTATCGCGGCTCGCTCCCGTTCACGCTCACCCCGGATCAGGAGCGAGCGATCGGGGAGATCGACGCCGATCTGGATCGCACCGTCCCGATGCAGCGCCTCCTGCAGGGGGACGTCGGATCGGGGAAGACGGTGGTCGCGCTGCACGCGCTCCTGCGGGCGGTCGAGTCGGGACGGCAGGGAGCGCTCATGGCGCCGACCGAGACGCTCGCCGAGCAGCACTTCCTCACGATCGACGAGCTGTCCGCTCCCCTCGGCGTGCGAGCCGTCCTGCTCACGAGCTCGCTCAGAGCGCGCGAGCACGGCCTCGCGCGGCAGCTCATCGCCTCCGGCGACGCCGACGTCGTCGTGGGGACGCACGCGTTGATCGAGAAGGAGGTCGACTTCCGGGACCTCGCGGTCGCGGTCGTCGACGAGCAGCATCGCTTCGGCGTCGCGCAGCGGACGGCGCTCGTCGAGGGCCGCAGCCCGCATGTGCTGCACCTCACCGCGACGCCGATCCCGCGGACGCTGGCGCTGACGGTCTACGGCGACCTCGAGGTCAGCGAGCTCGCGCTCCCGCCGGCGGACCGAAAGCCGGTGATCACCGCGTGGGTGACGGACGATCGCAGCTCGGAGGCGTACTCGCGGCTCTGTCGCCACTTGGACGACGGACGCCAGGCGTACGTGGTGTGCCCGCTGATCGAGGCGTCCGAGACACGCGTCGCCCGTGCGGCCGAGGAGGAGGCCGAGCGCCTCCGTGCCGGCGAGCTGCGCGGCTACCGCGTCGGGTGCCTGCACGGCCGCCTGCGCCCCGACGAGCGCAGGCGGATCATGGCGTCCTTCAAGGCGCGCGAGCTCGACGTCCTCGTCGCGACGACAGTGATCGAGGTCGGCGTCGACGTCCCGAACGCGACGATCATGATCGTCCAGGAGGCCGACCGCTTCGGCCTCGCGCAGCTCCACCAGCTGCGCGGGCGGGTCGGGCGCGGGGCGGAGCAGTCGTACTGCCTCCTCGTCTCGCGTCCCAAGGACGAGCTCACCGAGACCGCGAGCGAACGGCTCGAGGCGATGGTCGCGACGACGGACGGGTTCGAGCTCGCCGAGCGCGACCTCGAGATCCGCGGCGAGGGCCAGCTCCTCGGTGCGCGACAGTCCGGCTACTCGGACCTGCGCTTCGTGCGGCTGCGGCGCGACCAGGACCTGCTCGAGCGCGCACGGGACGCCGCTCGCGTCCTCGCGGGTGAGGGATTGCTGACGGACGCCGTCGATCGCCTCCTCGGCGAGTCGGATCACTTGGGCGAGTCCTAGCGACACGGTGCGGGGTCGCGGGTGTGGCATCGTGCCTCCATCCGCACGCGCCTGACAGAACTGCTCGGCATCGAGCACCCTGTCATCCAGGCCCCGATGGGTACCGCCGCAGGCCCGGCACTCGCTTCAGCCGTGTCCGAGGCGGGCGGGCTGGGGACGATCTCGGTCTCGTTTTCGCGGCCCGGGGCGATCGGCTCGATGGTGGACGCCGTCCGGGCGGAGACGGACAGGCCGTTCGCCGCGAACGTGCTTCTCGAGTGGCCTCCCGAGGAGCGGCTCTCGGCGCTGCTCGAGGCCGGTGTGTCCGCGGTGTCTCTCGCCTGGGGAGATCCGGCGCCGTGGGTCGAGACCATCCACGCCGCCGGAGCGCTCGTGCTCACGACCGTCGGCTCGGCCGAGGAGGCGCGGCGGGCGGAGGCCGTCGGCGTGGACGTCGTCGTCGCCCAGGGCTTCGAGGCCGGCGGACACGTCTGGGGCGAGGTGGGCACGTTCGTGCTCGTACCCGCGGTCCGTGATGCCGTCTCGCTGCCCGTGGTCGCGGCCGGAGGCATTGCGGACGGCCGGGGGCTTGCAGCTGCGCTGGCGCTCGGCGCGGACGGCGTGTGGATCGGGACGCGGTTCCTTCTCGCGGAGGAGGCGCCGTTGCATCCCGTCTTTCGGGAGCTGCTCGCGGGCGCGGCCGAGACGGACACGTTCCACGCACACGATCTGTTTCACCTCGGCTGGGAGGATGCCCCGCACCGAGCGCTTCGCAACTCGACGTACCGCATGTGGGCAGACGCCGGGTATCCGCGGATCGGGCAGCGGCCGCGCGAGGGGGAGGACGTGGCAACGCGTGGCGACGGAACCCCAATCCGCCGCTACTCGTCGAGCCTGCCCGTCGAGGGGATGGACGGCAACATCGAGGCGCTCTCGCTCTACGCCGGCCAGAGCGTGGGTCTCGTGGACCGCGTCGAGCCCGCGGCGGCCATCGTGTCCGGGATCGTTGCCGAGGCCGATGCCCTGCTCGCGAAGCTCGGTCGGCCTGCCTCGACGTGAGAATCGTCGCCGGCTCGCGCAAGGGCCATCGCATCGAGGCGCCGCCGGGTGTCGTCACGAGGCCCACGGGGGATCGCGTCCGGGAGGCCCTGTTCTCCATCGTCGGCTCCGTCGAGAAGGCCCAAGTCCTCGACCTCTTCGCCGGCTCCGGAGCGCTCGGCCTCGAGGCGCTGTCGCGCGGTGCCGCGAGCTGTGTCTTCGTCGAGCGCGACCGCGGCGCCGCGCGCGTCATCCGGTCGAATCTCGAGAAGCTGCGCCTGACGGGTGCGGTCGTCGTCACTGGGGACGTCGTCCGTGCGCTTCGCGACGAAAGCACGCGTCGGCGAACGTACGACCTCGTGCTCGCGGACCCGCCCTACGACGAATGGGCGCTGCACGAGCCCGAGCTCGCGACGCTTCTGCCGCCGGTCCTCGCCGCCGACGCGCTCGTCGTCGTCGAGACGTCGGAGCGCATCGAGCCCGACCTTCCGCTCGACCTCGTCACGACCCGGCGCTACGGTTCCGCGCGGATCACGGTGTTCTCCCCTTGATAACAGCGATCTGCCCCGGCAGCTACGACCCCGTCACGAACGGGCACGTCGACGTCATCCGGCGTGCCGCCGGGATCTTCGACCGCATCGTGGTGGGCGTCGTGCGCGACCCGGGGCACAAGCGGACGCTGTTCACGGTCGAGGAGCGTGTCGCCTTCCTCGAGGACGCGCTCAGCGACATGGAGAACGTCGTCGTCGACGTCTTCTCGGAGCTCGTCGTCGGCTTCGCCCGAAAGCACGACGCGAAGACGATGGTGAAGGGCCTGCGCGTCATCGCAGACTTCGAGTGGGAGTTCCAGATGAACCACCTGAACCGCCTGCTCGCGCCGGAGATCGAGACCCTCTACGTGATGTCGAGCCCCCTGTACAGCTTCGTGTCGTCGAGCGGCGTGAAGGAGATCGCCTCGTTCGGCGGCAAGGTGGACGAGCTCGTCCCGCCCGCCGTGGCCGCGCGGTTCGCAGAGCTCTACCCGGATGGGAAGCCAGGCGCTCCCGTCCCACCCTCGGAGTAGACTGGCCGCCCATGGACGTACTCGTTCTCATCGACAGGCTCGACGACCTCGTGCACAACGCGAAGGCCGTGCCCTTGACCGACCAGGTTCGCCTCGACCGCGAGGAGATCTACGAGATCCTCGACCAGATGCGGGCGACGATCCCCGAGGAGATCAAGCAGGCGCGCTGGATCGTCAAGGAGCGCCAGGAGATGCTCGCCGAGGCCAAGCGGGAGTGCGATCGGATCATCCAGGACGCACGCGAGCAGGCCATGCGTGAGGCGTCCCAGACGGAGATCGTCAAGCTCGCCGAGAAGCAGGCCGACGACATCGTCGACGACGCGAAGCGCCAGGCACGCGAGACCCGTCTCGAGATGGAGGACTGGGCGGACTCGATCCTGTCGACGCTCGAGCTCAATCTCGACAAGTTCCTGACCGCGGTGAAGCGTGGGCGCGAGCGACTCCACGAGCGCTCGCAGGAGACGGTCGTCGCGGGCATCGGGCCGGAGCCCCTCGAAGAGCCCGAAGAGTTCGAGCGGTTCAGCTGAGTTTCCCGCAGGCCGGAACTCGCTAGTGCGAGTTCCGGCCGCGAGAGTCAAGGACGCTCGTAGAGCGCTTTCGACGCCTCGGCAGTCCTAGTGGATGCGTTCGGGTCTACGCGGCCGGGTTCCGCAGGTCGTAACTCGCGAGCGCGAGTTCCGGCCGCGAGAGTCAAGGACGCTCGTTGCGGACCTGCGGGTTGGCTGC
>DASUFC010000102.1:0-11957 GCA_036274755.1 Gaiellaceae bacterium
CGTGCCCGAATCGCGAACCGCGCCCATGCGCGGCTCTTCCTCCGCATCCACGCCGACGGCTCGACCGATCCCTCGGCTCGCGGGACGCACACGCTCTACCCCGCGTACCGGCGCGGCTGGACCGACGACGTGTACGCACAGAGCAAGCGCGCGGCGGCGACCGTCCAGCGCGCGCTTCGCAGCTCGCTGGGCTTCCCCGACCGTGGCCTGCAGGAGCGCTCCGACTTCACCGGCTTCAACTGGTCCAACGTTCCCGTGATCCTCGTCGAGATGGGCTTCATGACGAACCCGACCGAGGACCGGCTGCTCGCGACGTCTACCTACCGGCAGCGGGCTGCCGTGGGGTTGTGCCGCGGGACGCTCCGTTTTCTCGGGCGATCCGTCTCTGCCTGCGGCTGAGTACGATCGGCCGACATGGCCGTGCGGATCGACTCGTCGCTCGAGGGGATCGACTGGGAGGCGACGAAGGCCGATCTCGCCGCGGATGACTGGGACAACGGGCGCAACGCACGCGCGCTTCGCCGCTCCTTCGAGCAGTCGCAGCACGTCGCGTTCGCCCGTGACGGGCAGCGTGTGATCGGGATGGCGCGTCTGCTGTCGGACGGCGTGTGCAACGCCTACCTCGTGGACGTCTGGACGCACTCGTCGTACCGCCGGCAGGGAGTGGCGTCGGACATGATCCGGCAGCTGCTCGCCGAGGTTCCCGGTCAGCACGTCGGGCTGCAGACGGACGACGCGCAGGAGCTGTATCGCGCGCTCGGATTCCAGGCGCAGCCGGAGTTCTGGTCGCTCGTCGTGGGCAGCTGGCTCGACAACGACGCCAACCGATGAGCAGGACGCAGTACTACACCGCCACGACGCTCGACGGCTTCATCGCGGATTCGGAGGACTCGCTCGAGTGGCTCTTCACTCGGGAGCAGGATCACGACGGCCCGCTCAACTACAAGGCGTTCATCGCCGACGTGGGCGTGCTCGCGATGGGGAGAGCCACCTACGACTGGGTTCTCGGGCACATGTCGGACGGCTGGCCCTACGACATCCCGTGCTGGGTCTTCACCCACCGAGCTGCAGCCGGCGTTCCCGACGCCGACATCCGCTTCGCGAGCGACGACGTCGTCTCCGTCCACGAGGAGATGCGTGAAGCGGCGGGAGGCAAGAATCTCTGGATCGTCGGCGGAGGCGACCTCGTCGGGCAGTTCGCGGACCGCGGTCTTCTCGACGAGGTGATCGTCTACGTCGCTCCCGTGACGCTCGGATCGGGCAAGCCGCTCCTGCCGCGGCATGTCGAGCTCGCCCTCGAGGAGACCGCGCGAAACGGCGACTTCGTATGCGCGCGCTACTCGGTCGTCCGCGCCTAGCGCCAGGCCACCGCGACGACCTCGACCGGCTGCTCGAGGCCCTTCAGCGTCTCTGAACGCGGCTCGGACAGCCGGTAGGGCGTACCGATCCCGTCGAGCGTCTCGGCCGTCACCAGGATCTCGCCCGCGTGTGCTGCGGCGCCGACGCGCGAGGCGACGTGAACGCCTTGCCCGCCGTAGTCCGCTTCGGTCCGAAACGCAGCTCCGGCGTGCGCGCCGATTCGGACGTCCGGTGCGACGATCTCGGCCGAGAGCGCGCGCTGGATCGCAACGGCGGCGTCGACTGCGGCCTTCGGGTTCTCGAACGTCGCGAAGAAGCCGTCGCCGGTCTGCTTGACGACCTCCCCTCCGGCTTCCGAGATCGACTCCCGGACGAGCTCGTCGTGGCGTGCGAGGAGGCGCTTCCACTTGTCGTCGCCGAGCGTGTCGAGCAACTTCGTGGAGTCGACGATGTCCGTGAAGAGGAAGGTGCGCCGGGTCTCCGTCTTCCCGAGGAGCTCCTTCGTGCGGGCCACGTCGGGCGCCGCGCCGAGGCGCTCGAAGGTCGCGAGCGCTCCCTCGAGCTCGGCCGTCCCGGCGTGCTCGTCTCCCGAGCGGGTGAAGGCAGTGCCGAGGAGCATTCGCGCGCGTGCCGTCTCGTACGGGGCGCCCACCCCCTTCCACTCGTCCCGCGCGGTCCTGAGCGACGAGATCGCTCCCGCCCAGTCCTTCTCGGCGAGCTGGATCTGGCCTCGCGAGAGGTGCACGGTGGCGTCGAAGGCCGCGGCGCGCCGGTTCCCGATCTTGTACGAGTCGACGATCTGCTCGGCCTCGTCCGCGGCAGCGCGCGCCGTCCGGAGGTCGCCGGCGGCGATCGCGATCTCCACCTGGGCAGGGAGGCGGCGGAGCCTGAACAGCGGCTCGGAGGCGTCCTCGACGGTGCGCGAGATGCCCGCGGCCGCGGCGTCGATCTTCCCCTCGGCGAGCCGTAGGAGCGACAGGCCCGGCTGCGGCTCGCGGCCCAGCTCGTTCGCGACGCGGTACGCCTCCTCCGCGCCGGCGAAGTCGCCGCGGCGGCGGCGGATCTCGCCGATCTCGTAGTGGCCGCTCGCGGTGATCGAGCGATCGAAGTCGTGCAGCTCCTCGCAGGCTGCGACGGCCTGCGCCTCGGCGGCCGGCCAGTCGCCGCGCAGTCGGAGCACCTCGGCCCGGTGGATGCGGCACGCCCCGGGGAAGCCCGAGACGTCGAGCTTGTCGCAGAAGCAGTTCGCCGCCTCGGTCCACTCGGCCGCGCGCCGATAGTCGCCGAGGTCCTGGCAGGAGCTGATCGTGATGCAGTAGACGAGCCCGGCCGAGTGCGCGCGCAGGTCGCCGCACATCGCGGAAGCGGTCGCCTCGTCGAGGAGCGCCAGGCCCTCGTCGATGCGCCCCGCTTTGATCATCGAGCGTCCCTTGCCGGACAGGGCGAGCATCTGCCCGTCGCGGTCGCCGACGCGCTTCGCGAGCTCGTACGACTCGTCGAAGATCTCGATCGCGCGGTCGAAGTCGCCTTCGGCGAAGAGTGCCGTCAGCGCGTGGACGAGCAGGAGGCGCCCGTGCTCCGGCGCCTCGGGAAGCCCTCCGAGAAGGCGTTCCGCGTTCGCGAGCCAGCCGCCCGCGATCGCGAATGCGCCCCGTCCCTCGTAGTCCCACGCCAGCGTGAGCGCCATGCGCGCGGCCCCGAGCTCGTCACCGTCCGCCGTGTACGCGGCGTACGCGCGCTCTCGGTGCGAGATCGCCTCCTCGAGCTTCCCGCTCCACCATGCCGCCTCGCCGTACAGCTCGAGGTCGGATGCCGCCAGCTCGGGGTCGTCGACCCCGCCGTAGGCGGCGTACGCCGCGCGCCAGGACTGGCGTCCTGCTGCGCCGCGGGCTTCCTCGAGCGCGTCCACGACCTGGGACATCGGGTCCCATTGTCGCGTCCGCGGCAGCTCTGGGCAATTCGGCTAGCCGTACCGCGCTGCGCTCAGAGGCCGAGCTGCTCCCGTACCGCGGGCACCACTTCGCGCCCCAGGAGCTCGATGGAGCGCAGGATCCCCTCGTGCGGGACGCCACCGACCGTGAACTGGATCATGAAGCGGTCGTGCCCGAAGATCTCGTGCTGGAAGAGGATCTTGTCCACGACGTCCTGCGGGGTGCCCACGAAGTTCGCGCCTCGTCGCGTGGCGGCCGCGTCGTAGTCGGGCCGCTGCATGGGCGGCCAGCCGCGCTCCTGACCGATCCTGTTCATTGCGGCGGACACGTACGGGTACGACTCGTCGAGCGCCTGCTGCCGCGTCTCGGCGATGTAGCCGTGCGAGTTGATGCTCAGCGGCGGCCGTTCGTGGCCCGCCTCCGCGGCGGCGCGGCGGTGGAGCTCGGCGAACGGCTGGAAGCGTGCCGGCTCGCCCCCGATGATCGCGAGCGCCATCGGCAACCCGAGCATCCCGGCGCGCACGGCCGACTCGGGCGTCCCGCCGACGGCGACCCAGATCGGCAGCGGATCCTGCAGCGGGCGCGGGAACACGCCGTGGCCGTCACGCGACGTGCCGGTTGCGCGGATGTGGAGGAGCGCCTCGAGCTTGTCGGCGAAGAGCGCGTCGTACTCGCGCAGGTCGTAGCCGAACAGCGGGAAGGACTCGATGAACGAGCCGCGGCCGACCATGATCTCGGCTCGTCCTTCGGACAGGAGGTCGAGCGTCGAGAACTCCTGGAACACGCGGATCGGATCGTCGGAGCTGAGCACCGTGACCGCGCTCGTCAGCCGGATCCGTTTCGTCCGCGCCGCCGCCGCGGCGAGCACCACGGCCGGCGTGGACACCGCGAAGTCGGGCCGGTGGTGCTCGCCGACGCCGAACACGTCGATCCCGACCGCGTCCGCCAGCTCGACCTCCTCGACGAGCTCGCGGAGCCGCTGCTCCGCTCCGATCTCGCCTCCGCGCGTGTCCGCGAAGGTGAAGACGCCGATCTCCATCCTCGCGTTCTACCCGCGGCGCGGCTCTAGCCGCGGCGGCGAACTGCGCCGGTGATGGCCAGCCCGGCGGCGGCTGCGAAGAGCACGCCCAGCCCGAGCAGTCCGATCCCGATCCACAGCGCCGAGTCGAGCTCGGCGCCGATGCTCATGTCGGACGAGACGCCGCGGGACGCGTCCGCGTTCATGACGACGACGCGCCAGCGGCCGTCCTGAGGCTCCCAGTCGACGGTCTGCTCCCCGGAGCCGCTCGCGGACTCCGCCCAGAACGTCTGCTCGGCCGGGGGCGAGCGAGGAGCACCTCCCTCACGCGACGTGTACTCGGGATCACCGGAGTTGTCGAGATCGGAGATCTCGTCGCGGTCCACACCCGCGAGGTACGCGTCGACGGCGGCCGCCGGCCCGATGCCGACGAAGACCGGGCGCTCGCTCTCGCTGCGGATCCGGATCGTGCCGAGGAACGTGTCGAGCGCCCACTCTGCGCCGCCCGTGTCGAGCTTGGCGCTCTCGGAGACGATCGCGTACGACGGCGTCGTGAGGTCGCGGCTCGGCGACATGAGGAACCCGTCGTCGTCGCGCTGGGTCTGGTCGACCGCCACGAGCGCGCAGCCGCCGGCGAGGAGCCCGAAGGCGAGGATGCCGGCGATCACGCCGACGACGATGAGGACGACCTTCCCGAACGTCCCGCCGCCCTTCGGCTGCTCGACGGCCGCTGGGGCTTCCGCTGCGAGCACAGGAGCCGGCTCGGCGCCGGGCTCGGTGCCCGCCGGCGTGCCGGGATCGGCTCCGCCCTGGTCGAGCCGGAACGGCGGGTACTCGTCGCGCATCAGGAGGACGTAGGCCGCGACGCGGGCCACCCAGCGGTCGAGGCCGAGCACGAGATCGAAGAGCCCGCGTGGGTACCTCGTCGTGAAGAGCAGCGCGACGCCGACGAAGAACACGAGGACGCCGATCAGGCCCGAGTGGTAGCCGAACCCCCACACCCGATCGTAGTCGCCGACGTGCGAGGCCGCGTACCCGCCCCCTCCGAGCAGGATCCCGACGACGATGTAGTGCGGGATCGCGAGCAGCCACCACTTCACGAGCACGAGCCCCCGAGAAAGCTGCTCCGGGTACTCGACGTGGAAGCGAGCCGGATAGTCGGGGACGTCGTCGAGCGTGAACGGCGGGTAGCGGTCCGTTCCCAGGGCGCCGTACGAGTAGAAGGCGACGCGCCACGTCCAGCGCAGGACGCCGAGGTTGAAGTCGAAGATCCCCCGCGGGTAACGGCCCGTGAAGAGGATCGCGAAGAAGGCGATCACCGTGAGCACGAAGAGCGTGAGCCACAGGAACGCCAGCACGATGTAGTGCGGGATCGCGAGCAGCCACTTGACGAGCCACAGCCAGCGACTCAGGTCGGGCTCGAGCGCGCCCTCGATGCGGACCGGAGACGGAGAGTTCGTCGTGTCGTCGATGCGGTGCACTCTTACACGTCGGGTCGGGGCGATCGCGGAGCGCACGCGGCGAGGTGCACCGTGGCGATCAGGACGACGAGGAGCGTGCGGAGCCAGTGCGTCCAGGAGCCGTCGTACACGAGGTACGCGACGGTCCAGGGCAGCGTCAGGATCCACACGAGGATCTCCCACACGATCGGAAGCCCCGTCAGCCAGTCGTACGCCTCGTCCAGCGTGCTCGGGGAGACGGCGAGGAGGGTCACGAACGAGCCCCACAGCCCGGCCATGAGCGCGAAGAACGCCGAGCCCGGCGCCTGCATCGGAACCGCCGTCGGCGTGTGCTTGCGGGACTCGACTGCGGTCTGGCTCACTGCCGCCTCCGTGTTCAGTTGGATCGTCGCGCCCATGGGCTCGAGTGGCATCCGCAGATGACCGCAGGCGGCTGCGGGTGAACAGCGGGTAGCGTGCGCCCCCATGAGCGACGACACGAAGAACGACACGAGCGAGGCGAAGCCGGATCACGAGCCGCCGGCAGGCGCGGAGACCACGGGGACGTGGGGCCGAGGGCGAAAGGCGGTCGGCTACACCGTCACCGGCAAGTGGACCGTCCTGCGGAAGAAGGAGAAGCCTGCGGCCGAGATCTTCTCGGTCTCCTACGTGGCCGACGACGGAGGGCGCGGGCGCCCGCTGACCTTCGTCTTCAACGGCGGGCCCGGAGCGGCGTCGGCCTACCTGCACATGGGAGCCGTGGGGCCGCAGCGGGTCGACTTCCCCGCCGACGGCACGCTGCCGACGATGCCCGCGCGCCTCGTCGAGAACGAGTCGTCGTGGCTCGCGTTCACCGATCTCGTCTTCGTCGATCCCGTCGGGACCGGCTTCAGCCGCGTCATCGAGCCCGAGAAGAAGGGTGAGGGCAAGGAGGGCGGCGGCAAGCCCGACGACGCCCCCGATCCGAAGGAGTACTTCGGCTACAAGCGCGACCTCGAGTCACTGTGCGAGTTCATCGGGCGCTGGCTCTCGGACAACGGTCGCTGGGGATCGCCGATCTTCATTGCGGGCGAGAGCTACGGCGGCTATCGCGTCGGCCGACTCGCGCGCTCGCTGCAGGAGACAGCGGGCGTCGGCCTGAATGGCGCGATCCTCATCTCGCCGGCACTCGAGATCACGGGCCTCGGGCCGACGGACTACGACGTCCTCGGCTGGGTCGACCGTGTGCCGACGATGGCTGCGGCGGCGCTCCACCACGGCCGCTCGCGCGCCTTCCGGAAGGGCACGTCCCTCGAGAAGGCGCTGCGTGCCGCGGAGGAATTCTCGACCGGCGACTACGCGAGCTTCCTCACGCGCGGCGCGTCGCTCCCGGCAAAGGAGCGAAGCCGGATCCTCGAACGGCTCGCCGACCTGCTCGGTCTCCCGCTCGAGCTCGTCACGCGCGCCGAGGGACGTGTCGGGATCCTCACCTTCGCGCGCGAGCTGCTGCGCGACGAGCGAAAGATCGTCGGGCTCTACGACACGACGATCACCGCGACCGACCCCTTCCCGGACCGGACCGAGTTCGCATGGGCGGACCCGACCCTCTCCGGGATCGGCCCTGCGTACACGGCGGCGGTGAACCGGATGCTCCGCTCCGAGATCGGCGTCCAGACGGACCGCGAGTACGCGCTCCTCTCGTACGAGGTCTTCACGTCCTGGAAGAACGACGGGGAGACGCACGCGTTCTCGCCGCCTCCGGGCGCGACGGACGACTTCCGCTACGGGATGGCACTGAACCCGCACATGAAGGCGTTCATCACCCACGGCCAGTACGACCTCGTGACGCCGTACTACGCGAGCGACAGGCTCCGGAACCTGATGCGCCTCGATCCGCAGATGGCGGACCGGCTCACGGTTCAGCACTACGGCGGCGGCCACATGTTCTACGCCTGGGAGTCGAGCCGGCACGCCTTCTCCGCCGCGATCGCGGCGTTCGTCGCGGACGCGACGGCGTAGGCCTTCGCGACTAGTTGCGGTCGAGGAAGTCGAGCAGCCGCGGCCCGACGATCTCGGGGTGCTCGAAGTGCACCGGATGGCCCGCGTGGTTGACGATCAGCCACTCGGCTCCGGGGATCGCGCGCTTCATCGTCGTCATCTGCTCGAGCGTCGCGAATGGATCGTTCTCGCCTGCGATGAGCAGGGCGGGGCAGGAGATCCGCGCGAGGTCCTCCTCCGTCCACGTCGGGTTCTTCGTGTTGTTGTCGATGATCTGACGCAGGAGGTCCTTCCAGAAGCCGGGCTCCTTGCCCTGGTCGTGGCGGCGGGCGATCTCGGCGGCAGCCTCGGGCGCGGCCCGCTCGATGGCGTCGGGCTCCATCGAGGCCGCGAAGTCGGCGATGTCGTCGTTCGTCGTGTAGTTGCCGCCGAGCACGGTGATCGTGCGGGTCAGCTCCGGCCTGCGCAACGCGCAATCGAGCGCGACGACGCCACCGTCGCTGATTCCCGCGATGTGGACCGGAGGGAGCCCGAGCTGGGCAACGAGTGAGGCGACGTCGTCGCCGATCAGCTCGAAGGTCATGAAGCCGGCCGGGTTGTTCGTGCGCCCGTGCCCGCGATGCTCGACGGAGAGGACGCGGTAGCGCTCGGCGAACGACGGTGCCAGGTCCGCCCAGCCGCCCATCGGGTCGTCGACCGTCCCACCGGCGCCGTGCAACAGGACGAGCGGGGTCGCATCGGCGCTGCCGAGCTCCTCGTAGTACATCGCCATGTCGCCGATCTGCGCGTACGGCATCGGGCGATCCTACGGTCGACGTGGTTCAGTCGTCGCCGTGCTCGGCGACGTACCGGTCGGCGAGCTGCTTCGGCGCCTGGATGAGCCAGGCGTCCTCGAGCCGGGCATGGAGCTCCTCGGGATCGACCGCCTCGACCCGGATCTGCACGGCCGGGAATCCGTTGTAGTGCGGGCTGGTGAAGTAGACCTCGGGATTCGCCTCCAGGATGAGCGCCTTCTCGTCGCGGTCGACGCGGACGGCGAGCCCGCCACCGTCCCGCTCACGAGCCTCCCAGGCGAAGCCCTTCCCGCGCACGCTGAACGCGACCCGGTCGGAGCTTCCGGCTTCCGCTTCCGGGAAGGCGAGCGCGAGCTCGCGCACGGTGTCCCAGTCGGCCACTCTCAGCTCTTCTCGGACACGAAGTCGTCGACGAGCCGCTTCGGCGCGCGGAGGAGCCACGCGTCCTCGATGCGCTCCGCCAGCTCCTCGCGGCCGATCCGATCGAGCCGGACGAGGAGGATCGGGTAGCCGTGGTAGTGCGGTGTCTGGAAATACCGGTCGGGTGCCGTCCGAATGAGCAGCGCCAGCTCGTCCGCGTCGGCGCGGACAGCCAGCGCGCCGTCGGCCGAGTCGTCCGGGCTCAGCCAGGCGAAGAGCTTGCCCTTCACCTTGAAGGCGGGCTTGCCGTACGACGTCGACTCCTCGGCCTCGGGGAACGAGGCCGCTATCGCCTGCACCACGCCCCAGTCGGCCACGGGAGGACGATAGTCCTCGCGGAGTGCGCTCAGACGGCGACGGGTGCCGCTTCGCCCTCGCCGACCGCGACGACGTCGCGGCGACGGAGGAGGACGGCGAGGAGAACGGCCGCGGAGGCGATGAGCAGCGCGCTCCCGACGTACGCGACGTGGAACCCGTTCACGAGCGCCTGCGCCTCGTCGGCCGGCCGCGGCGCGCGCCCGAGGTCGTTCAACGTGTCGGTCGTCTTGCTCACTGCGAAGGTCGAGAGCACCGCGAGCCCGAGTGCGCCGCCGACCTGCTGCGAGGTGTTGTAGAGGCCGGACGCGAGGCCGGCATCGTCGGTCGGGATGCCGCTCGTCGCGATGAGCGTGACGGGGACGAAGGTCAGCCCCATCCCGATCGACGCGAACAGCACGCCCGGCAGGAAGTCGGTGACGTAGCTTCCGCCCGGCTCGAGGCGCACGAAGAGCAGCAGGCCGACCACCGCCATCGTCATCCCGATGAGTGGCACCTCGCGGGCGCCGATCGCCGGGACGAGCTTCTGCGAGAGCCCGGCGCCGACAATGATTCCGGCGGTGAACGGCAGGAACGCGATCCCTGCCTCGAGGGCCGAGTAGTCGAGGACGCGCTGCAGGTAGAGCGTGTTGAAGAAGAACATCGAGAAGAGGCCCGACGCGACGAGCAGCATCACGACGTTCGCTGCGCGCACCGTCCGCACGCGGAAGATCGAGAGCCGAACCAGCGGCTCGGCCGAGCGGCTCTCGATGACGACGAACGCGACGAGGAGCACCGCGGCGAGCGTGAAGAACCCGCCCGTGTGCAGGGACGTCCAGCCCTTGTCCTGCGCCTTCACGATCCCGTAGACGAGCGCGATGAGGCCCGAGGTCACGGTGATCGCGCCGGCGACGTCGAAGCTCTTGTGCGCGTGCTCGTCACGCGACTCGGGGACGTTCCTGAGAGCCGCCACGAAGACCGCGATGCCGACGGGGATGTTGACGAAGAAGATCCACGGCCACGACAGCGCCTCGACGAGAACGCCTCCGAGGACGAGCCCGACGGCTCCGCCTCCGACGGCGATCGCCGCCCACACGCCCATCGCCTTCGTGCGCTCCGCGCCCTCGGCGAACGTCGCGGTGATGATCGAGAGCGCGGCCGGCGCGATCAATGCCGCTCCCAGACCCTGCAGGCCGCGGAAGAGGATGAGCACCTCGGAGCTCGGCGCGAGACCGTTCAGGAGGGATGCGACGGTGAAGACGACGAGGCCGATGAGGAAGACCTTCTTGCGTCCCGCGAGGTCGCCGGCGCGTCCGCCGAGCAGGAGGAAGCCTCCGAACGTCAGCGTGTACGCGTTCACGATCCATTGCAGGTCGGCCTCGGACATCTTCAGGTCGGCCTGGATCGACGGCAGCGCGACGTTCACGATCGTCGCGTCGAGGATGACCATGAACTGCGCCATGCAGACGAGCACGAGGACGAGCCATGGGTTGACGTGGTGTCCCCGTGTGGCGGGGCGCCCGATCGCTGCATCGGTCATGAGCACGGCACCCTAGCTGCGGGCGCCGGCCACGACGGTTCGGTTCCCCGCACTCTTCGCTACGGTGGAGCGCATGTCGTCCGCCACGCTCGCGGTCGAGGCGCAGCTCGAGCAGTACCGGGTCGAGCTGACCGGCTACTGCTACCGGATGCTCGGGTCCTCGGATGCCGAGGATGCCGTCCAGGAGACGTTCATCCGGGCGTGGCGTGGGCTCGATGCCTTCGAGGGGCGCTCCGCGCTTCGGTCCTGGCTGTACCGCATCGCGACCAACGTCTGCCTCGACATGCTCGACAGCCGCAAGCGCCGGGCGCGGCCGATGGATCTCGGGCCTGCGGGCGAGCCCGTCGTCGAGAACCTGCGGACGCCCGACCAGCAGTGGATCGAGCCGATGGCAGACGCGCTCGTCGTCCCGGAAGGGGACCCGGCAGAGGTGGTGGCGGGTCGGGAGTCCGTGCGGCTCGCTCTCGTGGCGGCGCTCCAGCAGCTTCCTCCGCGCCAGCGCGCGGTGCTCATCCTCTGCGAGGTGCTGCGCTGGAAGGCGAGCGAGGTGGCGGAGCTCCTCGAGACGAGCGTCGCGTCCGTGAACAGCGCGCTCCAGCGCGCCAGGGCGACCCTGGAGGCGAGCCAGCTCATGGAGTCGACGACGTCTCCCTCCGTCGACGCGGCCGACGAGGAGCTCCTCCGCCGCTACGTCACGGCGTTCGAGCAGTACGACCTGGACGCGCTGACGGCGCTCATCCACGAGGACGCGACGCAGTCGATGCCGCCGTTCGACCTGTGGCTCGCGGGCCGCGACGACATCCTGACCTGGTGGTTCGGGCCCGGCGCCGGGTGCCGAGGCTCGCGCGTCGTCCCGGTGCGATCGGCGAACGGGGCGCCCGCGTTCGGCCAGTACAAGCCGGCCGAGGACGGCGACGGCTACGTGCCGTGGGCGCTGCAGGTGCTCGAGATCGAGCACGGGAGGCTCGTCGAGCTCACGTTCTTCCTGGACGTCGAGCGGGTCTTCCCGCGCTTCGGGCTGCCGCTCGAGTACGCCGCTCGCTGAGCACGTTCGAGAGCCCCATCAGCTCGACCAGCTCGAGGAGCGGCTCGGAGGCGTTGCACAGCACCACCCGGCAGCCGCGGCGGCACGCGCCGAGCTGGAGCCGAGCGAGGGCGTCGACGGTCACCGCGTCCGGCTCGACC
>DASUFC010000103.1:0-2111 GCA_036274755.1 Gaiellaceae bacterium
TTCGAGCCGCGTGCGCATGAGATGCGCCCAGCGCGCCGCGTCGCCCGCGATCTCGTGGAACGTGCGTCGATCGACGATCCCCTCGCGGTCGACGAACGTCATCGCGGCCTTCAGCGGGTCGGTCGCGATCGCCTCGATCACGTCGCGCGTGAAGTTGAAGCGGGCGGGGACGTCCCACCCCGGCGCGTACGGCCCGGCCTTCGGAATTTCCTCGTCCCTGGCCCTACGACGCAGCAGCGGCATCAGGGCCGCCTCGCGACGGTCGGGGTCTCGGCGACGTGGAGAGGATGGGGCTCCACGCCGTGGACTCTACTCCGGGCTGTCGACGCCCCCACCACCCGGCGGACACGATCGCAGGCTGTCGAAACCCCGCGGGTATCGTCACGAGCGTGGCGACCGTGGCTTCCGACCTGATCCGTTCGAACGCCTATGTCGACGGCCGCTGGGTCGACGCCGACAGCGGCGAGACGTTCCCCGTCGTGAACCCGGCGACGGGCGAGACAATCGCCGAGGTGCCGCGCCTCCGCGCGTCCGAGACGCGGCGCGCGATCGAGGCGGCAGAACGCGCGCTCCCCGCCTGGAAGGCGCAGACCGCAAAGGAGAGAGCCCGGATCCTGACGCGCCTCGCGACGCTGATGGCCGCGCGTGAGAACGACCTGGCGACGCTCATGGTGCTCGAGCAGGGCAAGCCGCTCGCAGAGGCACATGCGGAGATCGCCTACGCGCTCTCCTTCTACGAGTGGTTCGCCGAGCAGGCGAAGCGGGTCGACGGCGCCGTGATCCCGTCGCCCTCGCCGGACCGGCGCATCCTGGTGACGCGCGAGCCCGTCGGTGTGACGGCCGGGATCACGCCCTGGAACTTCCCCTCCGCCATGGTCACGCGAAAGTCCGCGCCGGCGCTCGCCGTCGGCTGCACGATGGTGCTGAAGCCCGCCGAGCAGACCCCGCTGTCCGCGCTCGCGATCGCCGCGCTCGCCGATGAGGCGGGCGTCCCGCCGGGCGTCTTCTCCGTCGTCACCGGAGCTGCGCAGGACGCGCCCGAGATCGGGCGGGAGCTGACGTCCAATCCGCGCGTGCGCAAGCTCGGCTTCACCGGGTCGACCGAGGTGGGAAAGCTGTTGATGCGTCAATGCGCGGATCAGGTCAAGAAGATCTCGTTGGAGCTCGGCGGCAATGCTCCTTTCATCGTCTTCGACGACGCCGACCTTGATATCGCGGTGGATGCGGCGCTCGTGTGCAAGTTCCGGAACTCCGGCCAGACCTGCGTCTCGGCGAACCGGATGCTCGTGCAGGCCGGGATCTACGACGCGTTCCTCGACCGCTTCACGGTCGCGGTCGAGGCGCTCACCGTCGCGGACGGCTTCACCGAAGGCGTCCAGGTCGGGCCGCTCATCGACGAGCCGGCGGTCGAGAAGGTCGAGAGCCACGTCGCCGACGCGCTCGAGGCCGGGGCGGAGCTCGTGACCGGCGGCGACCGGATCGAGGGCCAGTTCTACCGCCCGTCGGTCCTCACGGGCGTCGGCGCCCAGATGCGCATGAGCCGCGAGGAGACATTCGGCCCGGTGGCGGCGATCAGCCGGTTCGAGACCGAGGAGGAGGCGATCGCGATCGCGAACGGGACGCCGTACGGCCTCGCGGCGTACTACATGACCGGCGACCTGGCGCGCACCTGGCGCGTGGGCGAGGCGCTCGAGTACGGGATCCTGGGCGTCAACACGGGATTCATCTCGACCGAGGTCGCGCCCTTCGGCGGAGTCAAGGAGTCCGGCATCGGCCGCGAGGGGTCGAGCTTCGGGGTCGACGACTGGACGGAGCTCAAGTACTGGGCCGTCGGCGGCCTGTGACGAGCGGCGCGCGATGATCGTCGAGCAGCGCGACTACCACGTGGTCACCGGGAAGCTGCCGGAGCTCGTGCGGCTGTACGCCGAGGAGGGCATCGCGATCCAGCGGGAGGTGCTCGGCGGGTTCCTCGGGGCGTTCACGACGGACGTCGGCGCGCTCTCGACCTACACGTCGCTCTGGGGCTACGGGAGCCACGCCGAGCGCGAGGCCCGGCGTGCCGCGCTGCAGGCTCGCGACGACTGGCAGCAGTTCCTCGCGCGCATCCAGCC
>DASUFC010000104.1:0-3199 GCA_036274755.1 Gaiellaceae bacterium
GCAACGAGGCGCTCGGGGGACGAGCCGACGAGCGCGACCCCGTCGAGCTCGAGCAGGAAGAGGTACGGCGACGGGTTGACGCGCCGCAGCGCTCGGTAGACGTCGAGCGGTGAGGCGGACGTCGGCCGCTCGGCGCGCTGGGACGGGACGCACTGGAAGACGTCGCCGGCGACGATGTGTCGCTTCACGACGCGCACCATCTCCTCGTAGCGCTCGCGCTCCGGGAAGCGCCGGAGCGGGCCCGCCGTGCCGCGCGTCTCGGGGTGCCAGGGAATGCCCGCCTCCAGACGTCCCTCGATCTCCTCCGGGTAGCCTGCGAGCACGTCCGCGGTTCCGGCGCCGTGGTCGAAGCGGACGAGCGTCTCGGCGACGACGAGCCGGCTCTCGGGGAGCCCGTGGCCCTCCTCGGGGAGCGCCACCGTCGGCTCGAGCTCGGCGACGTGGTCGTAGGCGAGGTACCCGACGACGGGAAGCCCCAGCGCCTCCGCCTCGGCGAACGTGACGAGCCTCGACCCGGCTCCCATCCACGAGCTGCGGCCCAGCCTGCCTCGCTCGACGGACTCGAGCAGGAAGCTCGCGTCGCCCATTCCGCGCAGGCGGAGATACGCCCCGAGCGGCGTGAGCAGGTCGGTCGTGATGGTGGCGGAGGGCGTCATGGAGCAAGGAGCCTATGGGGTCTGGCGGGGTCTGGCGCCGCAGGTGCCTGACCCCAGTGAGCGTTACGAGGCTCGTTTGCCTGTGCCCCCCTCACCTGCCGGCGCCAGTCCCCGGGTACGCTGGTCGACATGTCGGGGGCAGTGATCGTGAGCGCTGTTCGCACGCCGTTCGGCCGTCTCGGAGGCGGTCTCGCCGACGTTCCCGCGACCGAGCTCGGCGCCGTCGCGATCCGCGCGGGGCTCGAGCGGGCCGGCGTCGACCCCCAGGAGGTGGGCTACGTCGTCATGGGCCAGGTGCTCCAGGCAGGTGCGGGCCAGGCGCCCGCGCGCCAGGCGGCGATCGCCGCTGGGATCCCGAAGGAGGTTCCCGCGGACACGATCAACAAGGTGTGCGCCTCGTCCGTCCGCGCGATCGAAATCGCCGAGCTGATGATCGCCGCCGGCCGTCACGACGTCGTCGTGACCGGCGGAATGGAGTCGATGTCGCGCGCGCCGTATCTGCTGCCGAAGGCGCGTTTCGGCTACCGGCTGGGCAACGGCGAGGTGCTCGACCACATGGTTTTCGACGGGCTCACGTCGACCTTCGACGGACTGCACATGGTCCAGCAGGCGTCTGTCGTCTCGCGCGATCTCGGGATCTCCCGCGAGGACCAGGACGCATGGGCGGCGCGCTCGCACGAGCGCGCGGCGGCAGCGCAGGACGCGGGCCGGTTCGACGACGAGATCGTCCCCGTCGGAGAGGTCGCCGCGGACGAGAGCATCCGCCGGGACACGACGCTCGAGAAGCTCGCCTCGCTTCGTCCGGTGTTCGACCCGGAGGGCACGACGACCGCCGGCAATGCTCCCGGGGTCACAGACGGCGGCTCGTGCGTCGTCGTCTGCTCGGAGGAGTGGGCGAAGAGGCGCGGGATCGAGCCGCTGGCGCGGATCCTCGGCCACGCGTACGTGGCGGAGGAATTCGCGTACATCGCGCGGACGCCGGCCGCCGCGGCGGAGCGAGTGCTGGCGGCCGCGGGGCGCGGAATGGACGACGTCGCGCGGGTGGAGATCAACGAGGCGTTCGCGTCGGTCGCGAAGCAGTCGACGCGGATGCTCGGCGCCGACGAGGAGATCGTGAACGTCAACGGCGGCGCGGTCGCCCTCGGTCACCCGATCGGCGCCTCCGGCGGACGCATCGTCGGAACGCTGGTGCATGAGCTACGGCGTGACGGAGGCGGGCTGGGCCTCGCGGCGATCTGCTCCGGTGGCGGTCAGGGCGACGCCCTTCTCCTCGAGGTCTGAGCTGACCCGCGCTGTCGTCGCCGGGTTTCTCGCTGCGCTGGTCCTCGCACCGGGCGCACTTGCGCTCTCCTGCCCGAACGTCCCCCTCGACGAGAGGCTCGACGACGTCGACGCCGCGTTCGTCGGGCGGGTGACGGCCGAGCGCACGGTGTCCGGCGGACACCTCTACCGGTTCGTGGTCGACCAGAACGTCAAGGGGCCGATCGGCCGCGAGGTCGAGGTGCGCTCGGCACAACGCCTCGTCGACGCGAACGACAAGCCGATCGTCCACGACGAGGCGCTCGGCGTGCTCGCGACCCTGGCCGGCGCGGAGCTGACGACCGAGTCCTGCCTGCTGAGCGACCCGGGCACGCTGCTTGCGACGAGCGACGAGCCGCGCGGCAACGGGATCAAGGTCATTGTCGGCCTCGTGATCCTCGCACTCGTCCTGGCGTACTCGGTGCGGCGGCTCCGGCACCGGCGGGCCGAGCTCGCCGCCCGGGGTAGGCTCGGCCAGTGATTCTCGAGCGCGTCCTCGTCGTCGGCGCAGGCCAGATGGGCGCCGGCATCGCGCAGGTCGTGGCCGGCTCGAGGCGCGATGTTCTCCTCCACGACGCATTTCCGGGCGCCGTCGAGCGCGGGCTCGCGACGATCGAGCGCAGTCTCGGCAAGCTGCACGAAAAGGGCGGCCCGGATCCTGCCGAGGTGCTCGCGAGGATCACGCCCGTCGACGCGATCGAAGAGGCCGATCTGATGATCGAGGCGATCGTCGAGCAGGTGGATGCGAAGAAGGACCTCTTCCGCGCCGCCGACGAGGCACTGCCCGCGGGGGCGATCCTCGCCTCGAACACCTCGTCGATCCCCATCACCGAGCTCGCGGCGGCGACCTCCCGGCCGGATCGCGTGATCGGCATGCACTTCTTCAACCCGGTGCCGGTGCTCGCGCTCGTCGAGGTGATCCGCGCCGACCAGACCTCGGACGAGACGGCGGAGGCGATCGTCGCGCTGACGCACGAGCTCGGCAAGACGCCGGCAGAGGCGACCGACTTCCCCGGGTTCGTCTCCAACCGGATCCTGATGCCGTTCGTCAACGAGGCCGCCTACGCGCTGATGGAGGGCGTCGCCGAGGCCGAGGCGATCGACACCGTCGCGAGGCTGGGGTTCGCGCACCCGATGGGGCCGCTCGCGCTCGCCGACCTGATCGGGCTCGACACGTGCGTGGCGATCATGGAGGTGCTCCACGCCGGGCTCGGCGACCCGAAGTACGCGCCGTGCCCGCTCCT
>DASUFC010000105.1:0-13114 GCA_036274755.1 Gaiellaceae bacterium
CGTCTTCTCCTCGTGGAACGGGCAGCGGCCCGTGAAGCGCGATCCCGACGCGCGGCGCAGCGGCGTTCGCGCGGACACGACCTCGACCATGTCGGCGGCGGCGACCACGTCGCGCACCGATGAGTCCTTGATCCTCGCCACTGCGCGAGATTACTCGGCGTCCACGCCTTAGGCTCTTACTCGATGTCCGGAGGAACGCTGCGCCGTGAGAGGAAAGTCGTCACCGTCGTCTTCTGCGACCTCGTCGGCTTCACGTCTCGTGCGGAGAGCCTCGACCCCGAGGACGTGGAGGCGATCCTGCGCCCCTACCACGAGCGCGTGCGTACCGAGCTCGAGCGCCACGGCGGCACCGTGGAGAAGTTCATCGGTGACGCGGTCATGGCGCTCTTCGGTGCTCCGACCGCGCACGAGGACGACCCGGAGCGAGCGGCGCGGGCCGCGCTCGCGATTCGCGACTTCGCGCTCGAGGAGGGGCTCGAGCTCCGGGTCGGGATCACGACGGGCGAGGCGCTCGTCCGACTCGACGCACGACCCGACGCGGGCGAAGGCATGGCGTCGGGCGACGTGGTCAATACGGCGGCCCGCCTGCAGAGCGCGGCGCCCGTGAACGGCATCCTCGTCGACGAGACGACCTACCGCGCGACGAGAGCGGGCATCGACTACGACGAGGTCGAGCCCGTCGCCGCCAAGGGCAAGGCAGAGCCGGTTCCGGCGTGGGCCGCCGTCGCCGCCCATGCCCGCTTCGGCGTCGACGTCGCCCACGAGGCACGCTCGGAGCTCGTCGGCCGCGAACGCGAGCTCGCAGTGATGCGGGACGCCTTCGACCGGGGCCGACACGCGCGCACGCCGCAGCTACTCACCCTCGTCGGGGTTCCGGGTATCGGCAAGAGCCGGCTCGTCTACGAGCTCTCGAAGATCGCCGACGCCGATCCGGAGTTGATCACCTGGCGCCAGGGACGCTGCCTCGCCTACGGCGACGGGGTCACGCTGTGGGGCCTGGCGGAGATCGTGAAAGCCCAGGCCGGTATCGCCGAGCAGGACAGCCCTGGCGAGGTCGCCGAGAAGCTCCGATCCGCGGCCGCGGATGCGCTGCCTCCGCAGGATGCCTCGTGGGTCGAGTCGCACCTGCTGGCACTCGTCGGGCTCGCGGAGGAGACCAACCTCGGCGGAGACCGGCGGAACGAGGCATTCTCGGCCTGGAGGCGCTTTCTCGAGGGCCTGGCCGAGCAACGACCGCTCGTGCTGGTGTTCGAGGACCTCCACTGGGCAGATGAGGCGCTGCTCGACTTCGTCGACGAGCTGATCGACTGGCTCACCGACGTCCCGGTATTGGTGGTCGCGACCGCGCGACCGGAGCTGCTCGAGCGCAGGCCGAACTGGGGCGGCGGAAAGCTCAACGCGACCACGCTCGCGCTCGCGCCGCTCACCGACGACGAGACGGCCCGCATTCTCGGCCACGCCCTGGGCAAGCCGATCCTCGCCGCTGAAACGCAGTCGGCACTACTCGAGCGAGCGGGTGGGAACCCGCTCTATGCGGAGCAGTTCGCCGAGCTCTTCGTCGAGCGCGGCTCGACGGAGGAGCTGACGATGCCAGAGACGCTCCAGGGCATCATCGCGGCTCGCCTCGACGGGCTGACCCCGGAGGAGAAGGCCCTGATGCTGGACGCCGCCGTCGTCGGAAAAGTCTTCTGGACGGCCGCGCTCGGGCGCGAGGATGCGGCTACGACCCCGGCCCTGCACACGCTCGAGCGAAAGGGGTTCGTACGACGCCAGCGACGCACGTCTGTCGAGGGTCAGACCGAGCTCGCTTTCGCCCATGCGCTCGTCCGCGACGTCGCCTACGGGCAGATCCCTCGCGCCGATCGGGCGCAGAAGCATCGCCGGGTGGCGGAATGGATCGAGTCGCTCGGTCGACCCGAGGATCACGCCGAGATGCGCGCTTATCACTGGCGTTCGGCGCTGGACCTCGCACGCGCAAGCGGTGGAGACGTCGGAGAACTGACCGTTCCCGCCCGACTCGCGCTTCGCGACGCCGGCGATCGCGCAGCCGGGCTGAACAATCACGCTTCCGCGGCATCGCTGTACGAGGACGCGATCGCGCTCTGGCCCGAGGATGGGGATCGCCCCGACCTCCTCTTCCGGTACGCACGTGCGCTCCACCTCGCGTACGACGACCGCCGGGTGGAAGCGCTCGAGGCTGCCCGCAGCGCACTCCTCGCCGTGGGACGCCCCGATCTGGCGGCCGAGGCCGAGTCGTACCTGGGGCTCATTGCCTGGTACCAGGGCCAGCGAGACGTGACGCGTGAGCACCTGACGCGAGCAGCCGAGCTGGCGGCCGATTCCGTCTCCCCCTCGGCGGCGCGCGTGCTCGCCGTCTCCGCGCGAACCCATGCGATCGCCAACGAGCTCGACGAGGCCGGCCCTCTGGCTGCGACCGCTCTGGCCCTGGCGGAGCAGCTCCAGCTGGACGAGCTTCGCGCGCACGCCCTGACCACGATCGGGATGGTCAAGAACGCCAGCGGCGATCCCTCCGGCACGGCCGACATGGAGCGTGCCCTCGAGATCGCCCTCGAGATCGACTCGCCGGTCGCCGGGCCGATCCTCAACAACCTCGCGGTCGAGACCGTGCTCAGCGGAGACATGCGACGGGCGGCGACGCTCTACCGCGAGGGAGTGCGCGTCGCAGAGCGTCTCGGCGACGCGGAGATCGCACGCTTCACGCAAACGAATGTGACCTACACCGACTACTTCTTCGGGCACTGGGACGACGCACTGAACGCGCTCGACGAGTTCCTCGCGGCCTGCGAGGCGGGTGCGACGCACACCAACGAGCCCGCGATGCGAGCGCTCCGCGGCTCGATACGGCGCGGGCGGGGCGACCTTGTGGGTGCGCTGTCGGACCACCGGCGGGGAGTCGAGCTCGGCCGGAAGAACGACGATGGCCAGGGGCTCATTGAGACTGCCGCGGCCTGCGCCGCGACCCTCGCCGACCGCGGCGAGATGACCGAGGCCCGCAGTCTGGTCGACGTGGCGATCACATGCATACGTCGCTCCGGCTTCGCGGGCGGCATTGTGGAGCTCCTGCCGTGGGTCGATCGGCTGGACGTCGCCCGCGCGCTCCTCGACGCGTTGGACGCGAACCCGCCGGCGCGGGACATTCTCTGGCGAGACGTCGTCAGACAGGCGATCGCGGGCGACGCCGTCGGTGCCGCCGACCGCGTCGCGGACACTGGGCACCTGGTCCTCGAGGCGACCCTCCGCAATCTCGCAGGCCAGCGCCTTCTGGCCCGCGGACGTCGGGACCAGGGCGAAACCGAGCTCCGTAAGGCGCTCGACTTCTACCGCTCGGTCGGCGCGACCCACACCGTCGCGACGATCGAGGACCTCCTGGCGGACGCTCAGAGCGCGTCGGCATAGGCGAGCGCGAAGCGGTCCGTCATCCCGGCGATGTAGTCGACGATCTCGTCGACGGAGTCGCCGCGCGCAACCAGGTGCTCGAAGATGGCCGTCACGACCTCGTGTGCCCTCTCGTGCTCGGGCGCCGCCTGCGGCCCGAGATAGACCCGCTCGAACATGAACGCGCGCAGCGCGAGCATCGCCTCCCCCACCTCGGCCGACTGGCGGATGTCGGCGGCACCGTCGGACGACGCGACGATGTCGTGGACGAGCGTGTCGATGCGCGCCGAGCCGGTCGCTCCCAGGACGGCGATCTCCTCCGCAGGCAGATCCTCTTCGGAGAGGAGCCCGTAGCGCAGGGCGTCGTCGATGTCGTGGTTGATGTACGCGACGCGGTCGACGAGCCGCACGATCTTTCCCTCGAGCGACTCCGGCTCGCGCTCACCCGTGTGCGTGAGGATGCCGTCGCAGACCTCGTGCGTGAGGTTCAGCGAGCGGGCGATCCGGAACGACTGCTCGTTGTGCCTGAAGCGGCGATCGAAACCACCCTCTCGGAGAGCTGCGTCGAGCGCGTCCTCACCTGCGTGGCCGAAGGGCGTGTGGCCCATGTCGTGTCCGAGCCCGATCGCCTCGGTGAGGTCCTCGTTGAGCCGAAGGGCCCGCGCGACGACGCGGGAGATCGCGGTCGTCTCGAGCGTGTGGGTCATCCGCGTGCGGTAGTGGTCGCCCTCGGGGTCGATGAAGACCTGTGTCTTGCCCTTGAGCCGCCGGAACGGCTTCGAATGCACGATCCGGTCCCGGTCTCGCTGAAACTCCGTGCGAACGCCGCACCGCTCCTCTGCCCGCTCCCGGCCACGTGTCTCGAGCGAGCGCACCGCGAACGGTGAGAGGCTCGCCTCGAGCGCCCCGATCCTCGCGTCGAAGGTCACGGAGACGAGCGTAGAGGCACGAGATGCGGGACCGCGGCTCCCAGGAAAAGCAGTGCGAATGCGACACCCACCTCGGTGTAGCCGCCGCTCGCCAGCGCAGCGCCGCCGGCCGCCGCCCCGACGAAGTAGCCGGACTGCAGCGCCGCGGTGCGGACGCCGGTCACGCCCAGCCGCAGCTCGGGCGCGAGCCCGAGCCCCCGCGCGCTCCCGGCGAGCGTCCGGCCACCTGCGATGAACGACAGCGCAGCGAAGGAGGCGACGCTGAACCACACCGACGGCCGAACGGCGTAGAGCACGACAACGGTCGCGGCGGCCGCGAGCGCGAGTGCGACGAGGAGCCGGCGGCTGTACGCGTCGACCCAGCGGCGGAAGAGCAGGTTCCCGGGGACGTACACCAGAGCGCCGAACCCGAGCGCCAGACCCGTGGCCGCAATGGACAGGTCGTACGAGTCGACGAGCAGGGCACCGACGTAGACGAGCGCACCGGCCCAGCCCGAGAATGCAAGGAGCTCCCCCGACGACCAGCGTACGACGCCCGGATAGCCGAACACGGCCCGAAGACCGGCGCGGGTCTTGGCCGGAGGAGTCGCGGGCCGCCGCAGTACGAGTGCTGTCGCGACCGCGGCCGTGCTGACGGGGACCACGAGCCAGGCGACGCGCCAGCTGACCTCTCCGAGGAGCCCGATCAGCGGCATTCCCACGATCCAGGCGAGCGGTGGCCCGAGCAGGGCAATCGCGAGGACGCGCGAGCGCTCCCCGTCCGGAGCCCACTCGGCCGTCGCCGCCACCGCGGCCGAGTACGAGAGCCCGATCCCGAAGCCCACGAGCATCTGCGCGACGACCAGCACGGGGAAGTCCGGCGCGACACCGGACGCGATGGAGCCGGCTGCGATCGTGGCGACACCGAGCAGGAGCAACCCTCGGAGGCCGAGGCGTGCGGCCCAGAGGCCGGCGCTGAGCGCCGCGAGTCCGGCCGTCAGACCCGAGAGCGTCCGGACCTGTCCGGCGGTCGCGACCGACACGTCGAGGTCGCGCGCGACGTCGGGCAGGAGCGGATTGAGCACGACGAGCGCCACCTGCGACGCGGCCAGTGCGGCGAGCAACGCGACGCCGACGACCCGCGGACCCTCGCGCATCAGACGATGATCGGCACCGTGCCGCCGTCCGCGCTCCACGCGGCGCCCGTGACGTAGGACGCGCGCTCGGAGCAGAGGAAGACCACGACGGCCGCGATCTCCTCCGGCCGGGCGAGCCGTCCGAGCGGCCTGCCGGCGCCGACCTTCGCGAGCACCTCCTGCCGGTCGCCCTGCTGGTCGGCCAAGCCGCCGTAGCCGACCCACGCGTCCGTCTCGGTCGGACCCGGCGTGACCGCGTTGCAGCGAATCCCGTCCTTGGCGTACAGGTCTGCAATGAGCCGGGAGAGCGACAGCACGGCGGCCTTCGTCACGGAGTAGTGCGGCATGCCCGTGGACGGGCGCTTCCCGGCGGTCGAAGAGACGTTGACGATCGCGCTGCCGTCTGCCAGGTGCGGCAGCGCCGCCCGGATGGCCCGCACGTAGCTCATGACGTTGAGCTGCCAGTAGGCGTCCCACTCGTCGTCGAGTACGTCCTCGAAGCGCGCGATCCGCGCGCTACCGACGTTGTTCACGAGCACGTCGAGACCGCCGAGCGTCTGGACGGCGGACCCGACCGCCCGCTCGGGCTCCCCGCCGTGCGCCAGGTCCGCGGAGACATGTCCTACTTCGCCGATGCCGGGCGCGTCGCGCCGACCACACGTGACGACCCTCGCGCCCTCGGACGTCAGCAGGCGCGCGACCTCGAGCCCGATCCCGGCAGTCGACCCCGTGACGATGCACCGCTTCCCCTCGAGCCCCAGCTCCACGGGCCTAGGCTATCCCGCGTGCCGACCGTGCTCCTACTCGCCCGCCACGGGGAGACGGACTGGAACCGCGAGCGCCGCTTCCAGGGTCACGCCGACCGGCCGCTGAACGACGTCGGGCGACGGCAGGCACACGAGCTCGCGGAACTCCTCCGCGGGGAAGTCCTCGCAACCGTGTACACGAGCCCGCTGAAGCGCGCGAGCGAGACCGCCCGCATCGTCGCCGAGCAGCTCGATCTCGTGCCGCGCGAGCTCGAGGCCCTCCGCGAGATCGACGTCGGCGACTGGGAGGGCCTCACCGTCGAGGACGTGCGAGCGCGCTACCCGGAACAGCTCGACGTCGCCTGGCACACCGGCTGGCCCAACGGCGAGACCCACGACGAGCTCGGCGCGCGCGTGCTTCCCGCACTGCTCGAGCTCGAGACCCTGCATCCCGAAGAGACGGTCCTCGGCGTGACGCATGCAGGCCCGATCCGCGCGGCGCTCGCCGCGGCAGCCGGCCTCACGCACGAGGAGTCGCGAGCGCAGATCGGACCGCTCGAGAACTGCGTCGTGTTCCGCTTCGCAATCGAGGACGGGAGACTCGAGCGAATCGCCTGACGGTCGCGCCGGCCTTATGGGCGAGCGACGACGATCGTCTTCGGACCGCTGAAGTTCGCGCTTCCGTCGACGGTCTTCACGGTGAACGTGGCCGAGGTCGTTCGGTTCTGGATACCCGACTTGCTGATGACGCACGGAGCGGGTGTCGTCGAGCAACTGGACGTGCCGGACGCACCTTTGCTCCACGTCCCGCTGACAGTGGTGGAGATCGATGAGCCGTTGCGCGTCACGGAGACGGTGACGCGGGCTGTCCACTTCGAGCCGTTGGAGACGCTGGACGGGCTCAACATTACTGTGGTGACGGAGACAGGGCTGACAGCCCGTGACGTCGTCGCGGTTGCACCGTCGTCGTCGGTGGTGGTCAGCGTGACCGTGTACGTCCCGGCCGTGAGGTAGAGGTGCTGCGTCGTCGCAGACGCGATCGACGAAGAGCCTCCGTCGCCGAACGTCCACCCGTAGGACACGATCGACCCGTCCGGATCGGAGGACGCGGACGCATTGAACGCGCACGAGAGCCCGTCGCAGGACGAAGTGAAGGACGCGGTCGGAGGCTGGTTCTGGATCGCGATCACGCTTTCGGACGTTGTCGCGGTTGCGCCGTCGTCATCGGTCGTCGTCAGCGCCACCGTGTACGTCCCGCCTGCGAGGTACAGGTGTGTGCTCGAGGGGGACGCGCTCGACGAGGACTCTCCATCGCCGAACGTCCATGCGTACGACACGATCGACCCGTCGGTATCGGCCGACGCCGACGCGTCGAAGGCGCACGAGAGCCCGGCGCAGGACGAGGTGAAGGACGCCGTCGGAGGCTGGTTTGCCGCCGCCCCGACGAAAACGGGAGCGAAGACGGGGCCGGACACATCGAGAAGGGGCTCTTTCACTCCGTCCCCGGACTCGTCGAGCCAGTCGAGGTTCCCACTCGAGACGACCGTCGAGTACAACCCGGAGACACCCGCATAGGTGCGCGGGAACCCCTTCGAGGCCAGTAGTGCAAGCGCGCCGGCAACGTGGGGCGAGGCCATGGACGTACCGTTGATCCACGCGTACCCGCCGCCCGAATAGGTGGAGAGGATCCGACATCCAGGCGCGGTGATTTCTATCGTCGAGCCCCAGTTCGAGAAGTCTGCGAGCGTGTCGTCCTGATCCAGGCAGAAGTTGCTCGGAGGCTGACCCAAGGCGCCAGGCGCGCCGTCGTAGTCCGCCATCGCGGAAACCGTGAGCACCTTCCCGGCTCGAGCGGGGCTGTACGCGGACGCGTTCGCATCGTCGTTGCCTGCGGCGACGGCAACAGCGATGCCGGCATCCGCCATGCGATTCACGGCGGCGTCCACGGACGTAGACGCACCGCCCGTGATGCTGACGTTCGCCACCTCGATCGTCGATGCCCGAGCGGTCACCCAGTCCATGCCGGCGATGATCTGAGATGTCGTGCCGGTGCCGTTGTTTCCCAGGACCCGCACGGCCCAAAGACGGGCGCCCGGCGCCATCCCGACGACCCCGATCCCATTGTCGAGCGCACCTATCGTGCCTGCCACGTGCGTACCGTGGCCGTTGCCGTCGTCCCCTCCTGAACCGCATGTGGAAAGGAACGTGACGCAGCTCGTGCTCCCCGCGACGTTCAGATCCGGATGGTCGAGATCGATCCCCGTGTCGATCACCGCGACGTCGACGTCCACCCGCTTGTCGTCGACGCCGTCGATGCCTATTGCCTCGTTCGCCGGCGCGAAGACTCGCTGAATCCCCGTCGGAAGCGACTGCGACGAGACGCTGAACTCCTGGTCGCGCTCGACG
The DNA here is from genome assembly GCA_036274755.1 of Gaiellaceae bacterium. Lineage (GTDB taxonomy): Bacteria > Actinomycetota > Thermoleophilia > Gaiellales > Gaiellaceae > GMQP-bins7. Next base: position 8,593 of record DASUFC010000105.1, read on the forward strand.
TATGCGACGTGTGGGTTGTGGGCGATCGCAGCGGCTCCGGCGGCGGTGATCCGGATCGAGAACCCCTTCAGGGCGTGGCGGTACACGAACCCGACCGTTCCCCCGTGAGCTTGTGAGAGCTGCCCGGCAACCGCGCCCGTGTCGCCAGCGTTCGCATCCAGCACGACGACGTAGGTGTCAAGCGCCGGCTGTGCTGACGCCGACCCGACAGACACAACAGCCACCGCAGCCGCCACGAATACCGCTCCGCAGAACGCCTTCCGCATCGGACCCTCCCTCGAGGACGGCACACCCTAGATGATCGTGGCGTTCGTTACCAGTCCTTGGGCGCCCTGACGACCGCAGCTCCCCACGGCCGGTCTCACATACGAGGAGTCGAACATCACGATCGAGAACTGCCTGATGTTCCGCTTCGCGACCGAGGACGAAGAATCGAGCGAGCAGACTGACGCGTCGTCGAGGACAACACGAACGCCGACGTTCGTGCGCGCTTGCCCCTCGCTCTGAGTTGCGAGGCCACGGCTTGTCGCGGCTGCCGCGCCGATTGCGCTTCCCGCACAGGAGTGGCTGTTCCACGAGGGCGACGCAGGAGACTCGGTGTTCTTCGTCGTCTCGGGATGGCTCCGTGTCGTCGTCGGACGCGGCGGGGAGCAGAAAATCGCGCGCGTGCTCGGCCCGGGCGCGGCCATCGGCGAACTCGCCGTCCTGACGGGAGCGCGCCGCTCTGGATCCGTCCAGGCGATCCGCGATAGCGAGCTGCTCGAGATCGACAGTCAGCGCTTCCTCGAGCTCCTTGCATCGGACGCGGACATGAGCATCGGCCTGACCCGATCGCTGGCACGCCAACTGCAGTTGAGCGGCGGCCTCTCGATACCCGATGCACCAGCGACGGTCTTCGCCATCTCGCCCGCGCCCGGCGTGGACGTTGGACCGTTCTGGGCCGAGCTTCAAACAGCATTTGCCACGCTCGGGCCGACGGCCGCGATGGAGCACTTCGATTCACCGGACGCCTGGGGTTCCGAGCTCGCAGACCTCGAGGCTCGACACGCGTACGTCCTCTTGCTCGCGCCCCCCGACGCCGGCGACTGGGAAGACTTCTGTCTCCGCCAGGCTGACCGGATCCTTCGTGTCGCGCCTGCGACTCCGTCGAAGCAGCCCCCGGGGATCGCGGGATGTGACGTTGCCTTTCTCGGAGTCCCGGACGCGCCGACGATCGCTGCTTGGCGCGAGGCGGTTCATCCGCGCGCGCACCACGTGCTCCCGCCCGGCGACGAGCTAGCGGTCGGCCGCCTCGCGCGTCGACTCACGGGACGCTCGCTCGGGCTCGTGCTCTCGGGAGGCGGGGCACGGGCGTTTGCCCATCTCGGGGTCCTGGAGGTGCTTCAGGAGGCTGGTCTCGTCGTCGACCGCGTGGGTGGAACGAGCATGGGCGCCTTCGTCTCGGCGATGGTCGCTTCTGGCTGGTCCACCGAGACCATGCTCGAGGCCTGTCGAAGCGAGCTCATGCGGCGAGCCCCGTTCAGCGACTACACCGTGCCGCGCCACTCGCTCATCCGGGCGCGCCGCGCCGAGGCGATGCTACGGCGCCTCTTCGGCGATGCCTGTGTCGAGGAGCTTGCACGCCCGATGTTCACCGTCAGCGCCGACCTCCTGAGCGGCCGCCAGGTCGTGCACCGTGACGGACCACTCGTCGAAGCAGTCGGGTCGAGCATGGCCATACCCGGCCTGGCGCCGCCGGTTACGCACGGTGCGCAACTCCTGATCGATGGCGGGGTCCTCAACAACCTCCCCATCGACGTCATGGCGGGCGAGGAACCCGGACCGATTCTCGCGGTCGACGTCATGCGCCGCATCGACCTCGACGAGATGACGAGAGGCCAACGCCAGACAGTGCCGACGATTCTGGAAATCCTCGCCAGAGCCACGGTTCTCGGCAGCGTCGAGCGCGCCGAGGCGAGCCGCGCGTTGGCACAGATCGTGATTGCCCCAGACGTGCAAGACATTTCCCTTCGCGACTTCCGGCAGCTCGATCGGGCAGTCGAAGCCGGTAGAACGGCTGCCGAGGAAGCCCTCGAGGCAGGAGCGGACGAGCTGTTTGCGGCGCTCACACTGGCGACACCCCAGCGAGCCGCCGTCTCGACGTTGGTCTAGAGGCTCCCGGCACACCGCGTTCTCAGCCACGACGTACCACTCCCGGAGCGATCGCACGATTTAGCGCGAATACGTGAGGACGATCCGTCTCGTTGAGCCAAACCGTTACCCTTGCGACCCGTGGAGGACTACACGAACAAGTACAAGGGCGAGCAGGTCGAGGTGGCGCTCTTCGGCGGCGAGTACCAGGAGGGTGTCCTCACCGCCTACTGCTCGTTCGAGGACGTTCCACACGTCGAGCTCAACGGGCACATCCTCATCCCGCTCCAGAACGTGGCATCGCTGCATTGCTCGAGCCGCTGCGACGCGCCCGAGCCCGACTGGCCTCCGCGCGGCTTCATCGAGGACGACGCCGGAGACTCGTAGGTCGTGGCGCGAGCCGTCGCGCTGAATCTCCTGAAAGCAGTGGCGCTCGTTGCGCTGCTCGCCGCCGTCCTCGGCGGGCTCGGATGGCTGGTCGGTGGCCGGACGACGGCGCTGCTCTTCGCGTTCTGCTCGCTGCTCGCGTCGACGGGCGTCTACCGGTACGGGGACCGCGCGCTCCTCGGGATGCTGGGCGCGCGACCGTTCGCGCTCGCGGAGGACCCAACCCTGCGCTCGTCCGCAGACACGGCAGCCGCGAAGCTCGGTGTTCGCCCCCCGGCGCTCTACCTGATCGACGACGGCTTCCCGCGGCTCTTCTCGGTCGGCCGCGGCCCATCGAGCTCCACCGTCGCGATCTCGACCGGAGCGCTCCATGCCATGCGTCGCGAGGAGCTCGACGCGGCCATTGCGCACGAGCTCGCGCACGTGCGGCGACGTGATGTCCTCGTCCAGACGTTCGCCGTCCTTCTCGCGACGACCCTCATCGAGCTCAGCAGGGTCGGAGGGTGGTTCTCGCGCGCGCTCCTGTACGTGTTCGCACCGCTCGGTGCGGCGTTCGTTCACGTGCTGCTTTCCCCCAAGCGCGAGCTCCGCGCGGACGAGCTCGCCGCGAGCGCCACCGGCGCGGCGCACGATCTGGCGGACGCGCTGCTTCGCCTGGACCGCGCCGCCGAGCTCGTCGACTTCGAGGCGTCGCCGGCGACGGAGCCGCTCTACCCTGTCGACCCCTTCGAAGCGGAGGGCATCGCACGCATGTACAAGACGCACCCGCCTCTCGAGCCGAGAGTGCAGCGACTCCGCGAGCTCGGCGCGGGGTCGAACGGCCGCGTGCCGCCGTCACTCACGAAGGTCGCCGGGTAGCAGCGAGAACATCACGGAGTCGCGAATCCGCCCGTCCGGATGACGGAGATGCGCGCGCAGCACGCCCTCGCGCCGGAACCCGGCCTTCTCGGCGACGCGCTGCGACGCGACGTTGTCGGGGTCGGCGACCAGCTGCAACCGCTGTAGACCGAGGTCGTCGAGCGCGTGGCGCGACAGCAGCCGAAGCGCACGCGTGCAGACTCCCCGACCACGCGCAGTCGCGGCCATCCAGTACCCGATCGTTCCCCGGTACTGATGCGCGTTTACGCCCAGTCCGATCCCTCCGACGACGTCGCCGGCCAGCTCGATGGCGAGCGCATCGTGGTCGTCTCGCACCTCTCCGCGAACGAACGCGCGCGCGTCGTCGACCGAGTACGGGTGCGGGATGGTCGGGATCCAGTACGCGATCTCGGGGTCGTTGCACCCCGCGACGAGCGCCAACACATCGTCTTCCGTCCACGGCCGAAGCACGAGATCCGCCTCACGCAACTCCACGGCAGCAGACAGTCTAGGACTGTGACCACGCGCCGATGGACGCGGCGAGCGTCTCTGATGTGCGCAATCGAGATCCCCACCCGGGGATCTCGATCTGCAAAAAGACTGGGCGGCGTCCTACTCTCCCGGGGGCTTGCGCCCCGAGTACCATCGGCGCTGGCGGGCTTAACTTCTCTGTTCGGAATGGGAAGAGGTGTATCCCCGCCGCTATGACCGCCCAAGTTGTCGAAAGCGCCGGCCGCGGTGAGTCACCGCGCACGCGCGACCTTCAAAACTCCATAGCAGCAGTCGTCGGTGTTCAAAATCAAGACCTCGGGCAATTAGTACGGCTCTGCTGAGCGCATTGCTGCGCGTACACATGCCGCCTATCAACGTGGTCGTCTACCACGGCCCTTACTCCCTCGAGGGGATGGGAGGTCTCATCTCGAGGTGGGCTTCCCGCTTAGATGCTTTCAGCGGTTATCCCATCCAGGCGTGGCTAAGCAGCGGTGCCCTTGGCAGGACAACTGCGACACCAGAGGCCTGTTCATCTCGGTCCTCTCGTACTAGAGACGACTCCTCTCAAACCTCCAACGCCCATGGCGGATAGGGACCGAACTGTCTCACGACGTTCTGAACCCAGCTCGCGTGCCGCTTTAATGGGCGGACAGCC
>DASUFC010000106.1:0-2461 GCA_036274755.1 Gaiellaceae bacterium
CGTCACGATCCACGTCGGCGAGGAGGGCGCGACGGGCGCGGAGGAGATCGGCGAGGTCGTCGAGTCGCTCCGGCCCGACCGGATCGGGCACGGGATCCTCGCAGCCGGGGATCCGGCCCTGATGACGCTCATCCGCCAGGCCGCCGTGACGCTCGAGATCTGCCCGACGTCGAACCTCCTCACCAAGGCCCTGGCGGACGAGGACGCCGTCCGCGAGACGTTCCACCGGTTCGTCGAGCACGACGTGCCGTTCACGATCGCCACCGACGGGCCCGAGATGATGCGGACGCACCTTCGCGACGAGTTCGAGCTCCTCCACCGGATCGGAGCGCTCGACGAGGACGGCCTCGCGCGAGCGAACGCGCGCGGCCACGCAGCCGCGTTCGTCGGTCGGGGGGAGCGCTAGAAGCCCGTCAGGAGGCGGAGGGGCCTGCGTCGTGCGCGGCGTCGGTCGTCTCGTCCTTCGCGTCGCCGACCTTGTCCGTCGCGTCGTCGACGACGTCCGATGCCTTGTCCCAGGCATCGCCCGCCGCATCCTGCGCCTTGTCCACCATCGGCTCCGCCTTGTCGGCCACGTCGCCGGCGGTGTCCTTCGCCCTTCCGAACAGCTTGTCGAGGAATCCCATGGGCGGGACCATACCCGCCCCGCCGCCGCCGCGGGCAAGACCGGGCGCTACGCGCTCCCGCCGGTGCCGGGTCTCTCTCCCTCCGGCTCGTCCTCGAGGTGGAGGCGCTCGAGCAGCTCGCCGGCTTCCTCGTCCGCCTTCTCGACCGCGTCGTAGAAGCGCCCGCCCGTCGCGTCGTCGACGCGGTCCTCGACGTTGTGGACGGCGTCGATCGCAGCGTAGTCGGCCTTCGTCATCGCCTGATCGGCGCGCCCGAAGAGACGGCGGATGGAATCGAGGACTCCCATCGTTTGCACCCTAGATGCTCGCGCCCCGTGCCACATTTACAGGCGATCTCACGCCGAGCCGTCGCCTGGAGTTCCACTCGACATGAGCCGCAGGCAGGTCGAGCTCTGGGCGGCGCTCTGGGTCGTCTACCTCGTCTGGGGATCGACCTACCTCGGGATCAAGCTCGCCGTGCGCACACTGCCGCCGCTCCTCACGGCGGGAACGCGCTTCCTGGCTGCGGCGGCGATCCTCGCCGCGATCCTCGCAATCGCGCGGCGATCGCTTCGCGTCGCCCGCCGCGAAGCGCTCGCGGCGGCGGGTCTGGGCGTCGCGCTGCTCGCGTGCGGAGTCGGCCTGGTGCACGTGGCCGAGACGAGGATCGACTCCGGCGTCGCAGCGATGATCGCAGGCTCCGTGCCGCTGCAGATCGTCGTCTGGCGCGCGCTCGCGGGCGAGCGCGTCCCACGCGCGACGGTGCTGGCTGCCGGGGTCGGCCTGGTCGGCCTCGCGCTCGTCGTCGGCCCCGGCGGCGTCGGCGGCGGATCGGTCGCGGTCGGTCTGCTCGTGATGCTCGCGGCATCGCTCTCCTGGTCTCGCGGCTCGTTCGTCTCGCGCCGGCTGGCGCTTCCCGGCGACCCGTTCGTCGCGACCGTCTATGAGATGCTCGGCGGCGGGCTCGTGCTCGTCGGCGCGGGGCTCGTCGCCGGCGAGGCAGCGCAGCTCGGCGCGGACGCGTTCCAGCCGGGACCGGTCGCGGCGTGGGCGTACCTCGCGGTCATGGGGTCGGTGGTCGGTTTCAGCGCGTACGCATGGCTTCTGAAGCACGCGCCGATCTCGCAGGTCGTGACCCACCAGTACGTGAACCCGCTCGTCGCGGTCGCGCTCGGAGCGCTGCTCCTCGGTGAGCGCCCCGCGCCCACCACGCTGGCCGGCGCGGCGCTGATCGTCGGTGCGGTCGTCGTCACCGCGCGCCACGAGGGCCGCGCGGCCGGCGCATCGGCGGTCGAGTCCCCGCCGGAGCCCTCCGAGCCGGAGCGCCGGGCGGCCTGAGCGACCCCTCAGGCGTCGACGTGCGTGCGCTGCGCCGCGAGGAACTCGAGCAGGTCGGAGCGGGTGATGATCGCGACCGGCCTGCCCGCGCGTCCGACCACGACGGCGCCGCCCGACCCCGTCAGCTCGGCGAACACGTCGTCGACCGAGGCGCCGGCGTCGACCGTCGCGAGAGGCGGCTGCATCGCGACCGCGACGTCGTCGTTCAGCGCATCCGGGTTCCGGAAGACGCGGTCGAGGAGGCTGCGCTCGGAGATCGAGCCGACGATGTCGGTCAGCTCGTCGGCCGTCTCGTGCCGCGCGACCGGCAGCTGCGAGATGCCGTAGCGCTGCATGAGGTCGATCGCCGCGCCGACCTTCTTGTGCGCGTCGACGACGACGAGCCCGGGCACCGCGCCGTCACCGTCGCCGTCCTTCGCCCCGACCACCTCGCCGACGCTGGGCACCGGTGCGCGCCGCTCGATGAAGCCGTACTGGATCATCCAGTTGTCGTCGTAGATCTTGGAGAGGTACGAGCG
>DASUFC010000107.1:0-26645 GCA_036274755.1 Gaiellaceae bacterium
GGAGCCGACGCCGTTCACGGTGACGGAGTCGGTGGTGGTCGCGTCCTGGGCGCCGGCGAGATCGGGCAGGCCGACCGCGCCGGCGAGCGCGACGACGGTGAGGCCGGCGGCAGTGAGGAGCAGCACGCGTTTCATCGGGGACCTCCGCTGAGTCGGGTTGACGAAGCGGATACGCCGCCGGCGGGCCGGAACGTCACAGAGGTTGAGACATCGCTGCGATCGGGCGGCGAAGCGGCCGGCTTCAGGGGTCTTCGCGGGTCCGGCTGTCCGGGCCAGCGGACGGCCGGACTTGCGCACGACTCACTGCCAGCCGAGATACGGCGCCGCGCCGCGCTTGAACACGCCGCGGGAGATGATCGAGCGCTGGATCTCGCTCGTCCCCTCCCAGATGCGGTCGACGCGAAGCTCCCGGAAGAACCGGGCCGCCGGGCTCTCGACCATGTAGCCGCGGCCGCCCAGCGCCTGGACAGCGCGATCGGCGACGCGGCCAGCCATCTCGGACGCATACAGCTTCGCCATCGACACCTTCCCGTGGACGACCTTGCGGTCCTCGAGCTCGTCGAAGGCGTGGGCGGCGTGGTACGTGAGCAGCCGCGCGGCGTGCAGCTCCGTCAGCGAGTCGGCGAGCGGGAAGGAGATGCCCTGGTACTCGGCGATGGCCGAGCCGAAGGCCTCCCGCTGCTGCGCCCAGGCCGCGGTCAGGTCGACGAGCCTGAGGGCCGCACCGCAGCAGCGCGCGGCGATGAAGAGCCGCTCGACGAGGATCCACTCCTTCGCGCCGGCGTCGCCGCTCGCGGGGACGCGATTCGACTCGGGCACGCGGCAGTCGGTGAACACGATCTCCGGGTGGTGGTCGATGTACGGGTCGTGCAGGAACGAGGGCGTCCGCCGGATCTCCATTCCAGGCGTTCCCGGATCGACGAGGAAGAGCGTCTGCTCGCCCTCGGCGACCGCGAGCACGATGTACACGCCCGGCTCTCCCTCGCTCGTCACGAACCACTTCTCGCCGTTCAGCACCCACTCGTCGCCGTCACGCGTGGCGGTCGCCTGGAGCCCCGTGAGGTCCGAGCCCGCACCCGGTTCGGTGAGCGCCCACGCCTCGCGGTACTCGCCGTTCGCGATCGGCCTGACGTAGCGGTCGATCTGATCCGCGGTGGCGATCTCGTAGAGCTCGCGCGGTCCCCGGTCGACCACCGCGAACCCGAGGCCGTTCGTCGCCTTTCCCGACTCCTCCTCGAGCGCGACCTGCCCGAGCATGGAGAGGTCTCGCCCGCCCATCTCCGCGGGCATGTTGAGCATCGCGAAGCCTGCCTTCCGCGCCCTGCCGCGGATCGCCGCAAGCTCGTCCGGGTCGATGGACCCGGCCGCCGCGATCCGCTGCTCGAACGGGTAGATCTCGTCCTGGACGAACCGTCCGACCGCCTCCTTGAGGCCGGCGATGTCTTCGGGCAGCTCTGGGAGGATCACGGGACGGGAGCCTACAGAGCGCGCTCGAAGGCCTCGCGCTCGGCTTCCGTGAGCGGCCTCGAACGCCCCAGCTCTCGGTCGCGCGCGACGAGAACCGCCTCGGCCTCGGCGGCGAGCTCACCGTCGCGGGTGCGCACCTGCTCGCGCAGCGCGAGGCTCGAGTTTCCGATCCGCTCGAGCGTGCACGAGACCACGACCTCCTCGTCCTCGAGCCGAAGCTCGCGCCGAAAGTCGATCGCGACGCGCGCGAGCACGAGGTTCCAGGCATCCCCGGCGTCGCCGAGCGCGCGGTCGACCCACTCGTCCCGACACTCCTCGAGGTACGTCGCGTAGACGGCGTTGTTGACGTGCATGTACGCGTCCACGTCGCTCCAGCGAATCTCGACCCGCTTCTCATGCGTCATGGCGGGCGATCCTAATGGCGAGAATGGGCCGGGATGGGAAGTGTCCGCTCACTCGTCGTGCCCGACTCCATCGTCGTCGTCGGCGCGTCACCGCGAAACGTGGCCGCAGTCGAGACGGTCGTCGCGAGCGGCGTTCGCGCGTGGGGAGTCAACCCGAACCGCGACGAGGTCGCCGGGCTCCGCTGTTACCCGAGCCTGGCCGACCTGCCGGAGACGCCCGAATGCGCCTTCCTCATGGTCAACCACGAGCGCGTCGAGGCCGCCTTCGAAGAGTCAGCCGAAGTCGGCGTGCGAGCGTTCGTCGTCCCGGGCGTCGGGGCTGAGGCAGGCGCGGCGGCGCGGCCGACGACCGAGCGTCTCGCCGCGCGTGCCCGTGAGCTCGGCGTCGCGTTGCTGGGGCCCAACTGCATGGGCGTCTTCGTTCCCGGTGGCCCCGCCGCCTGGAACGGCCGGCCCCAGGACACCACTGCGTCGGGTCACGTTGCCGTTCTCTGCCAGTCGGGATCGATCGCCGACGCGTTCCTGTCGCTCGGCGGGCGGATCGGCCTGCGCTGCGTCGTCTCGTCGGGGGCCGAGGCGGTGACCGATGCGGCCGACTTCCTGAGCTTCTTCGCAGAGGACGCGGAGACGAAGGCCGTCGGTCTCTTCCTCGAGACCGTCCGCAGACCCGGCGCGTTCGTCGACGCTCTGAGCCTCTGCGCCGCCGCCGGGAAGCCTGTCGCGTGCCTGAAGGTCGGCCGTTCGGAAGCAGCCGCTCGAGCTGCGCTCTCGCACACCGGCGCCCTCGTCGGCTCCGAGCGCGCCTTCTCCGCCGTCCTCCGTCGCCACGGAGCGATCGAGGTCGGAGACTTCCACGAGCTCGTCGAGACGCTCGAGATCATCGGGCGTGAGCGGCGGCCGTCGGGGACGCGCATCGCCGGCATCTCCGAGTCGGGCGGCGAGTGCGCTCTTCTCGCCGACCAGGCGGAGGCTGCGGGGATGCCGTTCGCCGCTCTCTCCGCCGAGCTCGCAGCCTCGCTGACGGCGGCGTTCCCGAACTTTCTCGCGCCGGGCAACCCGCTCGACGCCTGGGGGATCGAGGACGAGACCGAGGTGTACCCGCGCTCCCTCGAGCTCCTCGCCGAATCCGGGGAGTTCGACGTGCTCGTCGCGCTCGCGGACCTCTCGCAGTTCCGGGATCGCACGAACGACGAATGGTGCGAGCTGACGCTGCGCACGCTCGCCCGTCTCGCGGGGGAGCACGAAGACCTCTTCTGCGCGATGACCACCGTGCACAGCGCCGATCCGCCGCGTTCCTTCCAGAAGCTCGCGCGCGAGCTCGATGTCGCGCTCCTCCGCGGGCCGCGCGACGCGATGCTCGCTCTCGCGAAGGTCGCAACGAGGCGTGCGCCACCGAGCGACGTCGAAGTCGCTCCCGCTGCGCCGGACGTCTCCGACCTACTCGTCGGCGCGGGCGCGCTCCCCGAGCACGAGTCGTCGCTCGTGCTCGAGCGCGCCGGCGTCCCGTTCGCCGCTCGCCGTCGCGCGGCCACGCCCGAGGAGGCTGCGGCTGCAGCCACAGAGCTCGGCGGGCCGGTCGTCGTCAAGTCCGACGGACCGGCGCACAAGGCCCGCGAGGGCGGCGTCGTCCTCGGGGTGGAGACACCCGCGGCCGCCGCGGACGCCGCGAGTCGCATCGGCGGCTCGGTGCTCGTGGCCCGTCAGGCCGAGCCGGGAGCCGAGATCCTCTGCGGGATGACTCGCGACCCCGATTTCGGTCCGATCCTCGCGGTCGGGCGAGGCGGCATCGCCGTCGAGGAGGTCGACGACCTCGTGCTCTCGAGCGCCCCCGTCGACGGGGCGCTCTCCGCGCGTCTCGTCGCCGACGCAGGGATCGACGACCGGCACGGCGTCGTCGCGGCGACGCTCGCCGCCATCGGGAATCTCGCCCTCGCAAACCCGCGGATCGCGTCCGTGGAGGTCAACCCGCTCATCGTCGGAGCCACTGACACCGTGGCAGTCGACGCGCTCGTCGTCCTCGCGAATTGACCCCGGACGCGCCCTCTGGTTCACTCGGGCGGGGGCACGAGCGCCGGGAGGTAGGAGATGACGCTTCATCCACGTGAGTCGAGGTTCGGCCGCCGCGAGTTCCTCGGACGTTCCGCTGTCGGGCTCGTCGGCGTGTCGAGCCTGAGCACGCTGCTCGCCGCCTGCGGAGGCGGGGATGGGGGGTCGTCGGCTTCCGATCTGGAGATCGCCACACCGCAGAACCCGGTGACGCAGCCGCTCTTCGACGACAACCCGATGATCGCGTCCGGCCTCGATCCGGAGTCCGGAACGCTCAAGATCTACAACTGGAACGGCTACCTCGATCCGAAGATCAAGAAGGGTTTCGCGAAGGAGTACGGCGTCAAGGTCGAGGAGACGTTCTTCAACACGACCGACGAGGCCGTCCAGAAGATCTCGACGGGCGCGGTCGAGTACGACGTCTTCTTCCCCACCGAGGACCGCATCGGGCGCCTGGTGCTCGGAAAGCGCCTCCAGCCGCTCAACCCGAGCTACATCCCGAACCTGAAGAACGTCTGGCCGTCGCTCCAGGACCCCTGGTACGACAAGGGCTCGCAGTACACCGTCCCGTACATGACCTGGACGACCGGAATCGGCTACCGCGCCGACAAGGTCGCCAAGACACCGCGCGACTACGCCAACCCCTACGAGATCTACTGGGACGAGGCGAACCGCGGCAAGACCTACCTCCTGGACGACAGCCGCGACGCGCCCGCGCAGATGCTCCTGAAGAACGGGATCTCGAACGTCAACACCGAGGATCCGGACGACATCGCACTCGCCAAGGAGGAGCTCAAGTCGCTGATCGACGCGGTCAACATCAAGCTCTCGACCGACGACTACACGAACGTGCCCGAGGGCAAGGCATGGGTCCACGAGATGTGGTCGGGGAGCGCCATCTCCGCCCAGTGGTACCTCCCCGACGGCGTCGACGCCGATGCGCTCGGGTACTGGTTCCCGGGCACCGGGCACGGCGTGATCGGCAGCGACATGATCGCCGTGCCCACGAACGCGAAGAACCCCGTTCTCGCGCACCACTTCCTGAACTACCTGCTCGACAACGAGAACGGCTACTCCAACTTCGTGAACTACGTCGGCTACCAGCCCCCGCTCACGTCCCTCGACCCGGACAAACTCGTGGCGGACGGGGTCGTGGCGAAGAACCTGAGGACGGCGATCGTCCGCGAGAGCGACTTCGACACCGGTCTTCCGCTGACCGAACTGACGGCGAACGGCCAGACTGCCTGGCAGAACGCCTGGGCCGAGTTCAAGGCGGGTGTCTGAGCCGGAGCGCCGCGTAGGCGCCGACCGGAGCGGGGACGGCTTCTGGGCCGGACTCGCGCTGCCCGGGGTCGCGTGGCTCTGCCTCTTCTTCCTGCTCCCGTTCTACGTCGTCCTCTGCGTCGCGTTCGGCGGCGTCGACCCGATCCTGCTGACGCCGCGCCCCGAGTGGAACCCGCTCGCCTGGAACACGGCCGCGTTCGAGTTCGTCTTCGAGGGCCTCTTCACGCCGGGAGCGGCGTTCGAGACCGTCTTCGTGCGGACGCTCGTATACGTCGTCGTCGCGACTGCGCTGTCGCTGGCCATCGCCTATCCGGTGGCGTACTACGTCGCTCGCTACGGCGGCCGCTGGAAGGGGCTCCTGCTGCTCGGGCTGATCGCTCCCTTCTTCATCTCCTACCTCATGCGGATGCTCGCGTGGATCAACCTGCTCCAGGACGACGGCTGGGTCAACGAGGTCCTCATGTGGGTCGGGATCCTCGACGCGCCTCGAAACTGGCTCGACGGCCGCGCGTCGTCGGTGATCTTCGGCCTCGTCTACGGCTACGTGCCGTTCATGATCCTCCCGCTCTACGCCTTCCTCGACCGGATCGACCGGAGCCTGCTCGACGCGGCGCGCGACCTCGGCGCGAGCCCGTTCGCGGCGTTCCGGTTGGTGACCTTGCCCCTCTCGATGCCGGCGATCCTCGCGGGCATCGCGATCATCGCGCTGCCGATGTTCGGCGACTACTACACGCCCGACCTCCTGTCCGGCGCCCCGCAGACGAGCCTCATCGGCAACCAGATCAACCTCTACATCCGCGGCGGTCAGCAGATACCCGTCGGTGCCGCGCTCGTGATCGTGCTGATGCTCTTCCTGACGGTGCTCATGGGCTACTACCTGTACGCGACGGTGCGAGCCCAGCGGAGGCTCGGCTCGTGAGTCACGTGCGCAACTGGTGGGCGAACCCGTGGGGGAAGCCGCGGTTCCTCGTCGTCTTCACCGCGATCTACCTCGTCTGGTCGATCGTCCCGATCCTCATCGCGATCCGCTTCTCGTTCAACGAGGGACGATCGCGCTCGACGAGCCAGGGGTGGTCGCTGCGCTGGTACACGGGCGATCCGGACCTCTCCGTCCTCCACGACCCCGAGCTGAGCACGGCGCTGCTGCAGAGCCTGCGCCTCGCCGCCATCGCCGTCTTCGTGACGGTTCCGCTCGGGGTGGCGCTCGCGATCGGCCTCACACGCTGGCGCGGCCGCGGCGCTGGAGTCTCGCGAGGGATCTCGCTCGCGACGCTCGTCACACCCGAGATCGTGATGGGCACCGCGCTCCTGCTCGTGTTCGTCCACCTGCTCACGTTCATCCCGCTCGGAACCCCGGCGCAGGCGATCGGGCACATCACGTTCTCGCTCGTCTTCGTGATCCTCATCGTCCGAGGACGCCTGCTCGCAGTCGGGCCGGAGTACGAGGAGGCGGCACGGGACCTCGGCGCGTCGCGCATCCAGGCGCTCAGGCTGGCGCTCCTGCCGATGCTCGTCCCGGCGATCGTCGCGAGCGCCATCATCGTCTTCGCGATCTCGATGGACGACTTCGTGATCAGCGCGTTCCTGTCGTCCGGCACGTCGACCGACACGGTGCCGGTGCGGATCTACTCGACGGGACGGACCGCTCCGACGCCGGCGCTCAACGCGCTCGCCACGCTCACGCTCGTGCTGACCATCGTCATCGCGGCCGTCGGCTTCGTCCTCTGGCGCGCCGTGCGCGGGGTGCGGGGGCAGTCGGGCTCGGCCGTCGGCGAGTTCGCGACGCTCGACGCGGAGGGCCTCGGCTAGAGGAGCTCTGCAGCGGCCGCCTCTCCCGACCGCAGCGCGCCTTCCATGTGCATGTGGCCCACGCCGGCGATGTCTGCGCACGCCCAGTGGATCGGTCCGACCGGGCGGCGCATGTCGGCTCCGAAACGCGTCAGCCCGCCGATACCGAACGTCGAGGCGTACGCGCCCCGGGTCCATTCCTCTGCCGACCAGTCGGTCTCGATGTAGTCGGTCGCCTGGAGCGCCGCCGGGCCCACGAGCTTCGACATGCCCTCGAGGACGAGCTCGCGGCGCCGGTCCGGATGGAGGCGCCCGACGAACTCGGCCTGCTCACCCGGTAGGAACGTGCAGAGCACGCCGACGGACGCCGACGGCGGCGTGTTGTCGTAGAGCTCGCGGACGAGCTGGTGCGGCGCGAAACCCTCCCCCGACAAGCCCTCGGCACGCCAGAACGGCTCCGGATACACCGCGAGGATCTTCGTGACGCTTCCCTGCGAGCTCGCCTGCTGCAGCCGCATCCGCCACGCGGGCAGCGCAGGGACGAAACGGATGGCCGCCGCGAGGTTCGGAGGAACGGCGACGATCGCGGCAGCGGCGCGCACGGCGAGCCCCTCCGCCTGGACCTCGACGCCGGCCTCCGACCACGAGATCGAACGGACGGGAGATTCCAGGATGACGCGCTCGCCGAGCCCCTCGGCCATGCGCAGAGGCAGGAGCTGCGACCCTCCCACGACCCGGTAGGCGAGGCACTGCTCTGGCGCGAACAGCTCGTACGTCCCTCCGGCGCCGGCGATCACCCAGAGCCCTTGGAGCAACGAGAACGCGTATGCGGGCTTGGTCAGGAAGCCGTCCGCGAGGTACGAGCGCAGGTTGTCGCGGGCGACCTCGTCGACGACCTCGTTCCGCAGCCACTCGTCGAACGTGATCGTGTCGAGCTCCCGCGCGCGCGGATGCTCCCAGGGCGCCTCCGGGTCGAGCTCCTTCGCGAGCGTGTCCAGCTTCGCGTCCGCCTCCTCGAGGGCTCGCTCCTCGGCCGAGGAGAGTCCGTGGACGTCGCCCGCGTGCCGCTGCGCGCGACCCGACTCGTCCACGTAGACGTCGTCTCCGTCCCGATAGGCAGGGAAGAGCTCGATCCCGAGCTCGGGAAGCAGCGCCTGCATCCGTGACTGGTACGGCGCGACCCACTCGCCGCCGAGCTCGTTCGCCTCGCCGCCCAGCTCGGTGTTCCAGAGCCGCCCGCCGACGCGATCGCGAGCCTCGAGCACGACGACGTCGCGGCCCGCGGCGACGAGCGTCCGCGCGGCCGCGAGCCCGGCCGTGCCCGCGCCGACGACCGCGACGTCGGCTTCGATCAGGCGGGTGTCCATGCCTCGCTTCGAAGCGCCGCCGCGGCAGCCGCCCTGCCCGTCCGGACCGCCCCTTCCATGTAACCCGCGGCCCACTGGTCGGATCCGCAGACGAAGAACGGCGGCTCGTGCGTCCCGTGCAACCGCCCCACCTTCAGGACGTCCCCCGGCCACCAGTGCGTCGTATAGCCGCGCGTGAACGGATCGACCGCCCACAGCCGGACGAAGGAGTGCAGCGGACGCGCCGCCTCCGGGCCGTACATGCGCTCGAGCTCGTCGAGGAGCGCCGGGAGGCGATGTTCCTCCGCGGTCGCCGCCAGCCACGCGACCCGCTCGGGCGGGACGAGCCCGGAGAGGACGCCCTCACGCTGCGGCCACGTCGACGCGAGCAGCTGCTCGCCCTCGGAGAGCCCGTTCGCATCGAGATCCGCCCAGATCGAGCGGTCGTACACGGTGACGACCTTCGCCGCCTGCGCCTGGCGCTGTGCGCGGAGGGACGCGAGGCGCTCGGACGACACACCGTCGATCGCGACGCCGTGGAGCACGCCTACGGGGAGCGCGCACACGACCACCTCCGCTCGGAGCAGCTCACCCGAGTCGAGCGTCACGCTGCAGCCGGACGACGAGACGGACATGCCGCCAACCACCGCGCCGAGTCGAACGCGGTCGCCGAGCTCTTCGCCCATACGCAGCGCGACCTCGGCCGAGCCCTCGGCGACCTGGAAGCACTCCCACAGATCGTAGGAGTAGAAGCCCGTGTCGCCGACCGCAGCCGCCTTGCGCAGCTCGGCCAGGAGAGACGTGCGCTCGCTCGAGCCGGCGGCGAGGGCGAGCGCGCCGGCCTCGACCGCGCGCGCGGTCGTCGGCAGCGCGTCGACCGAGCGCAACCAGGCGGCCCAGGAGTGGCCGTCGAGCCGCGAGGCGTCGGGGTGCGACCACGGGTCGTCGGGATCGACGGTCACGATGAGCTCGCCGAAGAGCCGCTCGACACGCTCGTAGTCCGCGCGCTGCTCCGCAGTCGCGAACGGGAAGCCCTCCTCGGAGCGAAGGACGCCGTCGACGAGGTCGTACGTGGTCGCGCCCGCGACCGACGTGTAGGTCGAGTCGAGCGTGAGGCCCAGCTCCTCGACGAGACCGAGATAGGCCGTGTGCGCCGTCCCGATCATCTCGCCGCCGAGCTGCACGGGTCGCTCGTCGTCCACGGAGACCTGCTCCACGCGGCCGCCCACCCTGTCCCGGGCCTCGAGGACGACCACGTCGGCGCCGCCGCGTGCGAGGTCGCGCGCCGCCGTGAGCCCGGCGAGCCCTGCGCCGACGACGAGGACGTCGTTCACGCGGCGGCCACCTCGTCGTCGGCGAGTATCCGGAGCGCGTCGGCAGGGAGGTGCGCCGTCACCGCAGCGCCCACGTCGTACTCGTCGACGTCTCCCGAGTTGGCGACCAGCGCCTGGACGCGATCCCCACCAGGCAGGGCAACGAAGACCTGCGTCGTCGAGCCGAGGTAGACGAAGCGCTCGATCGTGGCGGGAACGCGATTCTCTCCCGTCGTCGCCGGCGGCTCGATGCGCACGCGCTCCGGACGGATCGTGAGCCGCACGACACCTGCTCGCGCCTCCCCCTGGGAGGCAGTCAGAACGACACCGCCGACGTCGACCGCCCGCCCTTCGACCAGTCGCCCGCGCATGAGGTTCGACACGCCGAGGAAGTCGGCGACGAACGCGGTCTCCGGATGCTCGTACACGTCGCGCGGAGCACCGAGCTGCTCGACCTTGCCGTTCGACATCACGGCCAGGCGGTCCGACATGGTGAGCGCCTCCTCCTGGTCGTGCGTGACGTACAGGAACGTGATGCCGATCTCGCGCTGGATGGACTTGAGCTCGACCTGCAGCTCGCGGCGCAGCTTCGCGTCGAGCGCGCCGAGCGGCTCGTCGAGCAAGAGGACCGAGGGCGAGAGCACGAGGGCACGCGCGAGGGCGACCCGCTGCTGCTGGCCACCGGAGAGCTGGTGCGGACGGCGTTGGCCGAGACCGCCGAGCCGGACGAGCTCGAGCGCCTCCGCGACTCTCCCCGGCTTTTCCCCCTTGGGGATGTCCTTGAACCGAAGCCCGAAAGCGACGTTCTGCTCGACCGACAGGTGCGGGAAGAGGGCGTAGCTCTGGAACACGGTGTTCACGGCGCGCAGGTGCGGCGGTGTCTCGGTGACGTCCACGTCGCCGATATGGATGCGCCCCGCATCGGGACGCTCGAAACCGGCGATCATGCGCAGCGACGTCGTCTTGCCACAGCCGGACGGACCGAGCAGCGAGAAGAACTCGCCGCTCCCGATCTCGAGCGAGACGTCGTCCACCGCGGGAACGTCGTCGAACGCCTTGCTCACGCGCTCGAGGACGACCGACTGCGAGCTGAGCGTCACGAGCCGAGCTCCCGGCGGATGCACGAATCGAGGAGACGGCGCGCGCCGTCGCGGTCCAGGAGACCGAGATAGACGATCGAGTCGAGGCCGTCCGCCGCGGCCGCGAGCCTCCAGCCCGCGCCGGACGGGTCGACCGACACCGGAACCGAGCCGTCCGTGCGGCCCTCGTCGAGGAGGCGCACGATGCGGTCGGCCCAGGCCCGGTAGCGCTCCTGGACGAGCGGACGCAACTCGGCGTCGTAGCGCAGGCTCGACCAGACCTCGTTCCACAGCGCAGGCGTCTCTTCGAGCTCGGGCTCGATGGTCCTGACGAGCGCTCGCTCGGCTCGCTCCGCACCGGTCGCGAGCGCGGCGAGCTCCGCTTCGAGCGCGTCGACGCGAAGGTCCTCCGCGTACGCGAACGTCGCGCGAAGGAGCTCCTGCCGGGTCTTGAAGTAGTAGTGGACGAGCGTCCGGGAGACTCCGGCCTCCTGCGCGACGTTGCCGATGCGCAGGTCGCTCGCGCCGCCTGCGACGACGACTCTGCAGGCTGCCCGCAGGATCTCGTCGACGCGTGCGGTGGCGGCGGGCGAGGCGGCCGCTTGCCCGGTCTGAGGCATCCGAAGTATCCTGACTGACAGGACAGTCAGGAGCAAGCGTGCAGACGGCCCCGGCGACATCCATCCCCCCGCTCGACCATCCCCTGGAGGAGGGCTGGACGCTCCCGGCGAGCTGGTACACGGACGCGACCGTGCGGGAACGGGAGCGCGAGCGCCTGTTCGCGCGGGCGTGGACGTACGCCGGCCCCGCGGAGTGGGTCGAGGAGCCCGGCTCCTACTTCGCCGCGCACATCGGCCACGTCCCGGTCGCGATCGTGCGCGGGAAGGACGGCGTCCTCCGCGGCCTCGTCAACGTGTGCCGGCATCGCGGCCACCTCGTGGTCGAGGGAGCCGGGTGCCGCGAGACGCTGCAGTGCCCGTACCACGCCTGGACGTACGACCTCGACGGGACGCTGCGTCGCGCGCCGCGCGCCGACCGCGAGCCGGGCTTCGATCCGACCGGCCTCACGCTCGCGCCCGTGTCGGTGGACACGTGGGGTCCGTTCGTCTTCGCCAACCCGGACGCGGACGCGGTCCCGCTGGCCGATGCGCTCGGAGAGCTCCCTGCGCTCGTGGCCGAGAGCGGCCTCGACGTCGGCGCGATCCGCTTCCACTCGCACCACGAATGGCCCATCGAGGCGAACTGGAAGGTGGTGATGGAGAACTTCCTCGAGTGCTACCACTGCCCGACGGCGCACCCTGGGTTCAGCAAGGTCATCGACGTGAGCCCCGACGCCTACCTGCTGCAGACGCACGAGACGTTCTCGAGCCAGGTCGGCCCGGTTCGCGAGTCGGCGCTCTCGGGCAACGGCAACGCCGCGTACCTGCCCGCCGGCGAGGTCGTGCAGGCGCAGTACCACTTCCTCTTCCCCGCGACGACGTTCAACATCGCGCCCGGCATCCCGAACATCTCGGTCGAGCGCTACAACCCGGAGGGCCTCCGGCAGACGATGGAGGTGACGGACTACTACTTCGGCGACGACGTCTCGGACGCGCAGATCGAGGAGCTCGTGGCGTGGGACACGCAGGTCGCCGAGGAGGACGTCTCGCTCGTCCAGTCCGTCCAGCAGGGGCTCGAGTCGGGCGCCGTACCGCAGGGTCGCCTCATGTCACAGAGCGAGCAGCTGATCGCCGACTTCCAGCGCCGCGTGCACGACGCGCTCGTCGCATAGCCGACCCCGCGCACACCGCGTGGTCGAGTCGATGACCGCACGAGCCCGCAAGGCGGGCGTCTTCAGGGGTCTTCGCGTTCGCGAATCCGCGCGAGCGGATTCGCGAACTGCGGACGATCAGAGGTTGTCGACGAAGCGGTGACGCGCCTCGTCGAGGGCGGCGCGGATGCCGTCCGGGCCGGGAGCCGCACGGTGCGCGCCCTTCCGCGGCTTGCGGAACGAGCCCTCCCGCACGCTCTCCGCCACCTGCTCGTGCGCGTCGCGGAACGGCACGCCCTCGCGAACGAGCGCCTCGGCCGCGTCCGTCGCGAGGAGAAGAGGGTCGGAGGCGGCCTTCGCCATCCGCGCGCGGTCGACCTCGAGCCCGCTCACGAGCACGGTCAGAGCCTCCAGCGCGAGGCGCGTCTCGTGGCGCATCGCGAACACCGGCGCCTTGTCCTCCTGCAGGTCGCGGTCGTACGCGAGCGGAAGACCCTTGACGGTCGCGAGCAGGCCGGCCAGCCGCCCGATCGCCGTCCCGGCCTTCCCGCGGACGAGCTCGGCGACGTCGGGATTCAGCTTCTGGGGCATCATCGACGACCCCGTCGCGGCGGACTCCGGGAGACCGACGAAGCCGAACTCGGACGTCGCCCAGAGGACGATCTCCTCGCCGATGCGCGAGAGATGTGTGAAGAGCACGGCTCCGGCGTAGAGGTAGTCGAGCGCGAAGTCGCGATCGGCGACCGCGTCGAGCGAGTTGCGCATCTGGCGCGGGGGCGCAGGCAGCCCGAGCGTCGATCCCGCAAGCGCACCGGCGCCCAGCGGGCTCTCGGCGGCGGCCTCCGCGGCGGCCGCGAACCGCGTGCGATCGCGGTCGAGCATCTCGACCCACGCCAGCAGGTGGTGCCCGAGCGTGATCGGCTGCGCGCGCTGCAGGTGCGTGTAGCCCGGCATGACCGTGTCGGCCTCCGACTCGGCGAAGGAGAGCACGACGAGCGCGAGCGCGTCGATCGCCTCGCGTGCCTCCGCGCATGCGTCGAGCACGTACATCCGGAACGCCGCGGCGACCTGGTCGTTGCGGGAGCGACCGGCATGGATCTTTCGGCCGACGTCGCCCAGGAGGCGCTCGATCGCCGAGTGCACGTCCTCGTCGGAGTCGAGGTAGCCCTCGGGATCCTGCGCGATCTCCGCGAGACGGGACTCGGCCTCGTCGAGCTCCTCCGGCGTCAGGAGACCCGCCGCGGCGAGCCGTCGTGCGTGCTCGGCGGTCGCCTCGCAGTCGTACGGCAGGAGCTCCGCGTCGTCGACGCGCAAAAACCGCCACACGTCCGGGTCGAGGCCGCCTTCGACCCGCGCCTGCCAGGTGGTCATGGGGAGCCTCCGGGGACGGCCGTGAGCGGCGAACGAGTGCGCGTCACACGTCGATCTTCGCGCGCTCACGCGCCGCGTGCAATTCCGTCTCGAGCGACGAGATGCGAATGAAGCCTTCCGCTGCGTCGTGCGGGAACGTCTCGCCCGTCCCGTAGGAGGCGAGCTCCGTCGCGTAGATCATGTGCGGCGAGCGACGGCCGGTGACGACGGCCGCGTTCGGGCGAAGCTCGACGCGGACGTCGCCGGTGACGAGCTGCTGCGTGGCATCGACGAACGCGTCGATCGCCTCGCGCGCCGGGCTGAACCAGCGGCCCTCGTAGACGATCTCCGTCCAGCGCTGCTCGAGCGGCCGCTTGATGCGCGCCTCGTCCTTCGTCAGGACGACGTCCTCGAGCGCCGAGTGAGCCGCGATCAGCGTCATTGCGCCCGGCGCCTCGTAGACCTCCCGGCTCTTGATCCCCACGGCGCGGTTCTCGATCATGTCGATGCGCCCGATCCCATACGCGCCGGCGAGGCCGTTCAGCGCGGAGATGAGCCCGGCGAGCGAGTGCTCCTCGCCGTCGAGCGACACCGGGAGGCCCTGCTCGAAGCCGATGACGACCTCCGTGGGAGGCGGCGCGGAGGACGAATCGCTCGTGAGCGCGTACGGCTCGTCCGGCGGCGAGTTCCACGGATCCTCGAGCACGCCCGCCTCGATCGCACGGCCGAACAGGTTCTCGTCGATCGAGAACGGCGACGCGGCCGTCTGCACGACGGGGATGCCCTTTGCGATCGCGTACTCGATCTCCTCGTCGCGCGTCCAGATACGGTCGCGCAGCGGTGCGATGACCCGCACGTCTGGGTAGTGGGCCTTGAACGCGAGCTCGAAGCGAAGCTGGTCGTTGCCCTTCCCGGTGCAGCCGTGGACGACCGCCTCGGCGCCGAGGTCGAGCGCGATCTCCGCGACGGCCTGCGCGATGACGGGACGCGACAGCGCGGAGACGAGCGGATACTTCCCCTCGTACAGCGCGTTCGTGAGGATCGCGCGCGCGCACTGTTCGTCCGCGAACGCGTCCTTGCGGTCGACGAGCAGCACGTCGTCCGCGTCTGCGGCGCGCGCACGCACGAGTGACTCGTCGAGGTCGAACTCCTGGCCGACGTCGACGAGCACGGCGATCACGTCGTCGAACCCGTACCAGTCCTCCTTGAGCCAGGCGAGGATGCAGCTCGTATCGAGCCCTCCCGAGTAGGCGACGACGGCGGTACGGCTCATGCGGCAGCTCCTTGGACGAGGTGGGCGACGAGCTCGTCGCGCAGGGTCCGCGCGGAGACGCCGTCGTGGATTGCGACGAAGATCGTGTTGTCGCCGGCGATCGTCCCGGCGATCGCGGGGTGCGCAGCCTCGTCCATCGCCTGGGCGAGGGCGTTCGCGTAGCCGGAGGGCGTCGTGACGACCACGAGCGGCCCTGCAGCCTCGACGCCGACGGCGTAGCGGCGCATGGCGGATCCCAGCGCGCGAAGCCGGTCGCCGTCGGTGCCGCCCGGCGGCGCATAGACGAGCCTGCCGCTCGGCGCACGCACCTTCACCAGACCGAGGTCGGCGATGTCGCGCGAGACCGTCGTCTGGACGACGTCGTACCCGCTCTCGCGGAGCGCGGACGCCACCTCTGCCTGCGTCGAGAGCGCGCGCTCGCGAACGAGCTCGAGGATCATGCCCTGTCTCTCCCGCCGATTCATAGTATGCGAGACCGTAGCAGAATATGCAGTAGATTCGCGCTGCGAGCGCCTCCCTGCACGGTGCTACATTGCGCCGGCGGTGCAGCGCGTCCTCGTTCTCAACGCGAGCTACGAGCCCTTGAACGTGTGTTCGCTGCGCCGTGCGCACGTTCTCGTGTGGAAGGGCAAGGCCGAGGTGCTCGAGAGCCACGGTCAGCCCATCCGCTCGTCCTCGTCGACCTTCACCCGCCCGCATGTGATCCGGCTCGTGACCTACGTCCGCGTGCCTCGCGGCGTGACCAAGCGCATCTCGCGACGCGTCCTCTTCGCCCGTGACGGCTGGAAGTGCGTCTACTGCGGATCGGAGGGCAGCCGGCTGACGCTCGACCACGTCGTGCCGCGATCGCGTGGGGGGACCTCGGTCTGGGAGAACGTCGTCACCTCGTGCGCTCCGTGCAACCACCGCAAGGGCGACCGCCTCCTCGAGGAGACGAGCATGTCGCTGCCGAGGCCGCCGCGCGCGCCGACCCCAGTCCTCTTCATCCGCCTCGCGACCGACCACGTTCCCGACACGTGGCGGCAGTACCTGCCCGGGCTCGCCGCCGCGTAGCGGGCGAGGCAGCCCCGCGCGCCTACCGCGCCATCGCGCGATCGACGGCTTCCTGCTCCTCCGGGGACAGCGCGACGGAGGATCGGCCCCGATCCAGGTCCTTGACGTAGATCCTCGCGTAGTCGCGGCCCTGGATAGCGGTCAACACCGTTCCGGTCCGGGTCGCATCGAGCAGCGCGACGGACGCCGACTGCTGGCCGCCGGTGCCTTCGTACGCGTCGTAGCGAACGACGGCCGTGTTCGTGACCGACCCGTCGACACGCCGGTCGACGCGCGAGAGCCCCGCCGCGACCTCGTCCACCGCCCGGTGGACATCGTCGATGCGCGCCTGCAGGGAGACGGTGAACTCGAGGAGATCGGCGGTGCCCTTCCCCAGCAGCACCGACTGCGCCGAGCGAATCCGGGCCATCCGCCGCCACAGCACTGCGAGCCCGACGAACGCGAGACCTGCGGCGACGCAGGCCGCGATTGCGACCGCGAGCGAGGCGCTCACAGCGTGAAGATGACGGGGAACTCGCTCGTGTTGTTCGTGGTGTTCGTCTCGCCGGGCACCGGGTCGACGTCGACCTTCACCGTGGTCTGCTCACCGAACGGCACGAGCGCGCCGACCTTGAACGTGACGGACTTCGTCTCGCCCGCATCGATGATCGGGATCGTCGCCGTCTTCACGATCGGGCTCGGCTGCTTCGGGATCGTGAGCGTGACCTTGATCCTGACCTCCTGGCTCTCACCGGTGTCCTCCACACCCACCTCGAACGCGAGCTGATCGGTCACCTTGATCGTGGTCTCCGTCCCCGACGAGAGGAGCTGACCGCTCGGCAGCGCCTTGACGTACGCGATCCCGCTCCCGTGCAGGCCACTCGTCGTGCCTCCGGTCGCGGCGCCCTTGATCCGCTGCCAGATCGCCGCGAGCGAGCTCTGGCTGACGAGGTCGTCCGTGGTCACGAACTCGGACGACGGGACGTCCAGGCCCTGGATGCCCTCGTCGGAGAGCACCGCCTCCGCAGGCTCCTGGAACGAGTCGGACCAGATGATGTCGCTCGCGAGGAGGCGCCTCGTCTGCTCCAGCAGCATGCCGCCGGCGACGCTCGCATCCGTCTCGTCGGCAGCCTCCTTGAATGCCTGCTGCAGGCCCCGGAGCCCGTTCACGCGGTATCGCAGGGACTCGACCGCACCGGTGTTCGCGACCTCCATCTGGCCCGGCGCGTTCAGATCCTGCGCCTGCTGCATCTGGTTCTCGGCCGTCTGGACGTACCCACCGAGCTTCGCATCGAGATCCTCGGCGTTCAGTCCGGGCGTGGTCAGGAGCGTGCCGAGTTGCTGGCCGAGCCGCGCCGACGCGTTCCCGATGGCGCCGATGTCGGCGAGATACGTGCGGTTGCGATCGAGCTTCGCCTCCTCCGTGCAGCCCTCGACCCAGACGACGAGGAGCACGATCACGAGGATCCCCAGCGCGATCAGGCCGATCAGGCGGAGGAGCGGCGTGAGGTTGCGCGGCGGCCGGAAGCCGGAGCCACGACCGCGCCGGCCACGCCCCGTCGCGGGCGCCTGGGGCTCGAGCCCCTCCGGCTCCTCCCACGACGATGCCTGTTCCCCCTCGTCGAAGAAGTCGAAATCGAGAATGTCGTCGTCGCGCGTACTCATGCGGCCGCCTGGGGGACTCTAGATGAGGCATAGGAGCGACCAGCACGGACGTCCTCGGTCGAGCGCGTACCCCCAAGGTCCGAGTCGAGCGTCTTTGACTGTCGCGACCGGAAATCTCAGATTTCCTGTCTGCGGGAGATATTGCCTCTCCCGTCTGGGCAAGGAAACGACCGGGCGGTGGCAAAGACTTCTGGCGGTGTCGTCCGTCGCGGCAGTCCCCTCCACCCAGGAGCTCGTTCTCGGTCGCTACCGACCGATGCGCCCGCTCGGCTCGGGTGGCTCCGGCTCGGTCTGGCTCGCGCTCGACCAGCGCACCGGGCTCGACGTCGCTCTGAAGATCATCGCGCGCGAGGGAAAGGCCGCAGCGCGGGCGGAGCGCGAGGCGCTCGCGGCACGGCGCCTGCGCCACGATCGCTGTGTTCGCGCCTACGACGTGGGCCACGACTCGAGCCACGTCTACATCGCGTACGAGTACGTCGCGGGACGAACGCTGCGCGAGGCGATCCGCGCCGGAGCCATCTCGGACCGCGAGGGCGTCGAGGTCGCAGCGCAGGTGCTCGACGCGCTCGCGCACGCACACCGTGCAGGCATCGTCCACCGGGACGTCAAGCCGGCGAACATCCTCGTCGAGGACGTCGACGAGCTCTCCATCAGGCTGCTCGACTTCGGCCTGGCCCAGTTCGACGGCGCGGACACGCTGACGGCCGTCGGAGACGTGCCGGGCACGCTCGCGTACATCGCCCCCGAGCGGCTCGCGGGCTCGGACGCCTCCCCCCAGAGCGACGTCTGGTCGGTCGGCGTCCTCCTGTGGGAGACCCTGACAGAGCGGCATCCCTTCTGGGGCATGCCGATCCAGGAGGTCGCGCGCGCCATCCAGGCAGGCGCTCCGCCGCTCGCATCCGAGCGAGGCGGGCTGCCGCGCAGGCTCGTCAACGCCGTGGACGCGGCGCTCGCGCTCGATCCCGCGGCCCGGCCCAACGCCGCAGACCTCGCGGCGGAGCTGCGAAACGCCCTGCGCCGGCCCGACGCGCGGCCCGCCCGGCGCGAGCGCTCGAAGCCCGAGGAGGAGGCGCTCGCCCCGGCTCAGCGCCATGCCCGCCGTGCCTTGCCGGTCGCCCTCGCGATCGTGGCAACCCTGCTCGGAGCGACGCTTCTCCCCTTCTGGCCTCCCGTTCTCGTCGCGGCACTCGTCGCGGGGGCCGCCATCGCGAGCTGGATCGATCCGCGGCTCGGGCTCGCAGTGGCGCTCGCGGCGCCCGTGTTCCCGATCGGCAACGTTGCGGAGGGCGCAGCTCTGCTCTACGCCTTCTTCGCGATCGGTTGGCTCGTCCTCTCGTGGCGAGACGCGCGGCATGGGCTGCTGTTCGTCGCGGGCCCGCTGCTCGCGACCGTCGGTCTGCTCCCGATCGTCCCGCTCGTGCTCCAGCGCGCGCACGGAACCTGGCGTCGAGCGGCACACGGCGCACTCGCCGTGCTCTCCACGGTGTTGCTGGCTGCGCTCGCGGGCCGCGAGCTTCCCTTCACGGACGCCGCCGTGAAGAGCCTCGGCGTCGAGCCGCTGACCCCGGTCGCGGGCGCAGCATCCGACGTCTGGGTGTGGCTCGCCGCGCACCCCGTCACCAGCGTCGCCGCACTGCTCGTCGCTGCCGCCTCGGCGCTCCTTCCGTGGGCCCGGCGCTTCTCGCAGTTCGGCGTCGGTGCAGTCGGATTCGTCCTCGTCGCTGCATCCGTGTTTGCGGGCGCGAGCGTCCCGAGCACGCTGCTGGCCCTGCTGATCTGGGGTGTCGCAGGGTTCTCGGACCAGCTGCTGCGGCGCGCCTCGTAACCCTGCCCTCACCGGGGCGACCTCTACACTCGACGCGGAAAACCTCTGCTCATGGCCGTGCTGCGCAGCATCGAATCGAAGATCGAGGGCCTGTTCGAGGGCGTGTTCGGCCGCGCGTTCCGAACCCACGTACAGCCGATCGAGCTCGCTCGCAAGCTCGTCAAGGAGATGGACGAGCACCGCAACGTCTCGGTCTCGCGCGTGTACGTCCCCAACGAGTACACCGTCTACCTCTCCCCTGCCGACCGCACCCAGTTCGACGGATACGAGGAGGCGCTCGTGGGCGAGCTCGAGGAGTACCTCGCCGAGCACGCGCGGCGCGAGCGCTACGCCCTTCTCGACGCTCCGCGCGTGAAGGTCACGACGGACGACGACCTCGCGATCGGCGAGTTCGGCATCGCGACGCGCCTCGTCGCCGGTGAGGGCGAGGAGACGGCAGCGCCGCCTCCGGAGCTGCCGGTGGCGCAGCCGGCGCAGACGATGATCTACCGCCCGCCGACGGCGCCGGACGCGCCCGAGGTGCCAGACGCACCGCCCCCCGAGCCCGTCCGGGAGGTCGTCACACTCACCGTCGCGGGGCGTAAACACGAGGTGACGGCACCGAGCGTCGTCCTGGGACGCTCGCGCGATGCCGACATCCGGATCGCGGACGTGAACGTCTCGCGCCGGCACGCCGAGCTCCGTCAGGAAGGCGCCGGCTACTGGATCGTCGACCTGGGTTCCACGAACGGGCTCGAGCTGAACGGCAAACGCACCGATCGCTCCCGCGTCCGCGACGGCGACCGCATCGTGATCGGGTCGACCGAGATCGTGTTCGGGCGCGCACTCCCGTCGTGATCCTCGCGCTCGAGACCGACGAGACTCTCCTGATCCTGAAGATCGCGTTCCTCGTGCTCCTGTACGGATTCATCCTGCTCGTGATCCGCTCGGCGACGAAGGGCATGGACCAGGCACCGCAGGAGAGCATCGTCCTCGGTGCCGCGGAGGCCGCGGCGCTGCGCGCGGAGCACGGCTACGCCCCGACGCGCCTCCTGGTCGTCTCGAGCCCTGAGCTCGCACCGGGAGCGACGATCGAGGTCTCCGCTCCGCTCATCGTCGGACGGGATGCGCAGAGCGGGATCCAGCTCGGGCACGACGAGTTCGCATCCGGCCGTCACGCCCGGATCGAGCCCCGCCCCGAGGGCGCCTGGGTCGACGACCTGGGCTCCACGAACGGCACCTATGTGAACGGGTCGAAGCTGAAGAAGGGGCGGATCGCGAAAGCCGGTGACGTGATCCGCATCGGCGCGACCGAGTTGCAGGTGCAGGCGTGAGGATCGGACGCTCGACCGCGGTCACCGACACGGGTCGGCGGCGGATGCGGAACGAGGACGCGTACGTGTACGAGCCACCGCTCCTCGCCATCGCGGACGGCATGGGAGGCGCGAGAGCGGGCGAGGTCGCCGCTGGCATCGCCGCGGCCGCCCTCAGAGAGAAACGCCGTTCGGTCGTCGACGAGGCCGGCCTCGAGGCGGCCATCGACGAAGCCAACCGCCGCGTCTGGCAGCGCTCGGTCGCGGATCCCGGAACGTCCGGCATGGGAACGACGGTGACGGCCGCGTTCGTGGACGCCCAGGGCGAGCGCGTCGTCTTCGGCCAGGTCGGCGACTCGCGTGCGTACCGACTGCGTGGCGAGGAGCTCGAGCAGATCACGACCGACCACTCCCTCGTCGCCGAGCTCGTGCGCAGCGGTGTCCTGACGCCCGAGGAGGCGGAACGCCATCCGCAACGCTCCGCGATCACGAGAGCGGTCGGGACCGAGAGCGCGATCGAAGCCGACGTCTTCGCCGTCCCTGCGGAGGTCGGAGATCTCTACCTCCTGTGCTCGGACGGCCTCACCGACATGCTCAGGCCGGACGAGATCGCGTCGACCATCCTCGCCGCGGACCGGGACCCGGTCGCGGCCGGCCAGGCCCTCGTCGCCGCCGCGAACGCGAAGGGCGGCGAGGACAACATCACGGTCGTCCTCTTCGAGCTCGTCGAGGGCGAGCCCGACCCGGAGCCGGATTCCGAGCTCGTCGAGGAGGACGAAGCGCCCGACGCAGCGCCCGTCGAGGTCACGCGCGACGGCGCGACCGCGGACGTCCACACGCACGGTGCGGGGCCTGGGGGGCGTGTCGCCGCACTTGCCCTGATCGCGCTCGTCGTGATCGTCGGCGTGCTCGTCCTGTACTGGGGCATCAGCAAGTGAGCGCGCGCAGCCGCGAGCTCGCCGGACTCATCGTCGCGGCGCTGCTCGCGGGGATCGCGCTCTCCAGCGTCACGATCGCCCGCGACGCGCAGGTCTCCGCCGGCGCGGTGACGTGGGCCGCGCTCTTCTTCGCGCTCTACCTCGTCGCGCACGTCGTCGTGCGCAGGACCGTCCCGTACGCCGACGGCGCTCTCCTTCCGTTGACAGCGGTCCTGACGGCGTTCGGGATCGTCACGATCTACCGCCTCGACGCGCAGGACGGCGGGCGGCAGGCCCTCTGGGTCGCCATCGGCGTCGGCGCGCTGTGCGCGACGTTGATCGCACTGCGGCACGACTACCGCGTCCTCGAGTCGTACCGCTACCTCTTCGGAGTCGCCGCCGTCGCGCTGCTCCTCCTTCCGTCCGTTCCCGGCCTCGGCGAGCGCGTGAACGGCGTGAAGCTGTGGGTGGACGTCGGGCCGCTCCAGTTCCAGCCGGGCGAGCTCGCGAAGATCTGCCTGATTCTGTTCCTCGCGGGGTACCTGCGCGAGAAGCGGGAGGTGATCGCGCAGGGCCGGCTCAAGGACTTCGGTCCGCTGGTCGCGATCTGGGGCGCAGCGATGCTCGTCATCGTCCAGACGAACGACCTCGGCAGCGCGCTTCTGAACTTCGGGATCTTCCTCGCGATGCTCTACGTCGCCACAGGCCGTGCGCTCTTCGTCGCGGTCGGGCTCGCGCTGTTCGCCGGCGGCGCGACCGTGCTCTACAACGCGATCGCCCACGTCCAGGACCGCGTCGTCATCTGGCTCCACCCGTGGACGGACGAGCGCGTCTTCTGCGCCATCAACGGAAAGCTCGAGTACCGCCAGGACTGCGCGTCGTACCAGCTCGTCAAGAGCCTGTACTCGATCGCGAACGGCGGCTTCGGCGGGACAGGGATCGGTGAGGGGACGTTCACCTCGGTCGACGGAGCGCAGCTCATCCCGTATCTCCGGACGGACTTCATCTTCTCCGCGATCGCGCAGGAGCTCGGGCTCGTGGGCGCGGCCGCGCTCCTGCTCGTCTTCATGGTCTTCGTCGTCCGGGGCATGCGGGTCGCGCTCCAGGCGCAGGACGGCTTCTCGAAGCTTCTCGCCGCCGGCCTCACCTTCGGCTTCGCGCTGCAGACGTTCATCATCGTCGGCGGCGTCCTCCGGGTCGTCCCGCTCACGGGCATCACGCTCCCGTTCGTCTCCTACGGCGGGACGAGCATCGTCGCGAACTTCGTCCTGCTCGCCCTCCTGCTGCTCGTCTCGAACCGGGCGAACGAGCCCAGATGAACGGGCTCGCATGAACAAGCAGATCGTCCGCATCACCTACGTCGCGCTCGTGCTCGTCGCCGCGCTCGTCGTGATGACCACGTACTGGCAGACGTGGGCGGCTCCAGGGCTCGCGGCTCGCCAGGACAACGCCATCCGCCGCGTCCACGAGTTCGCAATCGATCGGGGACTCATCTTCTCCTTCGCGCCGCGCAAGCGCCTCGCGCGGAACCGTGAGCGCGACGTCGCCGGCAAGACGCTCTTCTTCCGTCGGTATCCATACGGGCCGCTCGCCGCGCACGTCGTCGGCTACTCGACGGTCGGCCGATCGCGCACGGGCCTCGAGCGCTCGCTGAACGACTACCTCACCGCCTCGAACGGCAGCCTCTCGACGCTCGTCGACCGAGCTCTCGACGAGCTCCACGGGCGCCCGGTGCAGGGGAACAACGTCGTCACGACACTCGACCTCGACGCGCAGCGCATCGCGAACGAGCAGCTCGGCCGGAACTGCGGCGCGGTCGTCGCCCTCGATCCACGGACCGGGAAGGTCCTCGTCATGGCCTCGACGCCGGGCTTCGACCCGAACGACGTCGAGGACCACTACGACCGCATCGACGCCGTCACCGCGAACTGCACGCCAGCCGCACCGCTGCTCAACCGCGCGAGCGCCGGGCTCTTCATCCCGGGCTCGACCTTCAAGGTCATCACGGCGTCGGCCGCGCTCGAGTCGCGCAAGTTCGGCCCCAGCTCGAAGTTCTACGACCCCGGGTACTGCACGGTGTACGGCAAGCAGGTGCACAACTTCGCGGACCAGGACGGTCCGGAGGTCTTCGGGACGATCAACCTCGTGACCGGCCTCGTCCACTCCGTCAACTCGGTGTTCTGCAACATCGGCCTGAAGCTCGGAGCCCGCGCGATCCTCGACACGGCGAAGCGCTTCGGCTTCTACGAGCGACCCCCGCTCGAGACCCCGGCCGACGAGCGGCAGCCGAGCGGGCTGTATCGCAACGGCAAGCTCTTCTATCCCAAGGTCGACGCGAACGTCGACGCCGGACGCATGGCGTTCGGGCAGGAGCGGATGCTCGTGACGCCGCTGCAGATGGCGATGGTCGCGGGAGCGCTCGGCGTCGGCGGCAAGCTCATGGAGCCGCAGGTCATCGACAAGATCGTCGCGCCCGGGGGCAGGGTCGTCGAGAAGTCCCAGCCGCACCTGATCCGCCAGGCTGTGAGCGAACGGACGGCGCACCAGGTCGCGTCGATGATGCGCCTCGTCGTGCGCGAGGGAACCGGCACCGCGGCCCAGATCCCCGGGTACACCGTCGGCGGCAAGACCGGAACGGCGGAGACGGGGATCGAGGGCTCGAACACGACCTGGTTCATCGCCTTCGCCGGCAAGGAGGAGGCGCCGCCGAAGGTCGCCGTCGCGGTCGTGCTCCAGAATCAGAGCGGCGTCGGCGGCACCACGGCGGCACCAATCGCACGAGCAGTCATGCAGGCAATCCTGCAGGGGACGGAGAATCCCTAACCTCTAGGCAGTTTTCGCAGACGTCATGACGACCCAGGACACCCTCTCCGGCACCCTCTTCGCGGGGCGCTACCGCATCGCCCGCAAGCTCGGCGGCGGTGGCATGGCCGACGTCTACCTCGCGGAGGATCAGGAGCTCGGCCGACGCGTCGCGATCAAGATGCTCCACGCGCGCTACGCGAACGACGAGCAGTTCGTCGAGCGCTTCCGGCGCGAGGCGACGCACGCCGCCGGCCTCTCGCACCCGAACATCGTCTCGATCTTCGATCGCGGCGAGTACGACGGCTCCTACTACATCGTCATGGAGTACGTCGAGGGACGGACTCTCAAGGAGCTGATCCGCTCGCGTGGCCTGTGCCCGGTCCCGGTCGCGATCGCGTACACGCGCCAGATCCTCGCTGCGCTCCGCTACGCGCATCGCAACGGCGTCATCCATCGCGACATCAAGCCGCACAACGTCATCGTCGACTCCGAGGGCGTCGTCAAGGTCACGGACTTCGGCATCGCCCGTGCAGGGGCGAGCCAGATGACGGAAGAGGGCGCGATCATCGGCACGGCGCAGTACCTCTCCCCCGAGCAGGCCCGCGGCGCACCGGTCGACCAGACGTCCGACCTCTACTCGACGGGCATCGTCCTCTTCGAGCTCCTCACCGGCCAGGTGCCGTTCACTGGCGACAGCCCCGTCGAGATCGCGATGAAGCACCTCGCCGAGACGCCGCCCGCGCCGTCCGACCTGCGACCGGACGTACCCGGAGACGTCGACCTCGTCGTCCTCCGCGCGCTCGCGAAGGAGCCTGCCGACCGCTACCAGTCCGCCGCGGCCATGGACGCCGACCTCGAGACCGTCGCGCGTGGTGGGCGGGTCGCTGCGGAAACGGCGGAGGCGGCAACCATGGTGCTCTCGGGCGAGCGCGCGATCGACGCAACCGCGGCGACGCAGGTCACGAGGCGACCGCCGGGCCAGTACGAGCCGCCCAAGCGGGGCCGCCCGCTCTGGCCGTGGCTCGTCGGGCTCGGGCTGCTGCTCGCGCTGCTCGTCGCCGGGCTCTTCCTCTGGGGGCCGATCCGCGACTCGCTCCAGGGATCCGAGACCGTCGCCGTGCCGTACGTGGTCGGCATCCCGCAGGCGAACGCCGAGAACCTGATCCAGAACGCCGGCCTCGTCCCGCAGGTGCATCGCGTCTCGAACTCCGACGTCGCGGAGGGGACGGTCTTCGCGCAGACGCCGACGGAGGGCACGAAGGTGGACAAGGAGACCGTCGTCCGCATCGACGTCTCGTCCGGGAAACCGGAGGTGACGATCCCGAGCGTCGTGGGGCAGACGGTGGAGGACGCCGTGGCCGAGCTGACGCGCGCGGGCCTGAATGCGCAGGTCTTCGAGGTCAACTCCGACAAGGACCAGGGCACGGTCACGGCGCAGTCGCCGGGTGCCGGCACCGTCGTGGTCGAGGGGACGCAGGTTCGCATCAACGTCTCCAAGGGGCCGAAGCCCGTCACGATCCCGAACGTCGTCGGCCTGCCATACGACCAGGCGGCATCCGAGCTCCACCGCGGCGGGTTCAACGTGTCCCGGATCGACGAGGACTCCGACCAGGCAGCGGGCATCGTCACCGGCCAGACGCCGAGCGGCGGGTCCGAGGGCTCGAAGGGGTCGACCGTGACGGTCACGGTCTCGAAGGGTCCGACGACGTCGGCAGTGCCTGACGTCACGACGCAGGACTACGCGATCGCGCAGACGACGCTCGAGAATGCCGGTTTCAGGTCGAAGATCGTGTTCGAGGACACCGAAGACCAGACCATGGACGGCATCGTCATCTCCCAGGATCCGGTCGGAGGCTCGCAGGAGAAGCCCAACGCGATCGTGACGCTCTTCGTCGGCCGGTACGTCGCTCCGGTCACGACGACGACAACGACGACGACCCCATGAGCGCGCGCATACGCGTCGCCGTGCTCGCCGGCGGACGCTCGAGCGAGCACGACATCTCGCTCGC
>DASUFC010000108.1:0-16809 GCA_036274755.1 Gaiellaceae bacterium
GGTCCCGACGCAGACGAGGTAGAGCTGCGCATCCGGCGCCATCTCGTGGACGATCTCCGCAACCGCGGTCCCGTGATCCTCCTCGTCGAGGAGGTGGCCGCCGCAGAAGTCCTGCGTGACGACGTTCGTCGGCAGCTCGCCCGACGCCTGGCGGTCGGCCAGGCCCTTGAACCCTCCGTCGATCACGGCGATCTTCACGCCCTTGCCCGTGAACCCCTTGTCGTGCCACGCGGTTGCGAGTGCGACGCCGAGCTCCTCTCCGCTGACGGCCGTCTGGATCTGCTCGTACGGCGCCCGAACGCGGTCGACCCCCGCCCTGCCTTCCAGTGCTGTTGCGTTACGCGGCGTGACGAGCGCCTGAACGAGCCCCGCAGCGCTGCGCTCGACGCGGCCCCCGACGGCGCGCACGCTCGCGCGGGCTTGCGCCGGGTCCGCGGATTCGATGACGACGCGCACTCGACCGCTCGGGTCGGATGCGAGCGACGTGGGGTGGACGCCGAGCATCACGCCCGTCGTCGTAAGGGCCGCGATCGACGGCGCCCCTCGCTGCGGTAGCGCCATACGCGGGCGCTCCACGGTCCCGACGTGGCGCCTTGCCTGCGCGCTCGTGACGAGCAACCGTCCTTCCTGGCGGCTCGACGCGGCGGGGGCGGATGCGAGCACGAGCGCCGCCGAGACCGCAAGGCCGGCGATTGCTGCTCCGGAGACGGTTCCTCTCGAGACCTGCATCGGTGCACTCCTTGGTCGTTGGTGGAGTCACCGTGTGCGTGGTCGCTCAAGAACGACTCAAGCAAATCGACCCAGGCTCAGCGCTCGACGAACTGGATCGTCGCGCGGCTCGAGAGGATCAGTCGGCCGTCGTCGTACCAGCGCCCGGCGAGGTCGTGCCACCCCGCCGGCAGCCCGTTGGGGAAGTCGGCGATGTGGGTCGTGCGCGCCGGATGATCAGCCCCGCCTTGGCGCTCGGTCAGCATCGAGGCGCGAGTGCCGTCGACGTCGAGCTCGAACCGGGTCGTCTCGTCGTCGAGCCCGTCGCCGCTCTCGTGGTCGGCGGCGAACCCGTAGCCGACCCAGAATCGCGTGTTCGCCGGATACATGCTCGGCGTCGATCCCCCCGGGAAGATCTGGATCCTGCCCTCATCGGTCGACGGGCCGTGCCCCGGCGAGACGCTGACGACGACGAGAGCAGCCATGACGACCTCCTGGTGGGATTTCCATGCCGCAAGCATCGACATCGGCGCTCAAGGCCGGCTCAAGGCGGGGATGGAAATCGACGGACCGCCGTGAGAAAGTGCGACCGGACACGAACTCCGAGGGACTCCATGGACGGACCGGGCGGGGCAGGCACCCAAGAGCTCGAGGTACGCCTCCTCGGCCCGATCGAGGTCGAGAGGGGCGGCGAGCGCGTCGCGCTGGGCGGTCAGAAGCCGCGCGCGCTCCTCGCGCTGCTCGCGCTCGAGCCGGGCCGGGTCGTTTCGGTGGACAGGATCGTCGAGGCGCTGTGGCCCGGCGATCCTCCGGAGACGGCGGCGCACGCCGTTCAGGTCTACGTATCTCAGCTACGCAAGGCTCTCGGGCCTGCCATCGCGACCCGGGCGCCCGGCTACGTCCTCGAGATCGCGCAGGAGCGCGTCGACGCCCACCGCTTCTCGCGACTGGCGCAGGAGGGGCGCGTCGCACTGTCCGGGTCGGACGCCGCGTCGGCGGAGGTGGCCCTTCGTGAAGCGCTGACGCTCTGGCGCGGCCCGGCACTCGCGGACTTCGTCTACGAGCCGTTCGCGCAGACGCATATCGCTCGACTCGAGGAGCTCCGCACGGTCGTCGTCGAGGAGCGCATCGAGGCCGACCTCGAGCTGGGTCGTCACGCGGAGCTCGTCTCCGAGCTGGAGGCGCTCGTACGCGCGGAGCCGCTACGCGAGCGCCCGCGGGCGCAGCTGATGCTCGCGCTCTACCGCTCCGGCCGTCAGGCCGACGCGCTTGCCGTCTACCGCGACGCCCGAGACACCCTGGTCGACCAGCTGGGGATCGAGCCGGGGCCGGAGTTGCGCGAGCTCGAGGCCGCCGTCCTGCGCCAGGACGACTCGCTCCTGCTCGACGAGACGCTGCCGACCTCGCCGCCGATGCAGTTTCGGCGCCTCGCGACGATCGTCTTCGTGGATGTCGTCGACTCCATGGCGGTGGCCGAGCAGCTCGACGCCGAGGCGCTCGGGACCGTTCAGCGACGCTACTTCGAGACGGTCTCCACGGCGATCCAGCGTCACGGTGGCGCCGTGGAGAAGTACGCCGGCGATGCGGTGATGGCGGTGTTCGGCGTTCCCGTAACCCACGAGGACGATGCGCTCCGGGCCGCGCGCGCGGCAATCGATGCGCGTCTCGGCGTCGCGGCGCTGAGCGAGCAGCTGACGCGCGACCTGGGCATCGGGCTCGAGGTCAGGATCGGTCTCGCTGCCGGGGAGGTCGTCGCCGCCGCGACCGACTCGCGACAGCGGTTCGTCGCCGGCGACGCCATCGGTGTGGCCGCCCGGCTCCAGCATGCGGCGGAGCCGGGTGAGATCGTCGTGGGGGAGGTCGTCGCGCGCCTGATCGGCCAGGCCGCGACGTTCGAAGCTCTCGGCACGCTCGAGGTCTCCGGTCGAAAGACGCCACTCGAGATGTTCCGACTCGTCCGGCTGGCGCCGGCCTCACCGGCCTTCGAGGCTCGCCAGGCGGCACTCGTGGGGCGCAAGCGCGAGCTCGCTGCGATCCGGCGTGCCCTGAAGCGCGCCGTCGACGGGTCGGCGGCGCAGGTCGCCGTCGTCATCGGCCAGGCAGGGGTCGGCAAGTCGCGACTGATCTCCGAGCTCGCGCGGCGGACGAAGAACGTCCGGGTGCTCCGGGGACGCTGTCTGTCCTACGGCGACGGCATCACGTACTGGCCCCTGCGCGAGGTCGTCGACCAGGCGCCCGCCGGTCGGCAGCGCGACGCTGCACTGGCCGCTCTGGATGCGGAGCCGCCGCTTCCCGCGGCCGAGATCGCGCTCCGCTTTCGCCAGCTCTGCGAGGCGCTCGCGCGGGAGCAGCCGCTCGTCCTCGTCCTCGACGACCTCCACTGGGCGGAGCCCACGTTCCTCGAGCTGGTCGAGCACCTGGCCGACAAGGGTCGCGGACCGATCCTCGTCGTCTGCGTTGCGCGCGAGGAGCTCTTCGAGGAGCACGCAGACTTCCTCGACGGGAGGCCCAACGCTGCGCGGATCGTCCTCGATCCGCTCTCCGAGGCGGAGATGGACGCGCTCCTGGAGGGGCTCGGCGGCGCTGTGCTCGGGCCGGACGAACGTGCTCGCATCGTCGCAGCCGCGGACGGCAACCCGTTCTTCCTCGAGCAGCTCCTCGCACTGGAGCTCGAAGGAGGGCTCGCCGAGCGCGCGCTACCGGAGACCGTGCAGGCGCTCCTCGCGGCGCGTCTCGACCGACTCGGCCCGGGCGAGCGAGCCGTTCTGGAGCGAGCTGCCGTGATCGGTAAGGAGTTCACGGCCGGCGACGTCTTGGCTCTACTGGACGCAGCCGCGGCTCCGACCGCAGAGTCTCACCTGCAGGTGCTCTCCGACCGGGGGTTCGTGCGCCCGCGCCGTGCTGGCGCGTTCGGCTTCCGGCATGTGCTCCTTCAGGAGGCGGTGTACCGATCG
Organism: Gaiellaceae bacterium; assembly: GCA_036274755.1. Taxonomy (GTDB): domain Bacteria; phylum Actinomycetota; class Thermoleophilia; order Gaiellales; family Gaiellaceae; genus GMQP-bins7. Next base: position 3,663 of record DASUFC010000108.1, read on the forward strand.
GCGCCCAAGCGGCTCCGTGCGGAGCTGCACGAGCGTTACGCGGACAGGCTCGACTCGGAGTCGCCCGACCTACCCGAGCTCGACGAGTTCGTGGGCTACCACCTCGAACAGGCGTACGGGTTGCGGACGGAGCTCGGGGAGTCCGATCGGCGGACGGAGCGCCTCGCAGAGGACGGGGGACGCCGGATCGGCGAAGCCGGCATCCGGGCGTCCAAGCGCGGTGACGCGCCGGCAGAGATCGCCCTCCTTCGGAGGGCGATCGCGATGCTCAGGGAGGGGGAGCACCGACGCGCGTTGGCGACCGAGCTCGCGATGGCCCTCAACGGAAGGGGGGAGCCGGATAGCGCAGTCGAGCTCTACGAGCGCGTGATCGGCGCGGCGGTCACGTCTCGAGATCGACACAGTGAGCTCCGGGCCCGAGTCGAGCTCGAGTACGCGCAGCTTCCCCGCACGCCCGGCGCGACTGCCGAGTCGCTGCTCGCGGCGACGGCACAGGCGATACCTGCTCTCGAAGCCGCGGGAGACGATCGCGGGCTCGGTCGTACCCTCCTGCTGGCGGGATGGATCCAAGGACAGAGGTACTGCCGGCACGGCCCTCGCGCCGAGGCCGCAGAGCGCGCGCTCGTTCACTACAGGCGGGCGGCGTGGCCGACGTCGACGCCGGCGGGCGAGCTGGCGAGCGCCCTGTACTACGGCCCGACCTCCGTCACCGATGCGATCGAGCGCTGCACCGAGCTTCTGGAGACGGAACAGTCGAATCGTTACGGGCGGGCGAACATCGAGGTGTTCCTCGGAGGCCTTCTGGCGCAACAGGGCGACTTCGAGACGGCCCGGCGCCTCGTGTCCGACGCTCGGGCGACGTACGAGGAGCTGGGGCACACGACAGCGGTCGCGACGTTCAGCGGGGTCATCGCGGGCGACATCGAGCTTCTCGCCGGAGATCTCGTCCGCGCGGAGGAGACGTTTCGCTGGGTGTGTGAGGTCATGACCCGTGCGCAGGCGTACAGCCATCTGGCAAGCAGAGGAGGAGATCTGGCGGAAGCGCTGTACAGGCAGGGCCGGCTTCTCGAGGCCGCAGAGTGGGTCGGGATCGCCGAGGCACACACGGCGGCCGACGATCTCGACGCGCTGACGCTCTGGATGCCGGTGCGCGCAAAGCTCCTGGCGCAGAACGGGGAGCTGGAGAAGGCGGTCGGGGTCGCCTCGGAGGCCTCGAGCCTCGCTGCTCCTACCGACGCCCTGAATCGACGCGCGGCAGTGTCGCTCGACGTGGGTCAGGTGCTCCTCCTCGCGAACCGAACCTCCGAAGCCGTCGCTGCCTTCGAGTCGTCCCGCGAGCTCTTCGAGGAGAAGGGCAATCTCGCGGGCGTGTCACGAGCACGCTCCTTCCTGAACGACATGGTCCATGCATAGTGCGAGGCCCGCCGTGGGGCGGGCCTCGTGGAGATCGGACCGGCGTCGAGCGTCCCGCCGCTCTCTTGACTACTGGCCCCCGGGACCGGTGCCGTCGGCATATGCGACGAGCGGGGCCGCGAGTGCGAGCAGACCGACCGCGAGCACGACGAGCGTGCGGTGCATGCGTGTGACCTGGCGCATCGTTCCCTCCTCTCGGAAGTCGTGGTGACGCCGGTCACGCTCGGCTCGACCCCTAACCGCCCAGCCACAGGCGGCTAACGAGCAGCTAATGTCGGAGCAATTCCGGCGCATGATTTGCATGCACCGGATGCTGTTATCTCAACGAATTCTCGACCTCGGAAGAAGTCTGATTTACGGCTGGAGAAGTCATGATCTTGGAGTCTCTTTGCATAGGGATTTTCCCTACGCTGCGTCAGGAGTCAGCCGGAGGGCGTCGCGCGCGTCGTGGCTCATGCCGCGGGAGATGGCGCGAGCAGCGGGCGACGGTCGTCGGTCGACGCAGGGCGCAGCGTCCGGTGGAGGGCCGTTGCAACCCGAACGAGCCCCGGCCGCAGCCGCGGTCGCACGTGTTCGAGCGCCTGCGTCTCGGTGAGTCGCACGGTTCGCCCGGCAGTTGCCAGCATGTGTGCTTCCTCAGCCGGGAAGAATGGGTCGTGCGGAGACGAGAGGATCTCGATGGGCGCGCGGACATCGCCGATGCGCGCGACTGGCGACAGTTCCTCGACGAGCGCGCGCGTCGCCGGTGCGAGGTCTGCGAACAGCGCGTCGAACCGCTGTGGGTCGCGGTTCGCGAGGAGCGCTGGGACCGCTGGATCGCTCGGCGCCGACGCGAGGAGTGAGCGCGCCGTCGCTGTGGCCACGAGCGGTACCGCGTCGAAGCGCGTGTTCCGATAGTGGCCGGTCGTGGCCACCCGCAGGAGCTCTCGCAGGCTTGCGAACGGCGCGATCGACATCACCGCGCACACGCGCGGGGCGAGACGCGGGTCGGCTGCAGCGAGGATCGCGAGCCCGGCGCCGGTGGAGGCGCCGAGAAGGATGACGGGGCCCTGGGCAGCTCCCGCGACAGCGACGAGGGTGTCGACCGTGGCGGCCGTCACTTCGCCGCGACGGACGTGCGGGAGCTCGGGCGCGATCGCCACGAAGCCCGCGCTCGCGAGGCCGCCGAGGAGGCGTCCCACGGCGGGCTCGTCGATGCCGCGCGGCGTCGCCGCGTTCGCGAACACGACCACGCGGTCCGAGCCGCCGCAAGGTTCTGCGATCAGCGTGTCGATGCCCGTGATCCGCGTCCGGCGACAGGGCTCGCTGCGGCTCGTGAAGGCCGCGGCGAGAACGGTCAGGCTGGTGATCACGCCGCGTCCTCGTTGACGACACCGCCCGCTATCGCACGCGGAAGTCGAACGGGATGAACGTGAAGAAGGCGAGCCAGACGCCGGCAAGAAGCCCGAACGCAACGAGTGCGAGGACTGCCCGTCCGAGTCTTGCATTCAGCCGTTGCAACTCGGTGACCAGCTCGATGGTGGGCGTGACGATCATGGGAGCACCTCCGTGGTGGGTTGGTTCGTGCATGCAGCGGATGCTGCGCCGGAGAGCTCTCTGCGGTAACCGGGCGAGCTTTGGACTCGTCTCGGGGTTTTCCTGATCTCGCGGCCGGGGTGCGCCCCGTTTACTCGCGACGCCGAGCGTGTGACGATTGGCGCATGACGCGCACGCGCTCACTCCAGATGGCGCTCGGCCTCGCAGGCCTCGTGCTCGGTCTGGTCGCGTATCGCGTGCAGATGGACAACCTGCCGCTCACGACCACGCCACGATCCATCGCGTCCGTTGTGGCGGCGTGGTCGTTCCTCGTCGCGGGTCTCGTCGCCTGGAGGCGACGGCCCGGGAACCGCCTCGGGCCACTCATGGTCGCCGTGTGCTTCGCGCTCCTGGCGAGACAGTTCCGGTACAGCCACCACGACCTCGCCTTCACGGCGTTCTTCCTCGTCGGCGAGCTGGGCTACGCCCTGGTCGCGCACGTCGCGTTCGCGTACCCGTCGGGCCGCGTTACGGACCGCATCGAGCGCGCGTTCCTGTTCGTCGCGTACGCCGTGGCCGTCCTGTTTCCGCTCGCCATCCTGTTCGTCCACGACAGCGAGCACCGGCTTCGGTACTTCGACTCCCGCCCGCACGACAGTCTCATCGCGGTGATCCATGATGCCGGCGCGGTCGACTTCCTCCAGGACGCGTACGCGATGACGGGGTACGGGCTGCTCGCGACCACCTTCGTTGTCCTGATCGCGCGGAAGCTCGTCCTCGCGACGCCGCGCGCCCGGCGGATCCTGTGGCCGCTCCTGCTGGCCGCGGTCGTGGCGGCGATCCGCGCCGTGCTCGACAGTGTTCTCTCCTTCTCGGCGCGCCCGCCCTCATATGCGATCGATCTCTTCTGGTGGCAGGTGGCTGCACTCACGGCGCTGCCGCTCGCGCTTCTCTGGGGACTCCTGCGAGCGCGGCTCGCACGGGTGCACGTCGGCGAGCTGGTCGTCCATCTCGAGGAGACGGCTCCCGGAGACCTTCGCGACGAGCTCGCCCTCGCGCTCGAGGATCCGACGCTCGAGCTCGGTCTGTGGCTTCCCGAGCGGCAGGAGTACGTCGACGCGCATGGTGAGACGCTCGCGGCGTCCGTCGACGGCCCGACGCGAGCGGTGACCTCGATCGAGCACGACGGGCAGCCGCTTGCTGTTCTCCTGCACGATCCGACGCTGCGAGACGAGCCGAAGCTCGTCGAAGCGGTCGCGGCCGCGGCGCGTCTCTCGCTCGTGAACGCACGGCTGCATGCCGAGGTACGCGCGCAGCTCGAGACGGTGCAGGAGTCGCGCGCGCGGATCGTCACGGCGGCGGATGAGGAGCGCAGGAGGATCGAGCGGGATCTCCACGACGGCGCCCAGCAGCGCCTCGTCGCGCTCGCGCTCGAGCTACGCGCGGCGCAACGGCAGCTCGATGCGAGCGGCGATCCCGAGGTCGAGCGGCTCCTGTCTTCGACTGCCGACGAGCTCCAGGTCGCGGTCGAGGAGCTGCGCGAGCTCGCGCAGGGGATCCACCCGGGCATCCTCACGCAGGGCGGCCTCGCTCACGCGCTCGAGCAGCTCGCGGCACGAGCGCCCCTGCTCGTGACGGTCGAAGCGACCGACGAGCGCTTCGCCCCCGAGGTCGAGGCGACGGCGTACTTCGTCGCCTGTGAGGCGCTCACGAACGTGGTGAAGCACGCCGGCGCGACGCACGCGGCGATCGCCGCCCGGCGCGACGACGGGGTCCTCGTGATCGAGATCTCCGACGACGGGAGCGGCGGCGCCGAGGAGCGCGTCGGCTCGGGCCTACGGGGTCTCACCGATCGTGTCGAGGCACGCGGGGGCAGTCTCGTGGTCGAGAGCGCGGCGGGATCGGGCACGCGCATCCGGGGGGTGATCCCGTGCGTGCCGTGATCGCCGAGGACTCCGTGCTCCTCCGCGAGGGGCTCGCTCGGGTGCTCACCGACGGCGGCTTCGAGGTTGTGGCGCAGGCTGCGAACGCGGACGAGCTGAAGAAGGCCGTACGCCGCTTCAAGCCCGACGTCGCGATCATCGACGTCCGCATGCCGCCGACGCAGACGGACGAGGGGGCACGGGCCGCGGTCGAGTTACGCGGTGAGCAGCCCGACCTCGCAGTGCTGCTGCTCTCGCAGGTGATCGAGGCGACGCACGCGCTGGCGCTCGTCAGCGAGTCCGCCGAGGGGTTCGGCTACCTGCTCAAGGACCGCGTCCTCGAGATCGACGACTTCCTCGAGGCCGTCCGGCGCGTCGGGCGCGGTGGCACGGCGATCGACCCGGAGGTCATCTCGCAGCTCCTCGGCCGCAGACGTGACGAGGGGCCGCTCGACGAGCTCACCCCCCGGGAGCGCGAGGTGCTCGAGCTCATGGCCCAGGGCCTCTCGAACAGGGGCATCTGCGAGAAGCTCGTCGTCAGCCCGAAGACGGTCGAGACGCACGTCAACTCGATCTTCTGGAAGCTGGGGCTCCTCCCGGCGCAGGACGAGCACCGCCGCGTGCTCGCGGTGCTCGCCTATCTGCGCGCCTAGCGACTCGGTGCGCTCAAACAAGCTGTTCACCGCTCGGCACGCGCGGTGAGACCTTCGGCGAGGCCCGTGACACCATCACTCCTGCTGACGCGGATGCGCTCGAGTTCGTATGGATTGTCCGGGCGTGCGAGTCCTTCGACGGTCGTTGTGGCGCCGAGGTACCCGGCTCGACGCACGGCATCGACCACGCGCGCGTTGTATCTGCCGGCCGGATAACAGAAGAAGTCGACCGGCAGGTTGAACCTTTCCTGAAGGACTGTCTTGGAGTACGAGATCTCATGGCGGAGCACACGGTCGCCGAGGCCGGTCAGGTCGGGGTGGGTCAGCGTGTGCGATGCGAGTTCCCAGTCAGCCGCGAGGAGATTGCGAACTTTGAACTGACTGAGTCCGCCCGAGACCCTCAGATTCTTCACGGCCAGGTTCATGACGCCGGGCCAGTGGTGGGCCTGCATCTGCGGGAATGCGGCCGTGTAGACACTCCGGTAGCCATCGTCAAAGGAGATCACGATCGGCTTCGCCGGCAGCGCTCGTCCCCGGTGCCAGTGGTCCCACACTGCGCGCTCGGTGACTGCCTGGTACCCGTGGCGAGCGAGCCATCGCATCTGGCCGGTGAAGTCGGCTTCGCTGACGTAGAGCTCGGGGAGCGGAGCGTCTGCCCTGGGATCTCCAATGACGTGGTACATGAGGATCGGAACTGCGATCGCAGAACCCGTTGGGGTTGCAGCGGCGGAGTGGCCCGGCGACGTGGTGACCAGCGTGGCGACAAGGGCCGCGGATGAGACGAAGCGCGAAGTAGTCATGCCGCGCACGGTCGGAGGGGGCTCCAACCGGCCGGCAACGGCTGGCCAACGGCGCGCTAACCGTGTCTTGAGCGGACATTGACCGCCATACGGTCGAGTGCACGCGGACGCTGGACAGCGACCTGTCCACCGCCGTAGGGTCGCCGTGACGCTCGAGTTCCGGATACTCGGCCCGCTGGAGGTCTCTGATGAGACCGGACACGTCGCGCTCGGCGGCCCGAAGCAGCGCGGATTGCTTGCGATCCTCGTGCTCGAAGCGGGACGCGTCGTGCCGACGGACAGGCTCGTCGACCTGCTTTGGGGAGAGGAGGCCCCGAAGACGGCAACGGCGTCGCTGCAGAACACCGTTGCACGGCTCCGCCGCGCGCTCGGCGCCGACGTGCTCGAGACCCGGGCGCCCGGCTACCTGTTGAACGTCGGCCAGGATCAGATCGACGCGCGGAAGTTCGAACGCTCTCTCATCGACGGACGCCGGATGCCGGCGGCCGAGCGCCGAGAGCAGCTCGAGCGAGCGCTCGCCCTCTGGCGTGGGCCTGCGCTTGCCGAGTTCGCCTTCGACGACTTCGCGCAGGCCGAGATTCGGCGGCTCGAAGAGCTCAGGCTCGTCGCGCTCGAAGAGAGGATCCAGGTCGACCTCGAGCTCGGCAGGCACGGTGACGTGGTCGGGGAGCTGGAGGGGCTGGTGCGCGACCATCCGCTTCGCGAGACGTTTCGCAGGCAGCTCATGCTCGCGCTGTATCGCGCCGGACGCCAGGCCGAAGCGCTCGAGGTGTACCAGGATGCGCGCACCCGCTTCATCGACGACCTCGGAATCGAGCCCGGGCCAGAGCTGAGACAGCTCCAAGCGGAGATCCTGCGCCAGGAGGCGGGGCTCGGGACAGGCGCGACGCCGACGAACGCCGACGATGAGGGCGAGATCGTGAGAGCCCTGCTCGCCGGCCGGGTGGTTCCGGTGATCGGCCTCGACGGCGCAGGAGATCTCGCCGAGCACCTCGCGCGCGCGTTCGCCGTCCCCGACGACCGGCCGGTCGATCTCGCCCGGGTGTCCCAGTACGTCGCGACGATGCAGGGATCCGGCCCTCTCTACGACGAGCTCCACGTGCGCTTTCAGGCTGCCGTCGAGCCGGGACCGCTCCATCGGTTCCTCGCACGGCTCCCCACCGTGCTCCGCGAGCACGGCGCGCCGCATCAGCTGATCGTCACGACGAACTACGACCTTGCCCTCGAGCGCGCCTTCGAGGACGCGGGAGAGGAGCTCGACGTCGTCGCGTACGTCGCGACGGGGCCGCATCGTGGCCGCTTCTGGCATCGACCGCCCGACGCGCCCCCGCGCCCGATAGACGTCCCCAACACGTACGCAGCGGAGCTCGATCTCGAGCGTCGCACGATCCTGCTGAAGCTGCACGGCGCAGTCGATCCGCTCCCGGAGCGCGAGTGGGAGAGCTTCGTCATCACCGAGGACGACTACATCGACTACCTCGGCCGCTCGGAGCTGACGGCCGTCGTTCCGGTGGCGCTGGCGGCGAAGCTCCGCCGCAGCCACTTCCTCTTCCTCGGCTACGAGATGGCCGACTGGAACCTGCGGCTGATCCTGAACCGCATCTGGGGCGAGCGGCCCGTCGCGTATCGGTCGTGGGCCGTCCAGCAGGCGCCGAGCCCGCTCGCGCAGGCGTTCTGGCGCCGCTTCGACGTGGCGGCGCTCGACGTCGACCCGCAGTCGTACGTCGAACTGCTCGAGCGTCGTCTCGAGGCGGCGTGAGCGCGCGCCCGAGCTCGCCCTACAAGGGTCTCACCGCGTTCGACGACTCGGCGCTCGACGCCCTCCTCTTCTTCGGGCGGGAGCGTGAGCGCGAGATCGTCGTCGCGAACCTCATCGCCTCGCGGTTGACCGTGCTCTACGGCCCGAGCGGCGTGGGGAAGTCCTCCCTGCTCCGTGCGTCCGTGGCTCCGTCGCTCCGCGAGCTGCCCGAGGAGCCGCTCGTCGTCGTCTTCTCGAGCTGGAGCGACGATCCGTCCGGAGCGCTCGCGACCGCCTTCGGTGAGGCGTCTGGCGAGCCTCTCGGGACGTCGCCGGAGGTGGCGATCCAGCAGGTGCAGCGCGAACGCGACGTGTACCTGATCCTCGACCAGGCGGAGGAGTACTTCCTGTACCACGTCGGCGAGGGTGCGGACGAGCCGTTCGCGCGAGCACTGGCGACGCTCGTATCTGGCCCGTTCCGCGTGAACGTGCTCATCTCGCTCCGCGAGGACGCGCTGGCCAAGCTGGACCACTTCGCAGGTCGCATTCCCAGCCTCTTCGCGAACACGTTGAGGCTCGACCGCCTGGATCGCGAGTCGGCCCGAGCGGCGATCGAGCGGCCCATCGAGCGCTATCGGGACCTGACGGGCGATCCGGTATCGCTCGAGCCGGAGCTCGTCGAAGCGGTCCTCGAGCAGGTGAGCGCAGGAAGGATCGAAGCACCGCTCGCAGGGCTCGGTGTGGTCGAGCACGCGGAGAGCGCCGCACGGATCGAGGCGCCATATCTCCAGGTCGTGATGCAACGCATCTGGGACGAGGAGCGAGCGAGCGGCTCGAGCATCCTCCGAGTCGCGACGCTGGAGGGTCTGGGCGGAGCCCAGCGCATCGTGGAGGAGCACCTCGAGCGAGCGCTCTCCTCTCTCTCATCGGGCCAGCGGGACGTCGCGGCCCGGATCTTCGGTCACCTCGTGACGCCCTCCGGGACGAAGATCGCGCACGAGGAATCGGATCTCGTCGAGTTCGCCCACGTCGACGGCGACGAGCTGCGTCGGGTGCTCGCCGTGCTCGTGCGCGAGCGCATCCTTCGGTCGGACGACGAGGGCGCGGTCGTTCGGTACGAGATCTTCCACGACGTTCTCGCACAGCCGGTCCTCGCATGGCGCGCTCGCCATCGCACCGAGCGGGAGATCGAGCACGAGGTCGCGGAGCGGGCACGGCGGAAGTCGCGGGTGCAGCGGCTGCTCGCCCTCGCGATCGGTCTCACGGCGATTCTTGTCGCGGCGATTCTCTTCGGCGTCGTGCAGCGGCGCAATGCGTACGAGCAGGAGCGGGACGCGCATGCTCGGACGCTCGACGCATCGGCTGTCGCGCTGCTCACCGAGGATCCGGAGTTGAGCCTCCTGCTTGCGCGGGAGTCGGCGCGTTTAGCGCCGGGTCCGACCGCCGAGGACGCACTGCTACAGGCGCTGGTCAGCAGCCGCGTGCGCGCGACGCTCGACACCGCCGGCCCCGTGTCCGCCTTGGCGTTCGTGCCGAGACGGAACGCCGTCGTCTTCGTGGATGGCCGCGGTGTCCTCCGCATGGTGACTCCGAACGGAGACGCGCTCCTCGAGACGAACGTAGGGCAGGGAAGCTCGGTCGCTGCTTCCGCCGACGGCACGTACGCCGTCGTGCGGAAGGAAAACGGATCGCCACTGATCGTCGGGGTGCCCTCGGGCCGTACGCGCTGCGTGCTGGATGGGGTCGGAGGCCGGGCGGCCGACGCCGTGCCCGTCGGCGACCGGGTCGTTGCGGTTCGCGACGGCATAGCGACGGTGTTCGATGCGAGGACATGCACGCTCGAGCGTCGCCTCGGCCGCGTCGGGCCGACTGCGGTGAGGCTGGTCCCGAGCCCTGATGGCTCGCGAGTTGCGTTCGTGTCGGGACGGCAAGCAGTCGTCGTCGATCCTGCGCGACCTCGCGTGCGCATCCGACTCGCTCACCCGGGTGACATCACGAGTCTTGCCTTCAACGCTGACGCGAGCCGGATCGTGACGGGCGGCCTCGACCGGCTCGCGCGTATTTGGGACGGTCGCACCGGCCGACGCCTCCGCGAGCTCGAGGGCCACACCGGCAGAGTCCTCGACGTCGCGTACTCGCCGCTCGGCACCGAGGTTGCGACCGCGAGCTCCGACGGAACGGGGCGCATCTGGGACGCCGAGAGCGGCGACCTTGTCGCACCGCTGTTCGGCCACACGGACTTCGTGCGGACCATCGAGTTCGCGCCGGATGGCGCCTCGGTCGTCACGTCGAGTGACGACGGCACGGCCCGGTCGTGGGCGCTGAGCGGCCGACGCCTCGCAACGTTCGCCGGGCACTCGGCACGTCTCGGCGACGCCGTCTTCTCGCCCGACGGGCGCCTGGTCGCGACCGTGGCTGAGGACGGCACGATTCGGCTGTGGGACGCGGGCGGCGCTCCCGATCTCGTCGAGACGGACATCGAAGCGCCGTCGTCGTCCACGACCGAGGCGACGAGCGGCGACGTGACGGCGCGCGCCGAGGGATCGAGGGTAACGCTCACGAGCCCGGGGAGCGACGCTCGCGAGCTCGACGGCCATCGACTGGCAGTGACGAGCGTTGCCTTCGCGCCGAACGGCCGGAGGCTCGTCAGCGCAGGTCGCGACTCCGACCTCATCCTCTGGGACGTCCGGACCGGAGCCGCGCTCCGCCGCCTGCGTGGCCACTTCGGAGAGGTCTCGGATGCGCGCTTCAGCCCCGACGGGCGGTGGATCGTGAGTGCCGGGCCGCGGTCGGTGGGTCTCTGGCGCGCGTCGGACGGGCGCCTCGTGCGCCTGCTGGTCGGCCCCGAGGGACCGTTCCGCGCCGTGTCGTTCACCGACGACTCCCGCACGATCGTCGCCGTGTCCGAGGGTGGCGTCGTCACTGCATACGAGTGCCGCATCTGCGGGCATGCCGACGAGCTCGTGGAGCTTGCAGACGAGCGTCTCGGCGCCACGGGGCGCGAGCTCACGCCCGAAGAGCGCGAGCTGTACGGCTGACGTCGGCTGCGACGAACGGGGCGCGGCGCAAGGGGAGGGCTGCAGGCCCGACGGCTACGCTGGGCCGATGCGCCCGTTCAAAGCCTCGGAGACCTATGCGCCGATGGGCGACCAGCCGCGCGCGATCGAGGAGATCGCGGAATCGGTCGCCGCCGGGAACCGCTTCCAGACGATCCTCGGCGCGACCGGCACGGGCAAGACGGCGACGATGGCATGGACGATCGAGAAGCTCCAGCGACCCGCGCTCGTGATCGCGCACAACAAGACGCTGGCCGCCCAGCTCTGCAACGAGTTCCGCGAGTTCTTCCCCGAGAACGCCGTCGAGTACTTCGTCTCGTACTACGACTACTTCCAGCCCGAGGCGTACATCCCGCAGGCGGACCTCTACATCGAGAAGGACTCGTCCCAGAACGACGACATCGCGCGCCTTCGGCTGTCGGCGACCTCGTCGCTCCTCACACGACGTGACGTCGTGGTCGTCGCCTCGGTGTCGTGCATCTACGGCCTCGGCTCGCCCGAGGAGTGGCGCGAACGTGTCCTCATCCTCGACGTCGGGGGGACACACGACCGCGATGCCGTGCTCGCGAAGCTGATCGCGAGCCAGTACGTGCGCAACGACACCGTCCTCGGCCGGGGTCGTTTCCGGGTGAAGGGCGACATCGTCGAGATCCAGCCCGCGAACGTCGAGACGGCGTACCGCGTGTCGTTCTTCGGCGACGAGGTCGAGCAGATCACGCACTTCGACCCCCTTACCGGCGAGGTGTACTCGCACCTCGACAACCTCGTCATCTGGCCCGCAACGGAGTACGTGACCTCGACGCCGAGCATCGAGCGCGCGATCGACGAGCTGCGCGCCGAGCTCGAGCAGCAGGTGGCGAAGTTCGAGCACGAGGGGCGCATGCTCGAGGCACACCGCATCCGGCAGCGGACCGAGTACGACCTCGAGATGCTGAAGGAGCTCGGCTTCTGCAGCGGGATCGAGAACTACTCGCGCGCGCTCGAAGGCCGGCCGGTCGGCTCGCACCCGTTCACGCTCATCGACTACTTCCCAGACGACTTCGTCGTCTTCGTCGACGAGTCGCACCAGACGGTCCCCCAGCTCGGGGGCATGTACGAGGGCGATCGCTCGCGCAAGCAGACCCTCATCGACTTCGGGTTCCGGCTTCCTTCGGCGCTCGACAACCGGCCGCTTCGCTTCGACGAGTTCCTGGGGAAGGTCAAGCAGCTCGTGTTCGTGTCCGCGACGCCCGGCCCGTTCGAGCTCTCGCGCTCGAAGGTCGTCGCCGAGCAGCTGATCCGCCCGACCGGGATCGTGGACCCCGAGGTGGAGCTGCGCCCGACGCGCAACCAGATCGACGACCTGCTCAACGAGATCCGGCACCGGGAGGAGGCGGGCGAGCGCACCCTCGTCACGACCCTCACGAAGAAGATGGCCGAGGACCTCACGGACTACCTCCTCGAGGCGGGGGTCCGCGCGCGCTACCTGCACTCCGAGATCGACACGCTGGACCGCATCGCGATCATCCGCGAGCTCCGCCTGGGCGAGTTCGACGTGCTCGTCGGCGTGAACCTGCTGCGCGAGGGCCTCGACCTGCCCGAAGTGTCGCTCGTCGCGGTGCTCGACGCCGACAAGGAAGGCTTCCTCCGCGGCAAGACCGCGCTCATCCAGACGACCGGTCGCGCCGCGCGCAACACGGCGGGGAAGGTTCTGCTGTACGCGGACAAGCGCACGGAGGCGATCGTGGGCGCGATGGAGGAGACGACCCGCCGTCGCGAGATCCAGCTCGCGTACAACGAGGAGCACGGGATCACGCCCGAGACCATCGTGAAGGGCGTCTCCGACATCTCCGAGCTCCTGTCACTCGAGGCGCCGCACGTTCCCTCATCGCGGCGCCGGCGCGGGAGGAAAGAAGTGGAGGGGATGTCTCGCGACGAGCTCGAGAAGCTCGTCATCACGCTCGAGGAGGAGATGTACCTCGCAGCCGAGGAGCTTCGCTTCGAGTACGCCGCGAAGCTCCGCGACGAGATCAAGGAGCTGCGCCGCGAGCTCGAGGCGTTCGCCGCGGCG
>DASUFC010000109.1:0-15895 GCA_036274755.1 Gaiellaceae bacterium
TCTCAGCGACCTCTCACGAACGGGTGCTCCCATCGAGGGGCAGTCGCACTCGGACAGACGAAAGGAACGGAGATGCTTCGCACGAGAACGGCAACGGTGGTCGCGGCGGGAGCGCTCGCCGCGGGGGTGGCGACAGGGGTAGCGGGCTACGCGGCACTGTCGGACAACGGCTCGAGCAGCGCGGCGCCGGTGGCGACCGCGACGCCGGCAGCCGCCTCGACGTCACACACGGCGGTCGGGGACGTCTACGAGCAGGCGAACCCCTCTGTCGTCGAGATCACGGTGACCTCGCAGGGCTCGTCCGAACAGAGCGCGTCACCGTTCCCGTTCGGGAACGGCCAGCAACAGCAGCAGACCCAGGCTCAGGGCTCGGGCTTCGTCTACGACGCCCAGGGTCACATCGTCACCAACCAGCACGTCGTCGCCGGCGCCACATCGATCAGCGTGCGCTTCGCCGACGGCTCGACACACGAGGCGACGCTCGTCGGAACCGACGCCTCCACGGACCTCGCGGTCATCAAGGTCGATGCTCCCGCGAGCAAGCTCCACCCTCTCTCCCTCGCGAACTCGGATGGCGTCTCCGTGGGTGACGGCGTGATCGCCATCGGGAGCCCGTTCGGTCTCGAGAACACGCTGACGACCGGTGTCGTGAGTGCGCTCGACCGCACGATCGACTCGACGAACGGCTATTCGATCCCCGGGGTCATCCAGACGGACGCGGCCATCAACCACGGCAACTCGGGCGGCGTGCTGCTCGACATGCAGGGCCAGGTCATCGGGGTGACGAGCCAGATCGAGAGCGAGTCGGGCGGCAACGTCGGCATCGGCTTCGCGATCGCGTCGAACACGGTTCGCTCGGTCGCCGACCAGCTCGTCAGCGGCAAGCAGGTCGAGCATGCCTACCTCGGCGTCCGGCTCGGCGACGCCGCGAGCGGCGGCGCCCGGATCGGCGAGGTCACGTCCGGCTCGCCTGCAGCGCACGCAGGCCTGAAGACCGGTGACGTGGTCACGGCCTTCGACGCGAAGACGATCGAGAGCGCCGACGACCTCACCGCGGCGGTGCTCGCGAAGCAGCCGGGCGACGTCGTCAAGGTGACCGTCGAGCGCAACGGCTCGACGAAGACCTTCAGCGTGACGCTCGGGACGCGCCCGTCGTCCTAGCCCTACAGCGGCTCGGTCCACACAACGGCGTGACCGTCGAGGACGGTCACGCCGTTCGCGTTCGTCACGGTCGTGCGGAGCTTCGTGATCGGCTTGTCCTCGCGCGCCTCGAGCACCTCGACCTCGGCGGTGATCTCGTCACCCGGCCGCACGGGCGCGACGAAGCGCCAGTTGACCTCGAGGAACACGCTCCCCGGCCCGGGCAGATCCTCGGCGACGACGGCGTTGAGCAGCCCGCTCGTCACGCCGCCCTGGACGATGATCCCGCCGAAGCGACTGGCCGTCGCGGCCTCCTCGTCGTAGTGGAGCGGGTTCCGGTCGCCCGAGATCTCGGTGAAGAGCTCGATGTCGCGCGACGACACGACACGCGTACGGCGCGCCGAGTCGCCGACGCGGGGCATCAGAAGATCTCGGGGCACCAGGGCGCGCGCTCGGCCGCGAACATCGCGTCCGCACGCGCAGCTGCTCCCCGGCGCAGCTCCTCAACGCGACCGCCGCGCACGAGCCCGGAGAAGCTGAACGCTCCGAGGTACGCGCACCCGAGCGCGCTGACGTCGAGGCGTAGGTGCGGCGCCGCGGTGGTGGTCCGCCTCGCCCGTCCGTCGGACAGGCGCCAGCGGCCTGCGTTCCAGGGGCAGAACTCGTCGACGACGTCCAAGACGACCGCACCGTCCGCGGCATAGCGCCGGGCCGACAGCGCAGCGCCCACATCGACGAGGCGCGCCCAGAGCCCGTCCCCGACACGGGGCCGCATGTGTCGAGGAGCCGCGAGCATCCACCACAGCGCGTGGTCGGTCGGGAGCAGGCTCGCCGTGATCCTCGCCGACCAGTCGATGTCGAGGAGGTACCGCCAGATCTCGGCGGTGGGCCGACCGTCGAGAGCGACGGCCTCGACGACCTGGAGCTCGGCGTCGAAGACCCCGTCCGTCCACTTCGGCTTGTGCCGGTAGATCGCGTAGCCCTCGGGCCGACCGTCACGCTCGAGGACGACGAACCGCTTCGGTCCCGCTCCTTCGCCGCCCGGCGCCTCGAAGAGGACGCGGAACTCCCACCAGTTGCGCGTGCGGCGAAGCATCCCGGGCGTCTTGCGCCGGACGGCGTCCCAGACCTTCGGGAAGAGCGTCAAGGCCTCCTCGGAGTCGACCAGCCGCAGCGTGCCCTCACGCTCGAGCGGCCGCGCGAAGGCCGAGTGCTGCCTCGGGATCGAGACCTCGATGCACTGCGACGCCATCCCGTACCCGAAGCGGCCGTAGATCGTGTCCTCGGACGCCCACAGCAAAGCGAGCGGCTCGCCGCGCTCGTGAACGTCGTCGAGCTGCGCGCGCATCATCGCGCGCAGGACGCCGCGTCGCCGGTGCGTCGGGAACGTGCCGACGACGGTTACGCCCGCGGTCGGTACGAGCGCGCCGGGAACCGTCATCTCGAACGGGAACGCCCCCGCGCCGCCGACGATCGTCCCGTTCTCGCGCGCGGCGTGCATGCGCTCGATCGGCAGGTTCTTCGCGAAGCGCTCCAGCCGCTCCTCGGTCGGCTCCATCCCGAAGTACTGGCCGATCGCGAAGACGGCCTGGCCGAACTCCTCGAGATTCGCGCTCGGCGTGACCTTGAACGCCATCAGTCGATCTTCTCCAGCGGTGCGTACTCGACCATGAGCCTCCGTTCCGTCCCGTCCGTTGCGAAGCGAACCGTAACGACCCCACCCGGCTCGATTCCGGTGACCACGCCCTCCCCGAGCGACCCGTGGCGCACCGAGTCGCCGGTCGAGAGCGCGATGCCCGGTCTCGGCTCGATCGCGGAGGCCGTCGGAGAGCCGTACCCGCTCCACGACGCGGGGCGCAGGCGCTCGCGCTCGACCTCGGCGGGAAGCTCGTCGAGGAAGCGGGACGCAAGGTTGTACTCGCGCCGGCCGAAGAGCGAACGCGCCATGGTGTGGGTCATCGTCAGCCGCTCCATCGCGCGCGTCATGCCGACGTAGCAGAGCCGTCGCTCCTCCTCGACGCCCTGCTCCTCGATCGAGCGGGAGTGCGGGAAGATCCCCTCCTCCATCCCGATCATGAAGACGGCGCGGAACTCGAGGCCCTTCGCGTTGTGCAGCGTCATGAGCGTGACGAGGCCGCGCTCGTCGGAGATCGTGTCCTGGTCGGAGACGAGTGAGATGTCCTGGAGGAAGCCGGCCAGCGAGGGGTCCTCCGCGGACTGCCGGTACTCGCGGGCGACTCCGACGAGCTCCTGCAGGTTCTCGATCCGGCCGCGAGCCTCGATCGTTCGCTCGGCCTCGAGCGCGTCGAGCGTCCCCGTCTTCTCGAGCACGCGCTCGAGCAGCTCGTCGGCGTGGAGCTCCTGCGAGAGCGCCATCAGCGACTCCATCGTCGCGTGGAAGCCGCGGATCGCCCGACACGAGGCCGCCGTGACGCCGGCCGCCTCGGGATCCGCCATCGCCTGGAAGAGCGTCCGGCCGGTGTTCTCGGCGTGCGCGACGAGCTTCTGGATCGAGGTGTCCCCGATTCCGCGCCGCGGGCGGTTCGCGATCCGCAGCAGGGACGTCGCGTCCTGCGGGTTCACGAGCACGCTCAGGTATGCCGTCGCGTCGCGGATCTCGGCGCGCTCGTAGAAGCGCGGCCCGCCGATGACCTGGTACGGCACGTCCTGGCGCACGAGCACGTCCTCGAGGACTCTCGACTGCGCGTTCATCCGGTAGAAGACGGCGATCTCGCTCGCGGAGAACCCGTTCGCGATGAGCGAGGCGATCTCGGCCGCGACGTAGCGCGCCTCCGCATGCTCGTCCTCGACCTCGACGGCGTGGACCGGCTCGCCCTCCCCGAGCTCCGAGAAGAGGCGCTTCGGCTTGCGCTCGGTGTTCTGCTCGATGAGCGAGTTCGCGGCGCGCAGCACGCTGTTCGTCGAGCGGTAGTTCTGCTCGAGCGCGATGACCTGCGTACCCGGGAAGTCGCGCTCGAACTCCATGATGTTCCGGATGTCCGCTCCGCGGAACGCGTAGATCGACTGGTCGGGGTCGCCGACCGCGCACACGTTCCCGTGCTCGCCGCCGAGGAGCTGCAGGAGCCGGTACTGGGCGTGGTTCGTGTCCTGGTACTCGTCGACGAGGACGTAGCGGAACGCCTTCCGCCAGCGCTCGAGCGCCTCGGGGAAGCGCTCGAAGACCTGGACGGTGAGCATCAGCAGGTCGTCGAAGTCGACGGCGTTCGAGGCGTGCAGCCGGCGCTGGTACAGCTCGTACGCCTCGGCGACCGTCTGGTCCCAGAACGACGCGACGCGCGCCGAGTACTCCTCCGGTGAAACGAGCTCGTTCTTCGCGCGGGAGATCTGGGCGTGGATGCCGCGCGGGGCAAACCGCTTCGGGTCCTTGCCGAGCTCCTCCAGGCACGCCTTCACGAGCCGGACCTGGTCCTGATCGTCGTAGATCGTGAACGTCGAGCGATAGCCGAGCCGCTCCGCCTCCCGGCGCAGGATCCGGCCGCAGGCCGCGTGGAAGGTGAGGATCCAGATCGCACGCGCCGTCTGGCCGAGCATGCGCTCGAGCCGCTCGCGCATCTCCCCCGCCGCCTTGTTCGTGAACGTGATGGCGAGGATCTCGTTCGGCTTGACCCCGCACGTCCGGATGAGATGGGCGACGCGATAGGTCAGGACGCGGGTCTTCCCGGACCCGGCGCCGGCGACGACGAGCAGCGGCCCTTCCGTGGCGAGAACGGCCTCGCGCTGGGCCTCGTTCAGGTCGGCGAGGTACGTCTCCGGCGTCGCGACACTCACCGTCCGACTCTAGCCGGAGGCGCGGCGGCCGCTTACCAGCGCACCGTGAGCTCGACGTGCGCAGGCATCTTCGGGCCGTGCTTCGTCGTCGAGACCCACGTGACGCGCCAGGTGTACGTCCCCTTCGGCAGCGGCTCGTACGACGCCGTGCAGTAGAACGACCCGGCCGCGCCCTGGCAGCCGGACGAGGTCGGGGACGTGTTGCTCGTCGTGATGAGGGGGCCGCCCTTCGGCGCCTTCCTTCCGAGGAGGAACAGCTTCGCGCGCCCCGCGGTCGGCACCCGGAGCCGCACGTTGAAGGAGGCGGTCTTGTGCGTCGTGATCGTCACCGACGAGGACGAGCCGCTGGGGATCGAGTCCTCCAGGTACACGCGGCTCTTCGCGAGCGCGGCCGCCGGCACGAGCAGTGCGACCAGAGCGGCGACGGCGAGAACGCGCACGCCGGAATGGTAGGGAAAGGCGCGACCCTACGGGCCGGGACGACGCGGGACGATCGCGATGCGATCCCCGACGGGGACGACGTCGATCGCCGCGCCGTAGTGGCGACCGATCACGGCCTCGGTGAGGACGTCGCGCGGCGCTCCGTCCGCGACGACCCGGCCGCCGTCGAGGAGCAGCATGCGGTCGGCGTACTGCGCGGCGAGGGTCAGGTCGTGCATCGCCGCCACGAGCGTCAGGCCCGACTCGACGCGGAGCCCGTCCAGGAGCTCGAGCGCCTGCTGCTGGTGGCCGATGTCCAGCGCGGCGGTGGGCTCGTCCAGGAGGACGATCGCCGCGTCCTGCGCGAGGGCGCGCGCGACGACGACCCGCTGCTTCTCTCCACCTGAGAGCGTCCCGAGCCGGCGTTCGACGAACTCGAGCAGGTCGAGCCGGCCGAGCGCCCGCGCCGCCGCCTCGCGATCCCGCGCTCCCTCCTTCGCCAGCGGGCCGAGGTGTGGCGTCCTGCCGAGCAGGACGTACTCGCCGACCGTCATCCACTGCGGCGTCGACGGCTCCTGCGGCACGACCGCCACGAGGCGAGCGAGCTCGCCCCGCTCCAGCTCGCCGAGCGGCCGTCCGCCGATCTCGATCTCTCCCGCGAACGGGACGAGCCTCGCGAGCGCGCGGAGCAGCGTCGTCTTCCCCGCTCCGTTCGGGCCGATGAGCGCGACCCACTCGCCGTCGGCGATCGTCGCGTCGACGCGGTCGACGACAGGGCGCCCGCCGAGCTCCACGGTGACGCCACGCAGCTCGACGGCGCTCATCCTCCACCACCGCGGGTCGTGCGCAGGACGAGGGCGAAGAAGGGCGCTCCGAAGAACGCAGTCACGACCCCGAGCGGGATCTCGGCCGGGGAGAGAGCGGTGCGCGCGACGACGTCCGCGAGCACGAGGAAGCCGGCGCCGACGATGACGGAAAGCGGCAACAGGGCGCGATAGCCGACGCCCGTGAGCAGCCGGATCGTGTGCGGGACGATGATCCCGACGAACCCGATGAGCCCGGTGACGGCCACGGCGGCGGCGGTGCCGAGCGTGGCCGCGACGACGAGCGCTAGGCGCACGCGGCGCACGTCGACCCCGAGGCTCGCGGCCTCGTCGTCTCCGAGGTTCAGCACGTCGACCACGCGCCGGAACGCGAGGATCACGACGACCGCGACGGCGATGTACGGGAGCACGAGGACGACGTCCGGCCAGCCCGTGCTCGGGATGTTTCCGAGGATCCACGAGTAGACCTCCTGCAGCGTCTCGGAGTTCTGCTGCTGCACGAAGGTCTGCCAGGCGGTGAAGAACGCGGTGACGGTGACGCCTGCGAGAACCAGCGTCGCGGCGTCGCGCTCGCGGCGCGCGGAGCGGCCGACCGCGTAGGTGAGCAGCACGGCGATGGCCCCACCCACGAAGGCCGCGATGGGAAGAACGCGCTGGCCGCGCAGCCCCGACGGCAGGTACGCGATCGCGATCGTGGCGCCGAGTCCGGCGCCGGCAGCCACGCCGAGGAGGTACGGGTCGGCCAGCGGGTTCCGGAACACGCCCTGGTAGGTCGCTCCGGCGAGCGCGAGCATCCCGCCGACGAGCGCGGCGAGCACGACGCGCGGCACCCGGATCTCCCACAGGATCGCCTCGTCCGTCGGGGAGAGCGACGTCGAGAAGCCGGGGACGTGCAGGCGCGCCGCCGCCGACTCGAGGACGGCGCCGACACCGAGGTCGACGGGACCGACGACGACACCGACGACGAGCGACACGACGAGGAATGCGACCGCCGAGCACGCCCAGAGCGGGCTCAGCCCGCGCGCGCGGACGTCCGGGACGTGCTCCGCGACGGTCGCCATGCGTTACTGGCGCAGGCGGGTGAGGGCCGACGAGACGGCCCGGAAGAAGCTCACGAGCCGCGGCCCCCAGCGCGAGGCCATCGAGTCGTCGATGCGGACGACGGAGCCGGTCCGGATCGCACTGACGTGGTCCCAGCCGGGCCTCGCGGCGACGGTCGACGCCTTCTGGCCGCAGCACACCGTGTCCGCGAGGACGATGACGTCGGGGTCGGCGGAGACCACGTACTCGGCCGACAGCTGCGGGTAGCCGAACCCGGCGGAGTCCGCAGCATCGGCGATGTTCCTCAGGCCGAGCGCCGAGTAGACCTGGCCGATGAACGTCCTCGACGTGACCGAGAACAGCGTCGGATCGAGCTCGTGGTACACGGTGAGGCCGGGCCTCGCCTTCTTCGCGTCCGCGACCAGGCGTGCGATCCGCGTCTTCATGCTCGTGACGAGCCTCGTCGCCGCCGCCTCGCGCCCGGTGACCATCCCGAGCTGGCGAATCTGCTGGTAGGCGCCCTTGAAGCTCCTCGCACCGTCCTGGTGGAGAACGGTGATGCCGAGCCGCCCGAGCGCCTGCGAGAGCCCCTTCGGGTCGTATGCGATGACGACCAGGTCGGGCTTGTACGCGGCGATCGCCTCGACGTTCGGGGTGAAACCCGAGAGCGCCGTCTTCGGGACGCTCTTCGGGTAGTCGGACTGGTCGTCGACGGCGACGACCTGCGGCCCTGCGCCGATCGCGAACAACGACTCGGTGGCGGTCGGAGAGAGCGACACGATGCGGGCGGGCCGCTTCTGCACCGTGACCTTGCCGTTCGACGCGACGACGGTGACGGGGAACGACGACTGCGCGGCGCGACTGCCGGAGGCGCCCGCGACGGACAGCGCGAGCGCGGTGAGGGTCGCGACGACGACCAGGAAAAGCGAGCGAAGCACCTGACTCCTCCCTTCCTCGAGGGGATCCAGTGGTGTGGGAGCGCGGCAGGTCTTCTGACTCGGGACTCCCTCCCTCGCCGCCTTCCCGGCCCGCAGGCCAGTGGCTTCGTGGCGGAGGAGCGTCTCCCCTCACAGCGGCGGGACCGTCCCGGATTCGCACCGGGTTCCCTCACCGTGCTCTCGGTTGCAAGCGAGCCTATCATCGGACGGTGCGCGGCTCGATCGTCAGGGACTGGCTTCCCGTCCTCGTCTGGGCTGCCGTCATCTTCGCCTTCTCGTCGGTCCCCGACCTCGGGACGGGGCTCGGCGGCTGGGATCTCCTGCTGCGGAAGATGGCGCACGCAGCCGAGTACGCGATCCTCGGAGCGCTGCTCCTGCGCGCGACGCGGAACGCGGGCTTCGCCTTCGCGCTCGCCGTTCTCTACGCGGCCTCGGACGAGCTCCACCAGACCTTCGTCGAGGGACGCGTCGGCGCGATTCGCGACGTCGCGATCGACGCGATCGGCGCGGCCATCGGCATCGCGCTCTACCGCTCGACCCGCGCACGGCGGCTCGCGTGACGCCGCTCGCGATCGACCTCGACGCCCTCGGTGACACGAAGCCGCTGTGGGACGCATGGCTCGGATCCGTGCAGGACGTCCTCGCGATCGATCCCGACGCGCTTCCGGCCGATCGCGGGGCGGCGGCTGCGGTGCTCGACGAGTCGGGCGCGGGCAACTGGCGGTCGCTCCTCGAGCGCTTCAGCGAGGACCATGCCGGTGCGTACCTCCGCCGCGACGCCGCCACGAGTGCGGTACTCCGCTCTCTCGCGGCGTCGGGCGTCAGCATCGGCGTGTTCACGGACGCGCCGGAGCAGCTCGCGCAGGTCGCTCTCGCGCAGCTCGGGGCGACGCGGCGCGTGTCGGCGCTCGAGTCCGGTGCGGGATCGCTGGACCGCCTCCGAGAGACGCTCGGCGTCGACGCCGTCGTCGTCCGAACACGCGACGACCTCCTGAGGCGCCCGTAAAATGACGATCCATGGAACAGCACGACGTCGGAGATCGCCAGCTCGATGCGCTGCTCGAGCGGCTCGACCGCATCGCCGAAGAGCTCGAGCGCTTCAACCGTAACGCCGAGCGCCAGGACGGGTTCACGCTCGTGGCACGCGAGATCCACGACCTGCAGGAATCGCTCAACGCGCTCGCCTATGCCGCCCTCGGGCAGGCGCCACCGCACGTCCGGCGACGCGCGAGCTAGCCGGACGAGCCGTCCCGCCCTACGAGGGTCTCAGGTGATCCGGTAGACGAAGCCGCCCTGCTGCGAGGTCGCATAGAGCTCGCCGGCGGCGTCCTCTCCGAAGGACGTGAGACCCGGGATCTTGAACCGCTCGACCCGGACCGCGGTCGCCTTCCCGCCCGTGACGCGCAGGCTCCACACCGTGCCCGAGCAGTAGTCGCCGAACGTGTAGCGGCCACGCTCGGCGGGACGCGCCTTGCCGCGATAGACGTAGCCGCCGACAACCGTGCAGCCGCGGCTGTGCGAATACTCGAAGATCGGAGACACGAGCGTCCCTGGGCCTGGCTGCTTGCTCTCGAACGAGTGCGTCCCCTCGAAGACGTCCCAGCCGTAGTTGAGGAGACCGGTGCTCGAGCGGGGCGTGAAGTCGATCTCCTCCCAGTCGCCCTGCCCCACGTCGCCGATGTAGAGGTCGCCGGTGAGGCGGTCGAACGAGTACCGCCACGGATTCCGTAGCCCGAGGGCCACGATCTCGGCCGCGGATCCCGGCCTGCGGACGTCGAGGCGGAGCATCTTGCCGAACTGGCTCTGCATGTTCTGTGCCCGGTTCTCGGGGTCGCCGCCCGACCCGCCGTCTCCCGTGCCGACGTACAGGTACCCGTCCGGCCCGAACGCGAGACCGCCGCCGTTGTGGTTGGCGTACGGCTGATCGAGGCGGAGGAGCTCGCGCGCGGTCGCCGGCAGCGCTCGCGTCCCGTTCGTCCTGTAGCGGACGACATGGGTGTCTCCGGCCGTGTCCGTGTAGTTCACGTACACGAAGCGGTTCGTCGCGTACTTCGGATCGAACGCGAGGCCGAGGAGCCCCTGCTCGCCGCCCGCGGCGGTGAGGCGCCTGATGTCGAGGAAGAAGCTGCCGCGCACCTTTCCCCGATCGATCACACGGATGGTCCCGCGCTGCTCGACGACGTAGAGCCTCCGCGCCTCGCTTCGCGGTGCGGTCACCTGCAATGGATCGGCGAGCCCGCGCGCGACGACGGCTCGCCGGAACGCGCTGTCGGCGCCGAGCGCCGAGCTTGGGGACGTGACGAGCACGACGACCGACACCAGCGCAGCGAGGACGACGAGGATCCGCATCACGCGAAGGTAGCCGAGCCACGTAAGGGCTCCGTGAGCGGAAGTACGCTACGCAGCCGTGCGCGTCTTCCTCATCGGCGCGGGTCAGGTCGGATCGACGATCGTCGAGGCGCTCCACGACGACCACGACGTGACGGTTCTCGACACGGAGACGTCGCGGCTGCAGGCACTCGTGAGCCGCTTCGACGTCGCGGTGCACGAAGGGGACGGCACGAGCCGCAAGGACCTCGCAGCGGCCGGGATCGCGGGGTCCGACCTCGTGATCGCCTGCACCTCGCGCGACGAGGTGAACCTCGTCGCCGGCATGTTCGCCCGCCGGGAGACGGAGGGCGCGACGACGGTCATACGCGTCTCGAGCACCGAGTACGTCGACCTCTGGCGGGAGGGACAGCTCGACGTCGACTTCGTCGTCTCGTCGGAGCTCGAGACGGCGTACGCGATCAGCAGGATCCTCGGCGTCCCGGCCGCGCGCCAGACCGACGTGTTCGCAGATGGACAGGTCCAGGTCGCCGAGTTCGACGTCGACGAGGACGCCTCACAGGAGATGCTCGGGGTCCCGCTCCGCGATGCGCCGATTCCCGAGGACTCGAAGGTTGCCGCGATCATCCGCGGCGTCGAGACCACGCTTCCGGGAGGAAACGACACGATCCGCGAGGGCGACCGCATCGTGACGATCGGTTCGCCGCAGGCGATCAAGCGCTGGAGCACGCTCCTCTGGCCCGACGGCGGGACCGTGAAGGACGTCGTTCTGTATGGCGCGGGCCGGGTCGGGTCTGCGATCGCACGCGTTCTCATCGCCCAGGGGATCGACGTCCGCGTGGTGGAGGCGGCAATCGATCGCGCCCGCCACGCGGCCGAGGCGTTTCCGAAGGCGCGCGTGTTCCACGCGACCGGGCTCGACCCGGACTTCGTCCGCCGTGAGCGCATCGGCAAGGCGCAGGCGGGGATCTTCGCAATGCGCGATGACGCGAAGAATCTGTACGCCGCGAGCCTCGCCCGTGTCCACGGCATCCCGTTCACGATCGCGATCGCACACGAGGAGGTGTCGATCCTCGCGTTCGATCGCGCAGGCGTCGACGTCTCGATCAACCCGCGAGGCGTCACTGCGGAGGAGATCGTCCGGTTCGCGCACGACCCCCGCATGCAGCAAGTCGCGATGCTCGACGGCAACCGCTACGAGGTGCTCGACGTCACGACGCGCGAGTCGAGCAGGTATATCGGCATGTCTTTTCGGGACATGCCGGTGCACGGCTCGATCATCGGCGCGATCATCCGGAACGGCTCGGCGATCTTCCCGCACGGCGACGACGTGCTCCACGCAGGCGACCGCGTGATCATCTTCACCGAGGCCGCGAACGCCCCCTGGGTGGTCGAGGCGCTCTAAGTGGCCGTCCGAGGCCCGGCCCGCATCGGGCGGACGCAACGGCTGGCAGTCGATCTGCGCACGGTCGCAAACCTGGTCGGCACCCTCGCGAAGTACCTCGGGCTCGTCGTCGTCGTGCCGATCGCGGTGGCGCTCTGGTACTCGGAGCCGATCTGGCCGTTCCTCGTGACCGGGATCGGGACGAGCCTCCTGGGGCTCGGCATCGAGCGAGTCACGCGCGGGCCGACGCACCACTTCGGCACGCGCGAGGGATTCCTCGTCGTCTCGGCGATGCTGCTCGCGACCGCGGCCTTCGCCTCGGTGCCGTACCTCCTGACCGGAGGGGCGCAGCTCGACCGGCCGATCGACGCCTACCTCGAGGGCATGTCCGCGGCGACGACGACGGGTGCGAGCGTCGTGACGGACTACGGCGCGCTCTCGAAATCCCTGTCGATGTGGCGC
This sequence comes from Gaiellaceae bacterium, assembly GCA_036274755.1. Classification (GTDB taxonomy): domain Bacteria; phylum Actinomycetota; class Thermoleophilia; order Gaiellales; family Gaiellaceae; genus GMQP-bins7. The sequence goes on from DASUFC010000109.1 coordinate 12,327, forward strand.
CAGTTCACGCAGTGGCTCGGCGGGATGGGGATCATCATCCTCGCGGTCGCCGTCCTTCCGCGGCTCCGCGTCGGCGGCCGGCAGATGATGGAGTCCGAGCTGCCCGGTCCGGAGATCGCCGGGCTCTCGGAGCGGATCCGGCAGATCTCGCGAATGCTGTGGGGGCTGTACGTCGCGTTGACCGTGCTGCTGGCGCTCCTCCTCGCGTCGCTCGGCTGGCTCGGGATCGACGACCGGATGACGCCCTATCAGGCGATCGCGCACGCGTTCTCGACGATGCCGACCGGCGGCTTCTCGCCCGAGGCGGACTCGATCGCGTCGTTCTCTGCCGCGGCCCAATGGATCATCGCCGCCTTCATGTTCCTGGCCGGGATGAACTTCGTCCTGCTCTACCGGGGCATCGTGCGCCAGCGCATCCGCCTCGTCGCGCGCGACGAGGAGCTCCGCCTGTACGTGGCTCTCGTCCTCGTGGCCTCGATCGTCCTCTTCACCGAGGTGCACCAGCACGGGCTCGGAAGCGGCGAGGGAGCGATCCGCACGGCGGTCTTCCAGGCGATCTCGATCATCACGACGACCGGGTTCGCGACGACGGACTTCGCGCTCTGGCCGACGGTGATGATCCTCACGCTCTTCGCGCTCATGTTCGTGGGCGGCTCCGCGGGCTCGACGACCGGGTCGATCAAGGTCGTCCGCCACCTCCTCGTGGGAAAGATCCTCCGCCGCGAGCTCGACCAGACCGTGAGCCCGGAGGTCGTGATGCCGATCCGCCTCAACCGCGCGATCGTCGACGAGCGGACGCTGCGCGCGATCGCCGCATTCATCCTGCTCTACATCGGGCTGTGGGCGGTCGGGAGCGCGGTGATCGCGATCGACTCGGCGATCAGCAACGTCCCGCTGAGCGCGCTCGACTCGCTCGCGGTGTCGGCCAGCGCGCTCGGCAACGGCGGACCCGGGTTCGGCATCACAGGCCCGTACGGCTCGTTCGCGCCGCTCGGCGACGTGTCGAAGCTCACGATGATCGTCCTCATGTGGCTCGGACGCCTCGAGATCATCCCCGTGATGGTGCTCCTCACCCGCCACTACTGGCGGCGCTGAGCGGCGCTACTTGGGGGCGCCGAGGAGCGCGCGACGGAGGTCCATCGCCTTCGGCGTCGGCGCGACCGCGAGCACCTGGTCGCCCGGACGGAGAACGGTCGACGGCTCGACCAGCTCGGTGCGGCCTTGCCGGAACACGGAGATGAGCCGGGAGCCCTGCGGCAGCGCGATGCCACCGGCCTTCTTTCCGGCGGACGGCGACCCGCCCTCCACCTGCACCTCGACCACGAGCAGCCCCTCCTTCTGCAGCTCGAGCAGCTGGACGAGGCCGTGCTCGGGCACCTCGTGCTCCACGAGCCCGAGGATGCTCGTCGTCGCACAGACGGTCTGCGTGATGCCGAGCAGGTCGAAGTGCTGCTGGTTGCGAGGGTCGTTGACCCGCGCGACTGCCTTGCGCACGCCGTAGGCCTCCTTCGCGATCTGCGAGATCACGAGGTTGTCCTCGTCGTCTCCCGTGACCGCGAGCAGGAGCTCGGGCGGCCGGGCGATCCCTGCACGCTCGAGCACGGCGATCTCCGTGGCGTCGCCGCGCATGACCGTCGGGCCGAACTCCTCCTCGAGCCGGGCGAACGTGTCCGAGCGCTGCTCGATGAGCGTGAGCTCGTGCCCGAGGTCGAGCAGGGTGCGCGTGACGTTCGATCCGACCTTTCCGCCTCCGGCGACGATCACGTACATCAGGCGGAGCTCACCTTCGGCTTCGCCCTCTCGACCGTGCTGAGCAACTCCGCGATCGCCGTGCGCGTCGGGCACACGATGGTCATCCCGCGATCGCCGAACAGCTTCGCGCGAGCCGGGTCCAGCAGCCGGACGACGACGGTCGTGATGCCGTAGCGCTTCTGGAGCACCTGCCCGATGACGAGGTTCGTGTTGTCGCCGTCCGTCGAGACGACCGCGGCGTCCGCGTCGAGGACGCCGGCACGCTCGAGGACGTTGACGTCCATGCCGTGGCCGACGACGAAGCCGCCTCGCCATCCCGCGCCGAGACGCGCAAGGGCATCCTCGCTCTCGTCGACGACCGTCACGTCCCAGCCCTCGGCGGCGAGGCCCTTCGCGACCGACGATCCGACCCTGCCGCATCCCACCACCACAGCGTTCACGCGGCCACCCTACTCCTCGAACACGCCGTCGGGGAACGCGACGACGAGCACCTCGCAGGGGGCGTTTCGGAGGACGAAGTCGACGGTCGGAGAGAAGAAGCGCGACTGGCGACGCCAGCGCGGAGACGACCCGAGGACGATGAGATCCGCGTGCCTGCGCTCGGCCTCGTCGACGATCGCGTGGCCGATCGACCGTGCCCGCACGACGTCGCCGCGCACCTCGACGCCGTGGTCGAGACCGAGCGCGCGCGCCTCCTCGAGCGACGCGTCGGCACGAACCGCGACGTCGCCGGGAAGCGCGCCCTCGAGCTCGTACTTCCGGGGAACGCGCACGACCGTGATCGCCTCGATCTCGGCATCCCGTTCCTTCGCGAGCGCGATCGCCGTCGCGACCATCTCCTCGCCGATGTCGCCCACTTTCATCGGGACGAGGATGCGGTGGAACTCCGACACCTCCGGCAGCTCCTCGATCGGCACGACGTGCTCGAGGAGCCCGCGGCGACGCTTGCGACGCACGGCGACGAACACGACGAGCCCGGCGAGGAGCCAGACCGGCCCGGCGTAGCGCGCGCCGGGGTGGGTCAGCATCGAGAACACCCAGATCGTGAGGGTGGCCGGCGCGCCGACGAGTGCCGCGAGCGGGACCGAGTGACCCTTGATGCGGACGTTCGGGCGCGCGAGGTACGGGCGCACGAGCTCCGGCTCACGCATGCGCAAGCGGATGACGGCGAGCTGCGCGGCCGTGAACGCGATCAGGATGCCGAACGAGTAGAGGCTTGCGAGGAATGTCGGGTCTCCGCCCGCTGCGACACCCGTCAGCACGACGAGGCCGATGGCGAGGCCGGCGGCGATGAGGATCGCCTCGCTCGAGGCGACGGCGCGACGCTCGAGGCGCGCGAACTCGCGCGGGAGCGACCCGTGCTCCGCGAGCGAGTGCGTGAGTCGCGTGATTCCCGAGAACGACGTGGTCGCCGCGCCGACGAGGATGAGGACACCCGAGATGCCGACCGCGACCTCGAGCACGTCCGCGATCCAGGTCGGCAGCGGGCCGTCGAGCGCGGCCGCGATTCCGACCAGCGGCAGCTCGAGCCACTGCTCTCCGAGCGCCGTCTCACCGTGCGAGACCGGGTACGCGGAGAGGCCGATCGCACCGATGAAGACCGTGACGACGACGACGAGCCCGATCGCGGAGAACAGCGATCGAGGCAGCGTGCGTCCCGGCTCGCGCGCCTCCGAGGCCAGGTTGGCGACCGTCTCGAGGCCCGTGTACGCGAGCATCGCGAGCGGCAGCGCGAACGCCAGGTCGCTCCAGTCCTGCCCGGCCTCGAAGCCGAGGCCGTCGACGAGCGTGCCCGGCGAGAGGAGGAACGCGATCCC
>DASUFC010000110.1:0-2475 GCA_036274755.1 Gaiellaceae bacterium
AGCTCCCTGAGATGACGGACCACCGTGGCGTCGAGCTCCGAGCCGGCGCCGGGCCCCGAAGGGACGACCTCGAGCGTGAGCCGCTCGGGCGCCATCTCCGCCTTCTCGAGCAGGTCCTCGAGGCCGGCGATCAGCTCCCCGTCGTCGATCATCCGATACGGGACGTTGACAGCGGCATTCAGCACGTGCCCGCGGGCCTCCCACTCGTGGAGCCGCCGGAGCGCGTCGCGCGCGACGGCGAGCGTGAGCGTGCGGACGAGCGGCGTGCGCTCCACGTGTGGGACGAACTCCGCCGGCCCCACGAGGTTGTCGCCACGAACCTGACGCACGAGCGCCTCGACCGAGCGGACGACGCTCGAGGGCAGCTCCACGATCGGCTGGTAGTGGACGACGATCTCGCCCTGTTCGAGTGCGTGCTCCAGATCGCGCACGACGCCCCCGTCGAGAGGCGGACGGGCGATCACGGATTCCTCGCTGGTGTCGCGCTTGGTCGCGTACATCTGCCCGTCCGCGCGCGCGAGGAGGTCGGCAGGAGTGAGACCGTCGTGCGGGAAAAGCGCCCAGCCGACAGAGGCGTCGAGCTCGACGAGGGCGCCGCTGACCTTGTACGGTCGCCGCAGGGCTTGGCGGAGACGCCCGGCGAGCGCAGCCGCTTCGTCGTCGGTGTCCGTCCCGAGCGACAGGACGACGAACTCGTCACCGCCCACCCGAGCGACCGTGTCGGTCTCGCGGATGACCGATTCGAGGCGCCGCGCAATCGTGCGCAGCACCGTGTTCCCGACCTCATGGCCTCTGATGTCGTTGACGCCCTTGAACCCGTCGAGGTCGACGACGAGCAGCGCGAACGGCTCCCCGCTCCGGCGTGAGCGTGCGAGCGCCTGGGCGATGCGGTCGTCGAGAAGGGCACGGTTCGGCAGCCCGGTGAGGCCGTCGCGCAATGCGGCACGCTGCGCCGCGAGCAAGCGCGTGACGAGGAGAGTGGTCGCCGCGCCGGCCATCGCCGTGATCCCCATCGCGAGGGCGAACGCCGCGACGGGACGGCCCGTCCGGCTCAGGTCGAGTGCCGCGATCCCACCGGTCCCGATCAGGCATACCGCCGCAGCCGGCCATACGAGCCAGCGTCGGGCGGGCAGCCGCATGTGCCCGTTCCGCACGTCCCCCTCTGTTCTCGCGCCCTGGCCGCAAGGAGCGGGCGCGTGCTCCGCAGTGCTCGGATCGTCGTGCAGCCTACGTGTCACGGCCGCCACCCGCCCGGGGGATTCGCCTCCCTCGCGCGAGGGAGAGGACTCGGGGTGCGTCGCGGTGAAACGGATGCTGTGCGGTTGCGCGCTCTCGCCGTCGTCTCCTGGATCGTCCTCGGCGCATGTTGCGTCTGGGCCGACGGCCTGACCGTCGAGGCGCTCGTGAACGCGCTCGGCTGTGCGGTCGTCGTCGCGCTGACCGTCATCGACATCGAGCGGCGGATCGTGCCGAACCGAATCGTCGTGCCGGCGCTCTTCGTGGCCCTCGTGGTGCAGACGTTTCGCGATCCGTCGCTCGAGTGGATCGTCTCGGCGCTCGGCGCCGGAGGCTTCTTCCTCCTTCTCGCCCTCGTGTACCCCGCCGGTCTCGGCATGGGCGACGTGAAGCTCGCCGCCTTCCTCGGGGCATGGCTCGGCTATCCCGTTGCCGTGGCGCTGTTCGCAGGCACGCTGCTCGGCATGATCCCGGCCCTCGTCGTCCTCGTGCGCAAGGGGTCGAAGGGGCGGACCGCGACGATGCCCTACGTGCCTGCGCTGGCGGCGGGAGCGATCGTCGCGCTCTTCTTCGGTGACGCGCTGCTCGACGCCTGGCTGGGCTGAGCCCGTTCAGCCGGGGGGCTCGGGCTCCGCCTCGAGGAGGGCGCAGCTGCGATCGTCGCCGGGGAGCGGCGACGCAGTCAGGCGGACGGTGCGATACGGCAAGTCGTCGAGCTCGACAGTCGTTCCGGGCTCCGGTGGCGGGCCGGTGCGAACGACCAGGCGGTACCGGTCGGCGGTGCTCACCAGCGCGACGTGCTCGTCTTCGCGGACGGGCCTCGAAGCCGAGTGGGCGTGGGACGTTTCGCGCTCGTCGAGCTCCCGCGCATGCTCGGCCAGCTCGGCGGCGCGACGTTCGACCTCTTGCTCACGAAGCCGGACGTCGTCCTCCCGGCGCGTCGCCGCGGCCGCCCGAAGCTCCACCGCTCCGAGTGCTCTGCGTCTGCTCTCGACCTTCTCTTCCGCCCGCGCGACCGCTGCCTCCCGCGCGTCGAGCTCCGAGGACCGGGTGCTCAGCTCTGCCTGACGGAGATCGAGCTCCAGCGCGCCGTCTCGAAGGACCTGCTCCACCCGGAAATGGAGCTCACGGGCGCGCTCCTCGCGCTGCTCGAGCGCAACGACCGCCTCCCGGATCTGCGCAGAGCGCTCCTCGAGCTCTTTGCCGTGCTCGGCGAGCAGGTTCGCGACCTCGTCGGCG
>DASUFC010000111.1:0-2167 GCA_036274755.1 Gaiellaceae bacterium
GGGCATCGGACCGTCGGCGCCAAGGTGAACGGCCGGATCGTCCCGCTCCACTACCACCTGAAGAACGGCGACTTCGTCGAGATCCTCACCTCGAAGTCGGGCCGCGGGCCGTCCCGCGACTGGCTCTCGGTCGCCAGATCCTCACGCGCCCGCAACAAGATCCGGCAGTGGTACCAGCGCGAGACCCGCGGCGAGACCGAGCAGAAGGGCCGCGACGCGCTCGATCAGGCGCTCAAGGCGCAGAACCTCCCGTACCGCAAGCTCCAGGGGTCGAGCGTCCTCGCCTCGGTGATCCGCGACCTCGGCTTCAAGAAGGCGGAGGACTTCTACCTCGCGCTCGGCTCGGGAAAGATCGGCACCGGCCAGGTCGTCAACAAGGTCCTGCAGCGGCTCAAGATCGACGACGTCCCCGAGGAGCCCGTCGTCCACACGAAGCCGGCGGCGCGCAAGCGCATCGTCAGCGGCGACTCGCTGGGCGTCGTCGTCCCCGGCGTCGACGACGTCCTCGTGCGCCTCGCGAAGTGCTGCACGCCGGTGCCGGGTGACCAGATCCGCGGCTACATCTCGCTCGGCCGCGGGATCACGATCCACCGCGCGGACTGCCCGAACGTCAAGGCCCTGATGCGGAACCCGGAGCGCTTCACGCCGGTCGAGTGGGAGGGCGACACCACGTCGTCGAGCTTCCGCGTCCAGATCGCGGTCGACGCCTGGGATCGCGCCCGGCTGCTCGAGGACGTCGCCCGCACGTTCTCCGAGCACGGCGCGAACATCGTCGCCTACGGCGGCACCGTGGAAGACGGCATGGCGCGCAACTGGTACACGGCCGAGCTCGGGGACGTGAAGGCGCTGCGCTCGCTCCTCGGCGCGCTCAGGAATCTCGAGGCTGTGTTCGACGCCTACCGGATGACGCCAGGCGGCTGATGCTTGTTCGCGAGCAGGAATCCGCCGAGCGGATTCCTGCCGCTCGGATCCCCGCCTTCGGCGGGGCAGATCCCTAAAGGCGCCCGCTTTCGCGGTCGCAACTGCGCGGGCGTCAAGCGCCTACAGCCGCTCGTGCAACGACGCGAGATCCTCGTCTTTGAGCGCCCACTCGCGTGAGCGCGGATCGAGCTCGATCGCGCGCTGGAGCGACGTCCAGGCGTCGTCGGGCCGACCGGCCATCGCCTCCCAGCACGCCGTCGAGTAGAGGACTCCGGCGTGGTCGGGGAATCGCTGGTTCGCCTCGTCCATCAGGCGCAACGCCGCCTCGGGATCGAACGGGTCGCGAAAGCGCTCCGCCTCGAAGTACCACTCCCAGGCCGACGGCGCGTACGCCTCGCCGGGCTTGCCACCCACGGCGAGCACCGTCGTCTCCGGCTCGGCCGCCGTCGCGTACCTGCGCACGGTCGGATCGCGGAGGAACACGATCGTGCCCGCGGGGGCGTCCAGCGTCTCGCCGTCGAGCTCGAAGCTCGCGCGGCCCGAGAGAACGACGTACACCTCCTCGTGGCGAAGTGTCTCCTCGCTGTGGCGCTCGACCACGTCGTCACCGGGCTTCTCGCCCGTGTAGGCGTTCATCCCGAACGCTTCGATGCCGAGCGTGCGGCGAACCGGCTTCCAGCGCAGGTCGCCCGCCACCTTGATCGCGGGCAGCTCGTCGACGCGGAGGCTCGTCCAGCGGTCGCTCACCGGATCGACGCTACAGGAACCGCGACGCCGCGCCGGGTGTAGAAGGAGCGAGTGGGGAGCCGGCCACCCGATGAGGAGACGCTCGTCGCGCGCGCCAAGCGCGGCGAGACGACCGCCTACGAGGAGCTCGTACGCATGCACCAAGGAATCGCGTTCCGGGTCGCGCTCGTCGCCGCGGGTGATCGCGGCGATGCGGAGGAGGCCGCCCAGGACGCCTTCGTCAAGGCCTACCGGGCGCTGGGCCGGTTCCGCGAGGGATCGCCGTTCCGGCCGTGGCTGCTGCGGATCGTCGCGAACGAGGCGCGAAACCGGCGCCGCTCGGCGGGTCGACGGTCCGGGCTCGCTCTCCGCGCGGCGGCGGTGGTCTCGGGGGACGCGGCTCCGTCCCCCGAGACGACCGCCCTTACGCTGGAGCGCCGCGAAGCGCTTCTCGGCGGGCTCGCGGCGCTCGACGAGCGCGACCGCGAGGTGCTCGTCCACCGCTTCCTCCTCGAGCTCG
>DASUFC010000112.1:0-3375 GCA_036274755.1 Gaiellaceae bacterium
GCGACCACCTGCTCGAGCACCCACTGGTCGACGAGCGGGATCGCGAGCACGAGGCACGCGCCGAGAGCGATCGCACCGACGAAGAGGTACGGCGTCGGCCAGCGGTCGGCGAGCGTCCCCCCGAGCCAGTACCCGATCGCGAGCCCCGTGAGCACGACGCCGATCAGCGCACCCCATACGTAGAGGGAGCTGCCGAAGGTCGGCGCGAGGACGCGGCTCGCCGCGATCTCGACACCGAGGAGCACGGCGCCGGAGAGAAACACCGCGGCCGCAAGCGCGAGCCCGTCGACCCGTGTCCCGCGGCGATCCATCGCTCAAGGGTAGATGTGGTAGACCCGGAGCCACGGTCGCGGCCGGCGCCCCGGCTCCGACGGTGTCGCATGGGCCGGCGACAGCCGCTCGAGCGAACGGTAGAAGCGCGCCTCGCGCGGGTAGCGATCGGCAGCCGCCAGCACGCGGTCGGTGACACCTCCGCCGACGATGAGCCAGCGAACGCCGGCCGCACGGAGCGCGTCGAGGCTCCGTCGCCGGTCGAACGGGCGGCCCGGGCCGGGGAGCGCAAGGCGTTCCACCCGGCGCCCCGTGAGAGGAAGCGTCGACGGATCGGCTGCGATCGGGTCTGCCGTCGGGATCGTGCGGTCGATCCAGGCGGCCACGGCGAGACGCGGGTCGCGCCCCATGAGCGAGCGGGCGTCCGCGACCGACCACCAGAGTGGCACGACGGCCGCGATGAGCGCCGCGATCGCCAGAGCTCGTCCGCGTCCGGCGAGCACGGCAAGCACGGGCACGAGCGGCAGGACGTAGCGGTCGAAGTGCGCGTGCGAGGCGAGGAGCGACAGCGCGTACGCCGCGCCGAACGAGAGCAGGATCAGGTCGGCCCGCTCGCGCCTGCGCAGAGCGATGACGATCCCGACGGCGGCCACGAGCACGACCGGGCCCAACGTCTCCCAGAGCCGCAGGCCGAAGGCGAACGGCGTCGCCGGATCATTCTCGAAGCCGAGCCAGCCGTCCCGCGCGAGATCCTGGACACGGCGGAAGTCGTCCCAGGCCGCACCGGCGTGGATCACGACGAAGGGGCTCGTGAGCACGAACGCCACGACGGCGAGACCGACCGCAGTGCCGACACGCCGCCAGGCCCCGATCCCCACCACGACGATCGGGACGACGAGGATCACGCCGGGGTACTTCGCGGATGCCGCGAGCCCCGCGGCGACACCGGCCCACTCGATCCGGCCCGAGACGAGAAGCGCGAGCGTCACGGTGACGCCGAGCGTCAGGAACACGTCGGTCACGGCCATGCGCGAGTACGCAACGCCGGTCGTCGCGACGGCGACCCCGACGGCGCCCGTGAGCGCGGCCGTCGTGCCGTATGCCGCGCGTCCCAGCCACCACGCCGCGGCGACGCCGAGGATCCCGACCAGGACGGCTACGACCCGAGCTGCGCCGTACGAGGGCTCGTGGAGCCCGATCTGAGTCGGCGCGAGCGCCAGGAAGATCAGGCTCGGATAGTCGTACCAGCCCGGATCGAGGCCGCCGCCGTGCACGACGTCCCAGGCGCGCGGGACGATGTTCGTCTCGTCGGGGTTGAGCAGCGGGAGCGGGAGCCCCGATCCCGAGCCGACGATCCTGAGCGCGGCCGCGCCAGCGAGAATCGCGCCCAGCGCCGCGAGCTCGGCGGCCGAGAGCGACCGACGCAGGAGCGCCAGCGCGAGCCCTAGATGGTTGATCGGCAATTCGCTCGAACCGGATGGCGCCCCAGACACGGCGCCGGATCACCCCGTCCGGGCACGACCCGTACGTTCCGGTACGCGCCGCACCCGGCCGGTGCGCCCGGCGTGGCCTGGGACACTCCCGGACGTCACGCCAATTACCGAGCAACCATCTAAACGTCCGGGACGCCGTCGCCGACGAGCGCTTCCACGTCCCCGGCGACGAGGACGGCGTCGATGCCCGCGCGCTCGAGCTCCTCGACGTCCTCGCGCGAGGCGTCGACCAGCTCGGCGATCGCGAGCTTCCCGGCCGGCACGTCCGGGAGCAGCTCCAGGACCCGGTCGAGGGGCGACTGCGCCTCCTCCGCCGTGTCGGCGGTCAGCAGCACGATCTCGGGGTCCACGTGCTCGAGCGCATGGCCGAGCTCGTCGTCGTCCCTCACGCGGACGACGACCTCGAGACCGAGCTCCGCGCAACGCTCCGCCAGCGCATGCAGCGACTCCTCGTCGGCCGCCTGGAGCACGACCGCGTCCGCCGCCGCGGCGGCGGCTTGGGGCTCGGGGCCGTAGGCGAGAAGGGGCAGCAGCGTGTGGGACCGGACATCCGCGTCGGCGGCGCTGATGACGACGCCCTCGGCACCGCTCTTCTCGGCGCGCCGGGCACCGTCGGCATCACGGACGTGCACGAGAACGGAGATGCCGTCGCCCTCCGCAATCGCCTGGCTCAGTCGCCGGTGGGTCACGGACGCGGATGCTATCCGGCGCCCGGGATCGCGTAGGCTCGCCCACCGTGACGGAGGTCGCACGCGTGTGCCTGCTCGGGGCCGAGTCCACCGGCAAGTCGACGCTTGCCCAGGCGCTCGCCGAGCGCTTCGAGACCGTGTGGAACCCCGAGTACGGGCGGCCGTACACCCAGATCGGTCGTCCGCACGATGCACCCTGGACGAGCTGGGAGTTCACGCACATCGCGCGAATGCACTGCTGGTACGAGGACTTCTTCGCGACGCTCGCGCACCGCGTCGTGTTCTCCGACACGGACGCGTTCACGACGGCGGTCTTCCATGAGCTCTACCTCGGCGTCCCCGCAACCGCGTTCGACGACCTCGTCAACCGGACGTACGACCTTCTCGTCGTCTGCGGACTGGACGTGCCGTGGCGGCACGACGGCGTCCGCGAGTTCGATGAGCAGCGGCGCTGGATGCACGAGCGGTACCTCGAGCATGCGCGCACGAGCGATGGGCCGTGGCTTCTCGTCGAAGGTCCGCTCGAGCGGAGGATCGAGGCCGCGGCGGATGCTGTGGACGAGCTGCTCTCCGCTCGTGCGGCCGCGGTGTGACTGCGGGCGGACGGGGTCAGCCGGGTAAGTCGCGGGGCTGACGGTGTGGGTCGGCGTCACGAAGTTGGCACAGAGTTGGCACAGTTTCGTCGCCAAATCAGGCGACGAGAACGATAGAATCTGCAGCGGGTGGTGGGTTGGGGTGCCCCGGAGAGGGCGATCGCGCGAAACGCGTCGAAACACCGACCGCCAGCGAGGCGCTCAGCGCCCGATCGGGTGCCAGACCGTCTTCAGCTCCATGAAGGCACCGACTTCCCAGGGGCTCCGGTCCTCGCGCGCGCGGACAACCCGCTTGACGTTCTCCGCGGCGAGGACCTCGAGCGCAGCGAC
>DASUFC010000113.1:0-27860 GCA_036274755.1 Gaiellaceae bacterium
CCCCCGACCCACTTGCTCCAGAGCTCCTCGCCCGTCGTCGCGCGGAACGCTCGCAGGCGACCGTCGAATCCTCCGGCGAACACGCGGCCGCCCGCCACCGCAGGCGTCGTATAGCCGAGCCCTCCGACACCGGCCGTCCACGCGATGTCGCCGTCGGAGACGTCCACCGCGGCGACCTTCCCCGAGCGCGCGACCGAGTAGAGGCGCTCGCCGTCGCTGGAGGCGCTTGCGTAGAAGCTCTCGTACCGGAACGGATCGCGCCTGAGGTAGGTCGTCCAGCGCTCCGCGCCGGTTCGACGATCGAGGCAGACGAACGCGCCGGAGTAGTTCGTGACGCACACCGATCGGCCGACGACGGAGGGGCTCGCGTTGATGCGGCCGCCCGTCTGGTAGGCCCAGACGACCCGACCCGTGTCGGACCTCACGGCGAAGACGCGCCCGTCGTGCGATCCGAAGTACGCAAGGCCGTCGACGACGACGGGTGACGACTCGACCTTCCCCGCGGTCTTCACCTGCCACAGCTCGTGCCCGTTCTGCCGCGAGAGCGCCGTGACGGTCCCGTCCTGCGAGGAGACGAGGAGGCGCGGACCGTCGATCGCGGGGCTCGAGGGAACGGTGCCGCCGACCCGGTGCCGCCAGTCGATCTCCCCGGTCTCCGCGTGGATCGCGTACGTCGTGCCGTGGAAGGAGTTCACGTAGAGCGTGCCGTCGCAGTAGACCGGCGGAAACTCGATGTAGCTGTCGAGCCCCTCTGTCCAGACGTACCTGCGCGCAGGAAGACCGAGTCTCTCGTCCGGACGTGCGAGCGACCGCTGGGGATCGGCGCCGAACTCGTTCCAGCAGCGCCGGTCGCCGACCGGCTCCGGCGGGGGCGGAGGGGGTGTGGTCTCGGTCGTCGTCTCGGTGGAGACGGTGACGCCCTGGAGGTCCGTATCGAGAGAGCCCGACGGCCGATCCTGGGTCGTGAGGGCGATCGCGATGGCGAGCCCGAAGAGGGCGAGGACGGCGACCGTGGCCGCGACGAGGATCCAGACGAAAGCCTTCGGCATGAAGCGCGGGCCGATTGCTCCGGCCGCGCGTCAGTGTGCCAGCAGCTCCGGAGCGGCCGTCGAGTGCTCGACTGCCGTTTCCTCGGCCTCGTCCGTCCCGGGGATCGCGGCCAACGCGGCCGCCGCGAGGCCGATCACACCCCACGTCAGCGGGTCCTCGAAGAAGCCCGCGTAGAGCAGCGAGTGGACGACGAGCGCGACGAACACGGCTGCGAGGCCGACACCGAAGGCCTGATCCCGACGCGCGACGAGGATCAGCGCCCACGCGGTTGCCGCAAGCAGCCAGACGTAGAGCACGAAGCCGATGACTCCGAGCTCCGCGAGGATCGTCAGCGGTGTCGTGTGCGACGCGTTCCGGCTCGGTGAGCCTTTCTGCGCGATGTCGGCGCTCGCGCGCGGCTGACCGCCGATGCCGACCCCGGCGATCGGCCGTTCCTTGAAGGCGTCGATCGTCACCTCGACGAGCCGCGAGCGCCCGCTCGTGACGTCCTTCGCCGAGCGTCCCCCGATCGAAGCCGCGGCGGCACCCGCGGCCGCGAGCGCCACGACGAGAGCGCATGCGAGCAGGGCCATCCGCGTGCGTCGGTCGGCGCCGACCACCGCGATGCCGAACGTCACGACGAAGAGTGCGACGAAGCTCGATTGCGAGTACGAGTAGAAGAGCCCGAGGAACATGAAGGCGACGAACACCGTTGCTGCGATCCAGTCGAGCGTGCGTCCCCGGCGCACGAGAATCGCAACGAGCAGGACCGCGATCGGGATGACGAGGTAGCGCCCGTACAGGCTCGGGTCCTTGAAGAGCGACGTCACGCGGAAGAACGTCGTGTAGGCGTTCGCGACGGCGACGTCGCGTCCGAAGAAGAGCGTCCGCGAGTGCGCCTGCCAGATGCCGATCGCCGCGAACAGCGTGCCGAGCGCCGTGAGCGTGATCAGGAGGGCGCGGGGAAGCCAGTCCGCGACGGGGCTGCGAGCGACGGTCGCGAGCCCCGCGACGAAGGGGAAGACGAAGAAGGCGAGCGTGATGCCACCCGACCGCTCGTCCCAGGTCCACAGGAACGAGGTCGAGGCGAGGGTCACGAACGTCGCGAGCGGCAACGCGAGCAGGAACGGCGGCGGCGCCGGTCGCTCGCCGCGGAGGATGCGATACGCCAGCGCGAGCACTGCCGACCCGATCACGAGGTAGAGGGGGAGGAGCAGAAAGGCTTCCTCGGTGCCGAGCTGCACCGGAACGCGGAACGGCGCGGCGACGAGCAACGCGACCGGAACGATGGCCGGGTAGCGGGCGAAGGGCACGGCCAGGACGATCGCCGCGGCACTCCCGGTCACGACGAGCGCGACACCCGCCGGATCGTGAAGGAGCAGCCGCACGTCGTCGTCGCCGACGAGCGACCAGCCGATGCCGCCGGTGGCGAGGCCGAGCAGGCCGAGCCCGATGAGCGGGAAGATCCCGCCGCGGGTGACGAGCACGCCGACCGCGCCGAGGGCACCGAGGAGCGCGGCGATCTCCGCGAGCTGGACGTGCTCCATGACCCGGGGACGTTACGCCACGAGTGATTGAATGGCGCGGTGATCGAGGCCTGGCAGAGGGCGCTCGTGCTCGCGCCGCACACCGACGACGGCGAGCTCGGCTGCGGCGGGACGATGGCGCGCCTGGTGGAAGCCGGCTGCGAGGTGCACTACGTGGCGTTCTCGATCGCGACGCGCTCGCTTCCTCCCGGCTTCGAGCCCGACACGCTCGCGCGCGAGGTGCGCGAGGCGACCGGCGAGCTCGGCATCCAGCCCGACTGGCTCACGGTCCACGACTTCGACGTCCGCACGTTCCCCGAGCGCCGGCAGGACATCCTCGAGCTGCTTGTCGCGCTGTGGGACGACTGGAAGCCCGATGTCGTGTTCCAGCCGTCCCACCACGACGTCCACCAGGACCACCAGACGATCGCACAGGAGGGACTGCGCGCGTTCAAGCGGACGACGATCCTCGGTTACGAGGTGCCGTGGAACAACTTCGACTTCTCGTACGGCGCCTACATCTCGCTCGAGAAGCACCATCTCGAGCGCAAGGTCGCGGCGCTCTCGCGCTACGCGTCGCAGCAGCACCGCCGCTACGCGAACCCCGAGTACATCTGGAACCTCGCGCGCGTCCACGGCGTGAACGTGAACCGCGAGTACGCGGAGTGCTTCCAGGTGTACCGCATCGTGGCCTGACCGGCACGAGGTGCCCCAAGGTCACGACCGCACCGCGCTCGTCCACCCGCTCGACGACGTCCTCCCCGGCGAAGCGCGTGTCCTCGAGGCCGCCGAGGAGGCGCTCGCAGGGCAACGGCGCGGGCTCCGCAAGTACTGGCCGTTTCTCGGCCCGGCGTTCATCGCGGCCGTCGCGTACGTCGACCCCGGCAACTTCGCCACGAACATGGCCGCGGGAGCGAAGTTCGGCTACCTGCTGCTCTGGGTCGTCCTCGCCGCGAACCTGACGGCGATGCTCATCCAGGCGATGAGCGCGAAGCTCGGGATCGCCACGCGCAAAAACCTGCCGGAAGTCTGCCGCGAGCGCTTCTCCCGGCGAACGAGCTTCGCCCTGTGGATCCAGGCGGAGATCGTGGCGATGGCGACCGACCTGGCGGAGTTCATGGGTGCCGCGATCGGGCTCGAGCTCCTCTTCGGGATCCCCCTCTTCCCGGCCGCGCTGCTGACCGGCGTTGCGGCCTTCGCGATCCTCGCGCTCCAGGCCAAGGGGTTCCGGCGGCTCGAGTCCGTGATCGCCGGCCTCATCCTCGTGATCGTCGCGGCATTCGCGGTGCAGGTCGTGATGGCCGATCCGGATCGCTCGGGGATGCTGCACGGCCTGCTCGTGCCGGGCTTCGACGGCACCGAGAGCGTGCTGCTCGCGGCCGGGATCCTCGGAGCGACCGTGATGCCGCACGTGATCTACCTCCACTCGGCGCTCACCCAGCACCGCATCGTCGGCGCCAGCGACGAGGCGCGCCGCGCGATCTTCCACTTCGAGCGCATCGACGTGGTGATCGCGATGGGGATCGCGGGGATCATCAACATGGCGATGCTCGTCACGGCTGCCGCCGTGTTCCATTCGCGCGGCCTCTACGACGTGGGCGACGACCTGGGTGAGGTCTACGACCAGCTCGGCGAGCACCTCGGGACGAGCGCGTCGATCCTGTTCGGGATCGCCCTCCTCGCTTCGGGGCTCTCGTCCTCGAGCGTCGGCACGCTCGCCGGGCAGGTCGTCATGCAGGGCTTCGTGAACCGGAGGATCCCGCTCTTCCTGAGGCGCTTCGTGACGATGCTGCCGGCCCTCGTGATCATCGCGATCGGCGTCGACCCGTCACGCGCGCTCGTGCTCAGCCAGGTCGTCCTCTCGGTCGGGATCCCGTTCGCGCTCGTCCCTCTCGTGCTGTTCTGCCGCGACCGCTCGCTCATGGGCGAGCTCGTCAACCGGCGCCTCACCACGGTCGTGGCGTCGATCGTCGCCGCCGCGATCATCTCGCTGAATCTCTTCCTGCTCGAGCAGACGCTCCTCTAGCGCGCGAGGCGGAGCCGGGCGCCGATCGCTCTCCGCTCGGACGGCAGGTAGAAGCCGAGCGGGAGCAGGGCGAGCGGGTACAGGAGCGCGAGCGGCACCGCCACGGGCAGCCCGCCGCCCGCGAGCTTGCCGAGCGCGACCAGCGCGAGCCCTGCCGCGACGGCCGTCGCGACCCGGCGCCACTGGTACGCGACCGGGTAGACCTGCTGCGACCACCACGCCATCCCGAGGAACATCGTCGTGTAGGCGGCGATCGTCGCGATCGCGGCGCCCATCATTCCGTAGGGCGGGATCAGGATGAGGTTCAGGCCGACGTTCACGATCGCGGCGGCGCCGGTGACGACCCAGTTGAACTGGGTGCGCCGAGAGCGGCCGACGCCGATCGCGACGACCATGTACCCGGCGAAGGCGACGGTCGAGAACGCGAGCGGGCCGACGACGCGCGAGGAGCTCTCGAAGGCGGGTGCGGCGATCCACTGCACGATCCAGGGCGAGAGCAACGCGAGGCCGGTCGCGACCCACGTCGTGACGAGGACGAGATACGTGAGGACGTACGCGTACGTCCGTCGCGCCGCCGTGTCGTCCTCGATCGAGTACGCGAACGCCGGCCAGGCGAGCCGGAACGCGGTGAGCAGGAGGACGAGCGCCGAGGCGATGCGCACGCCGACGGAGTAGAGGCCGACCTCGTGCGTATCTGCGAGCTTCACGAGGAAGAGGCGGTCCGAGAAGTTCGTCACCCAGAGGAAGAGCGCGCTCGGGACGAGCGGGAGCCCGAACCGGTTCATCTCCCGCAGCAACCGCCGGTCGAACTCGAGACCGAGCTGCTCGCGGCGGTAGAAGACGAGGACGACGTAGACGGCGAGCGTGCCGGTGAAGTTCCCCACGATGACGCCGATCGGGCCCTTCTCGAGCGCGACGACGAGGATGAGGGTCGCCCCGACCGTGACGAGGATGTTCGCGACGCTCGCCGACACGAACGCGACCGAGCGCTCCTCGACCCGGAAGAGGCTCGTGAGCTGCGTCCAGTTCATGCCCGCCCAGAGGCCGACGAACGCGGCGGCGACGAGATCGGCGTCGTCCGAGGTGTCGAACAGGACGTCCGAGATCTGGTCCGCGAAGGCGACGCCGACGGCGAGGCCGAGCGTGGCCATCCCCATGACGAACCAGAACGACGTCCGAAGGACGCGGCGGCGGTCCGCCGGCTCGTCGGAGTCGAAGTAGAAGCGAAAGAACGCGCTCCCGATGCCCGCGGCGAGCGCGATGCCGACGACGGTGGTGAGGGCGACGAGCGTCTCGACCTTGCCGTAGTCGGACGGGGACAGGTACCGCGTGTACAGCGGCAGGAGGATCACGGCGAGGATCCGCGAGACGAGCCCGCCGAGTCCGTAGATCAAGGAGTGCTTGCCGAGCCGCTTGAGCTGGCCGCCGAGCGACGTCATGGAAGCCGAGCGTAGAGAGCGAGCAGGCGGTCGGCGACCTGTTCGAGGTCGTGCACCTGCTCGACGTACGCGCGTGACTCGGCGCCGATCCGCCTCCGTTCGGAGGCGGAGGCGACGAGCGGCTCGAGCCGCGCTCGCAGGCTCTCCTTCGTCGCCCGCACGAGCGGAACGCGAGTTCCGAGCTCGCGCTCGGTGCGCTCGACCGCCTCGTCGTGCAGGAACGTGACGACAGGCTTCCCGAGCGCCATGCACTCGATCGCGAAGAGGCCGTACCAGCCGGCGTTCAGCTGGTCGACGACGATGTCGGCGTCCCGGAAGCGCTCGAACGCCTCGTCGTGGTGGAGGCCCTCGACGAGGACGAGGTCGGCATCGAGCCCCTCGCAGGCCGCCAGCACGTGCTCGGTGCCCTTGCGCCGTCGCGACGACGGTGCGTGCAGGATCACCGGTCGCTTCCGATCGGAGGGCGGCGACGGCTCGATCGCTCCGACATCGATGCCCGGGGGGATCATCTCCGCCTCGGGCACCCAGCGGATCGCATCGTACGAGCCGACGACCTCTGCGCCCGCCTTCTTGCCGAACGCGAGCTCGTCGGGCGTCTTCCCACGGATGTCCGAGCCGAGGTAGTGCATCACGGACTTCTTGCGGAGCGCGCGGAGGATCGGGAACTGCACGGACTGCGGCACGAGCGTCAGCCCGAAGTAGAAGTGGAAGACGTCGGTGCGCGGCAGGAGACGCGCGAGCGCCGACCACGCGGACGCCTGCTTGCGCAGGAACCCACCGTGGCGGTCGAGCGACCAGTCCGCCTCGGAGTGGAGCGTGTAGCGGTTGAACACGACGAGCTGCGCGTCGACCCCACGTCTCCGGAGCGCCTGGACGTTCGACCACGGCACGCCGGCCGTGTTCACCGGGCAGTGGACGACACGCATCGCGCTAGCCGAGGTCGATGCGGTCGGCACGGAGCTGCTCGAGACGGCGCTCCTTCTCCGCGTTCAGCATCGTCCGCATCGTCAGGCCCATCGTCGCGCCCTCGTACGCCCAGATCTCCGGATGCACGAGGATCTGCAGCCACGGGAACCCGCCGCCGCGCAGCTCCTCGTGCGGGCACCCCGAGCGCCAGTGCTGGTTCGAGTCGGAGCGGTACGACGGCCGGTCGAAGTAGGGCTCCGCGTAGACGTTGATTGCGGCCGGGATCGGCGCGGACATCTTCTCGGGGTCGGGGTTGTGCCAGGAGACGATCGGATCGAAGCGGTCGTCGAGCTCGACGTCGGGATACACGGCGTGCAGGCCGACCGCGTGGCCGAGCTCCCGCAGCCGTGCGATCGCGTCGACGCCCTCGCTCGAGGCGAGGTTGTAGAAGACGGACTTCGTCATGAGGAGGTACGTCGCGGAGACGTCGTGCTCGGCCTCGAGCTCCGCCATCCGCAGCGCGGCGTCGAGCGAGAGATCGATGTCGTGCCGGAGGTAGATGTCACCCCGCTCCGGAGCCTCGCCGAAGAACGCGAAGCGATACCCGCCGACCTTCCCGGCCTCGAGGATCTCCGCGTAGTGCTCGAGGTCGAAGCGGCAGCTCATGCGGCCTCGACGTCGACGTGGAGCTTCGTCGCCGCGTGCTCGGCGCGCCGGAGTGCCTCCTCCGACGTGTCGGCGATCGCGATGACGTAGCCACGGCGGTCGCCGTCGCGCCGCACGGGACGGATCGTCTCGCCGACCTGGAGGTACGTGTCCGCCTGCACGACACCTTCGGAGGCGAGGACGGCGTCGAGCTCTCCGACGCGCGTCACGCGCCCCGTCGGGAGCGGGCCGGGCTCGGCGGTGAAGAAGCGGATCGCGAGCGGCTGCGTGAAGCGTGGCAGCGCGATCTCGTCGGGCACGTACTCGCCGAGCGCCTGCAGCAATGCGATCTCGACGAGGTCGACACCGACTGCGTGCCGAACGAGGTCGGCCATCTGACCACCAGGGATCCGCGCGGCGACCTCGACGACCGAGACAGATCCGTCGGGGGACGCGATGACCTGGGGGAACGCGATCGCGTCGCGGAGGCCGAGCGCGCGCACCGCCTCGACCGCGACCCGTCCTGCGATCCGTAGCTGCTCGGGCGGAATGGACGGCGGATACACGTGGATCCAGCCGACGCCGAAGCCGATGCCCGGCGGGCGTAGCCGATCCGAGAGCGTCACGAGCGCGGGCTCGCCGACGCGCGCGATGACGATCCCGTTCATCTCGACGCCGTCGACGAAGCCCTCGAGCAGGGCCTCGTCGGTGGGCGACTCGGAGATCGCATCGGGAAGGTCGCGCTCCAGCTCCTGGCGGCTCTCGATCCGGAACACGGCTCGCTGGCCTCCGGAGTCGACCGGCTTCAGCACCGCCGGGAAGCCGACCGCGTCGATGGCCGCATCGACGTCGGCGCTCGAGCGCAGGCTCGCGTACGGCGGTTGAGGCAGGCCTGCTGCGCCGAGCGCGTCGCGCATCGCGCGCTTGTGCGTCAGCAGGTGCGCGACGTCCGTCCCGATCCCGGGAAGCCCGAGTTCCTCCGCGACGGCCGCGACGACCGGCACGGCACGATCGGCGGAGACGGTGAGCACCCCGTCGATCCCGATCGCGCGCGCAGCCTCGACGACGCCGCCGACGTCCGTGAAGTCGACGACCTCGCCGATGTCGGCGAGCACGAGGCCCGGCGCATCGGGACTACGGTCGACGGCCGCGACGCGCAGCCCGCGTGCGCGCGCCTGCTCGATCGCACGACGCTGATGGCGGCCAGCGCCGACGAAGAGGACGGTCGTCACGGGCGCCGATGGTAACGACGTGCGTCGTCAGCTCGTGACGCCGCCGGCAGGCACGAGCCACGGGGAGATGCGCTGCCAGCGCTCGATCTCGCAGCCGTTCGCGCGCGTGAACGTCGCATGGACCGATTTGCCTTTCACGCTGCCGACGACGAGTGCTTTCTGCGGGCCGCCGTAGATCTCGGTGCAGACGACGTTCTTCGGAAGCGGCGCGAAGAGCTTTGGTCCACCCGCACGCAGCCGCAGGCATGCGCGGCCCGGTCGCGGGAGCGTGCCCGCGGCGGGGGCGCAGCGCAGCGTCCACGTGACGCGGTCGAGCGGTCGCGCGGAGTTCTCCCAGTACGTCACGCGCAGCGTCGTGCCGGCCGACGGCCTCGCCGAGGCACCCGACACGACGATCAGCGTGAGGAGCAGCGCCACGACCGATGCGCGCATACGGCCAGGGTACTGTCCGCGGTCGTGTCGAGCGCGCGGCGACGTCGAATCGCGATCGTCGTCGTGTGCGTGCTCGCGGCGGCGATCCTGCTCCCGGTCGGCGCACGCGCTACGGCGGAGCGCTGGCACGACGACTCGCTGTGGGCGAACTCTCTGCGCTCGCTGGGCGGGCTCCAGGTGCCGTTCGACTTCGCGATCTTCCTGCAGGCGGCCCACGACGTCCGCGCCGGCGACAACCCGTACGTCGATCCCGACTCGGTCTCGGGGGAAGCGAAGGCCCCGTACGCGTATCCGCCTCTGCTCGCGATCGTCTTGATCCCGGCCACGGCCCTCCCCGAGGACGTCTCCGGATCATCGCCCGTGGCGATCCTCGTGTCCCTCGCGCTCATCGCGTGCCTCGTCGGGACGCTGCTCCTGCTCGACGTGCGCGACTGGCGCTGCTACCCGGTCGCGCTGCTCTACCCGCCGACGCTCGAGAACGTGGAGTACGGGGCGCTCGGACCGGTGCTCGCCCTGCTCGTCGCGCTCGCATGGCGCTACCGCGAGCGGGTCGGGGCGGTCGCTGCCTCGCTCGGCGCGGCTGTCGCGCTCAAGGTGTTCCTCTGGCCGCTCGCAGTGTGGCTCGCCGCGACAAAGCGCTGGACGGCCGCGGCGGGCGCGGCTCTCGTCGCCCTCGTGCTCGCGCTCGGCTCCTGGGCCGTCATCGGGTTCGACGGCATCGCCGACTATCCGGAGCTCCTGCGGCGGCTCTCGGATCTCGAGGCGGAGAACTCGTACTCGGCGTTCGCGATGCTCGTCGCGCTCGGTCTGCCGGCGGCGCTCGCCCGCATCGCCACGATCATCGCGGCGGTCGCGCTCCTCGGCGTCGCCTGGCGGATCGCGCACGGCGCGAACGGCGATCGGCGCGCGTTCACGCTGGCGCTCGCCGCCGGGCTCGTCCTGACGCCGATCCTCTGGCTGCACTACCTCGTGTTGCTCGTCGTCCCGATCGCGCTCGCGCGCCCCCGGCTCTCGGCGCTGTGGTTCGTGCCGCTCGCGATGACCGTGTTCGAGCTTCTCGACCTGTACCGCGGCTGGCCGCGGGGCGACGGCTGGGCGCTCGCGAGCGTCGCCCTCGTCGTCACGCTCGTGTTCGTGGCAGCCCTTCGCCGCCCCGAACGTAGACTCGCCGCGTGGCTCTGACCGGCAAGCGCATCGTCGTGACGGGCGGCGCGGGCTTCATCGGCACGACGCTCGCGCGACGGCTCGTCGAGGACAACGAGATCATCGCCGTCGACAACCTGCACCGCGACACGCTCGGCGGGACGACGCTCACCGACCACCCGAACTTCAGCTTCGTCCAGGGCGACGTGCTCGACGACGAGTTCCTGCGCGAGGTGGTGGGCGGCGCGACGCACCTCGTCCACGCGGCCGCGATCGCCGGGGTCGACACCGTCATCGAGAGCCCGGTTCGCACGATGCGCGTGAACCTCATCGGGACGTACAACGCCCTGGAAGCCGCCCTCGCCACGAAGGACACGATGGAGCGCGTCATCGAGTTCTCGACGAGCGAGGTGTTCGGGACGTACGCGTACAAGGTCGACGAGCAGCACGTCACGACACAGGGCTCGGTCGGCGAGGCGCGCTGGACGTATGCCGTCTCGAAGCTCGCGGGCGAGCACATGGCGCACGCGTACCACGACGAGCTCGGCCTGCCGACCGTCTCGGTGCGGCCGTTCAACGTCTACGGGCCGGGTCAGATCGGCGGCGGCGCGATCCGCGCGTTCATCGAGACGGCGCTCGCAGGCAAGCCGCTCACGATTCACGGCGACGGCTCGCAGATTCGCGCGTGGTGCTACGTCGACGACATGGTCGAGGCGCTGCTGCTCGCGCTCGAGCATCCCAACGCCGTCGGTGAGAGCTTCAACGTCGGGAACGCGCGCTCGGCCGTGACGATCTACGACCTCGCGCTCCGCATCAAGCGGATGACCGGCCTCGAGCACGACCTCGTCTTCCAGCCGCTCCACTACACGGACGTCGAGTTGCGCGTCCCGAACGCGGACAAGGCACGCGAGCTCCTCGGCTTCGAGGCGAGGGTCGAGCTGGACGACGGGCTCGCGCGCACGATTGCCTGGTACCGGGAGCGCGGCACGTCATGAGCTGCTCCGGCGCCGGCCGCGGAAGCGGCCGCTTCAGGGGTCTTCGCGATCCGGAGTCCGCTCCTGCGGGGTCCGGATCTGCGGTGGGAAGATGACGTCGATCCGGCTTGCCCGGCCGGATGTCGGAGACGCCGAGCTCGCCGCGCTCGCCGAGGTCGTCGGCACCGGCCAGCTGACGATGGGGCCGAAGGTCGGCGAGTTCGAGGCTGCGATCGCCGACGCCGTCGGCACCGCACATGCCGCCGTCGTCTCCTCCGGGACGGCCGCGCTGCATCTCGCGCTCCTCGCGCTCGAGATAGGGCCGGGCGACGAGGTGATCGTCCCGGCGTACACCTTCCCGGCGACGGCGAACGTCGTCGAGCTCTGCGGCGCGAAGGCGATCCTCGTCGACGTCGATCCGGAGACGTTCAACCTCGACGTCGCGGCTGTGGCCGCGGCGGTCGGACAGAACACGCGGGCGGTCATGGCGGTCCACCTGTTCGGGCGGCCCGTTCCCTGGGAGGCGCTGCAGACGGCGGTGCCGCAAGAGGTCGCCCTCGTCGAGGATGCCGCCGGTGCGCTGGGCGCCCGCTACCGGGGGACGCCGTGCGGTGCGCTCGGCGTCGCCGGGTGCCTGTCGTTCCACCCCCGCAAGATCGTCACCACGGGCGAGGGGGGAGCGGTGACGACCGACGAGGCGGCGCTCGACGCCGCGGTACGACGGTGGCGGCACCACGGGTGGTCGACCCTCGGCGACATGCCCACACCGGGTCTCAACTACCGCCTGCCGGATCTCCTCTGCGCGATCGGCATCCCGCAGATGGCGCGTCTCGAGGCGCTGCTCGTCGCACGCGAGCGAGTCGCCGGCTGGTACGCCGAGCGGCTCGAGCACCATGTGCTCACGCCGTCGGCGGAGGACGGTGACCGCCACGGCTGGCAGGCCTACGTCGTCCAGCTCGAGCGGCGCGACGACGCGCTGCGTGCGCTTCGCGAAGCCGGCATCGAGGCGCAGATCGGGACGTGGGCGCTCCACCGGCTCGACCCGTATCGGGATCAAGGCCCGTTCCCGGGCGCGGACCACGCCTTCGAGCGCGCGCTCGCGCTGCCGTTCGCGACGACGACGACGGAGGAGGAGGTCGAGCGGGTCACCGCGGTCTTGACGTCGTTGTGAGTGAGTGCTAACTTCCTACGCTCATGAGTCAGACCGCGACCCGACAGACAGCCGAGGAGCGCCGCGCGGCCGTGCTCGACGCGGCGCGCGTCGAGTTCGCCCGGCACGGGTTGCACGGCGCGTCCACCGATGCGATCGCGCGCAGCGCCGGGATCTCCCAGCCGTACCTCTTCCGTCTCTTCGGCTCGAAGAAGGCGCTGTTCATCGCCGTCAACGAGCAGTGCTTCCAGCGCACGCTCGAGCTCTTCCGCTCCGCGGCGGCCGGTACGTCGGGCCAGGACGCGCTCGATGCGATCGCCGCGGCCTACGGCGAGCTGATCGAGAGCGATCGCACGATGCTGCAGGGCCAGCTCCAGGCATACGCCGCGTCGGTCTTCGACGACGACGTGCGCGAGTCGACCGCTCGCGGCTACGGCCGGCTCGTTGACTACGTCGAGACGGTGTCCGACGCGGACCGACGCACCGTCGCGAGCTTCTTCGCCAAGGGCATGCTCATGAACGTGCTGTCCGCCATGGACTACTCGATCGCGGACGAGCCGAAGGACTCCTGGGCCGCCCGCCTGGCCGACGGTTGCAGAGAGGAGGAACAGTGAGAGCTCTTCTCTTTTTTCTCCAAGTGGTGAGTAATCAGTCACTAGATCACGATCGCGACGAAACCTGGAGGTCACTGTGAGATCCGGAACCCGTACTGCGTGGACCTTCGTGGTCACGTCGATCGCGCTCTTCATGGTCGTGCTCGACAACCTCGTGGTGTCGACGGCGCTGCCCGTCATCCGCGTCGACCTCGGCGCCTCGATCGAGCAGCTCGAGTGGATCGTCAACGCGTACACGTTCACCTTCGCGGTCTTCCTGCTCATGGGCGCCGCCCTCGGTGACCGCTTCGGGCGCAAGCGCGTGTTCATGATCGGGCTCGCCGTCTTCACCGGCGCCTCCGCGATGGCCGCCCTCGCCCCGTCGACCGAGTGGCTCATCGCTGCCCGTGCGCTCCAGGGTCTCGGCGGCGCGCTCGTGACCCCGCTCACGCTGACGCTCCTGAGCGCGGCGGTATCGCCCGAGCGGCGCGGTGCCGCGCTCGGCGCGTGGTCCGGGATCGCCGGGTTCGCCGTTGCCATGGGCCCGCTCGTGGGCGGCGCTGTCGTCGAGGGGATCTCCTGGCAGTGGGTGTTCTGGCTGAACGTGCCGGTCGGGCTCGTCCTGCTCCCTCTCGCGACCCAGCTCCGGGAGTCCCGCGGCCCGGACAAGGGGCTCGACGTCCCCGGCGTCGTCCTCGGCGGCCTCGGACTGCTCGGCCTCGTCTGGGGTCTCGTGAACGGGAACTCGCACGGGTGGACGAGCCCGCAGATCGTCGCGGCTCTCGTCGCCGGCGCGGCAGTCCTCGCGGCATTCGTCGCGTGGGAGCTCCGCGCGTCCGAGCCGATGCTGCCCATGCGGTTCTTCCGTGACCGCGCCTTCTCGGCCGCCAACGGGGCGTCGCTCTTCATGTACTTCGGGATGTTCGGGTCGATCTTCCTGCTCACGCAGTTCTTCCAGACCGCGCAGGGCTACTCGCCGCTCGAGGCGGGCCTTCGCGTGCTGCCATGGACGGCGATGCCGATGTTCGTCGCACCCATCGCCGGGGCGCTCTCGGACCGCATCGGCGGCGGGCGGATCATGGCGGTCGGCCTCTTCCTGCAGGCGATCGGTCTCGCGTGGATCGCGTCCGTCACGCACGCAACGGTCGGTTACCCGTCGCTCGTCGGACCCTTCATCGTCTCCGGGATCGGAATGGGGATGTTCTTCGCACCGGTCGCGAACGTCGTCCTCTCGGCGGTCCGTCCGGTCGAGGAGGGGAAGGCGTCGGGCGCGAACAACGCGATCCGCGAGGTCGGCGGCGTGTTCGGTGTGGCGGTGCTCGCCTCGCTCTTCTCGCACTATGGAGGCTATGAGACGGCGACGCGGTTCAGCGACGGGCTCGTCCCGGCGCTCTGGGTCGGCGCCGCGGTCGTGGGAAGCGGGGCAGTGCTCGCACTGCTGATCCCGCCCAAGCAGCGCCTGGCCGAGCAGAGCGTGCCGGACCTCGTGCCGAGCACAGAAGCCGCCTAGAGCAGACGCGGCCGGGGTCGGGGCGACGCCTCGGCCCCTGCCGATCACCTTGGTACCGTCGCCGCGTGCAGCGCGCGGCCTCGCGGACCGATGACGCGTAGGACTCGGCGCGTCGGGACGATCGTCCTGACGATCGCCGCTCTCGCGTACCTCGTCTGGAAGATCGATCTCGGGACGACGCTCGACGTCCTTCGCGATGCGGATCTCGCCTGGTTCGCACTCTCGGTCGCGATCATGGTCTTCACCGTGCCCGTGCTCGCGGCGCGCTGGGGCTGGCTTCTCGCTGCGCACGACATCCACGAGGGCGTGCAATGGCTGACACGGACGTACTTCCTCGCGTACACGGCCGGACAGGTGCTGCCGACGTCGCTCGGGGGCGACGCGGTGCGCGTACTCGAGACGACACGGCGCCACACCGGCCGCGCGACCGTCGTCACCGGGACGGTCCTGCTCGAGCGTGGGCTCGGTGGCGCGGCCACCGTCGCGCTCGGGGGCGTCGGCTTCCTGCTCTCGATCGGCGCGTACGACGTGAGCGCCTACCTGTGGCTCGAGGGTCTGTTCGTCGTGGGAACGGTCCTCCTCGGCTTCCTCTTCTTCGCGCGCTCCGCGCGGCCCCTGCTCCGGCTGACCCGCCCGATCCTCGAGCGGCTTCGGCTCGAGAAGCCCGTTCGCCACTTCTACGCGGGTGTCCACCACTACCGTGGGCATCCCGGCCTGCTCGGGAAGGTGCTCGCCGTGACGCTCGCCGTCCAGGCCGTCCGGATCCTGTCCATCTGGGCGGCGGCGAAAGCGGTCGGGATCGACCTCGACCCGCGTATCTACTACGTCTTCGGCCCGCTGCTCTTCCTCGTCATGCTCGTCCCGTTCACGCTGAACGGTCTCGCGGTGCGTGAGGCGTTCTTCGTGAGCTTCCTCGGGAGCGTCGGGGTCGGCGCGAACGAGGCGTTCGCCGCCGGGTTCCTGTACTTCCTCGTCACGCTGCTGCTGGCATTCCCCGGCGCCGTCCTCATGCTGCGAGACGGCCTCCGTCGGGAGCCCCGGCCCGAGGTCGGGCATGGCTGAGCCGAGCGTCGCCGCGGTCGTGGTCACGTACGACGCGCTGCCGTGGATCGAGCAATGCCTCGACTCGCTCGCCGGAGTCGAGACGGTGGTGGTCGACAACGGCTCCAGTGACGGGACGGTCGCGTTCGTCCGCGAGCGCTACCCCGACGTCCGGCTCATCGAGTCGGAGAACCGCGGACTCGGAGCAGGCTGGAACATCGGGCTGCGCGCGACCACGAGCACGTACGCGCTCCTGCTCAACGCCGACGCGTGGCTCACCGAAGGCGCGCTCGGCCGGCTCATCGCCTTCGCGGACACCCGGCCGCGCGCCGCCGTCGTGGGCCCGCGGCTTCGGAACCCCGACGGGACGCTGCAGCGCTCCGTGCGCGGGTTCCCGACCCTGTGGCGCCTCGCGACGGAGTACTTCTTCCTGCGGAAGCTCGCGCCTCGGTCGTCGGTCTTCAACGCGTTCTACGCGGGCGGGTTCGATCACGACGAGGTGCGCGAGGTCGAGGTCGTGATGGGCGCCTGCATGCTGCTGCGCCGCGAGGCCGTCGAGCAGGTCGGGTACTGCGACGAGGACTACTTCCTCTTCAGCGAGGAGACCGACTGGTGCTATCGCTTCCGAGAGGCGGGCTGGGAGGTCGTGTTCTTCCCGGGCGCGGAGTGCGTGCACGTGCGCGGCGCGTCGCACAGCGGGCGGTTGTATCGCGAGAACCTCCGGGGCCATCTGCTCTTCCTCACGAAGCACGGGGGGCCGAAGGTGGCCGAGCGGGCACGGCGCCTCCTGCTCGTCGCGTTGCGTGCCCGCGCCGCGCTCTACCGGGGCGACCGGGGCCGCGCCTACCGCGAAGGCGCGGCGTGGCTCGCGTCCGCAGACGCGGCGACGCTCGTCGGGCGCTGATCGTGGTCTTCCTCTACCTCCGGCTCGCCATCGCGACGGCGCTCGTCCTCGCCCCCGGCTGGCTGATCGCCCGCTCCCTGGGCGTCCGCAGCGTCTCGGCCACGCTCGCGTGGTCGCTGGCCGTGGTCTTCGCCGCGCTTGCGGTCACATTCGCGCTCGGGTCGACCCTGACGCTCACGCTCGTCCTGCTCGGCGCAGTCGCCCTAGCGGCTGTGCTGATCTCCGGGCAACGCGGGTGGCGACGCACGGAGCCGCTTCCTGGCCGCATGCTCGCGCTCTTCTGGGGCGCGATCGTCGGCCTCGTGCTGTGGGTCGCGGCGCCGACCGTGCAGGGCGACGGACTCTTCCATCTCGCGCGCATTCGCAAGCTGCTGTCGCTCGACGACCTCTCGCTCGACCGGGTCTCCGAGTTCGCCGACGGGAGCCTGCACCCGGGCTACGCGTTCCCCCTCTGGCACGGGTTCGTCGCGCTGATCTCCAAGGTCGCCTTCGAGGACCCCGAGCGGGTCGTCGTGCATCTGCCGTCGATCCTCGCGCCGATCGCCGTCGCGATCGCGTTCGAGGCGGGCTGGGCGCTGTTCAGGAGAACCTGGGCGGCGGGGGTCACCGCTGCCGCGCAGGTGGCGATGATCTGCTTCGCGCCCGGCACCGGAGGGGCGTACGTCTTCCTCGCACTGCCGGCGACCGCGTCCCGCCAGCTGCTCGCGCCCGCGGCTCTGGCACTCGCTCTCGAGACCATTCGCTCACGATCCCTCGGGCTCCTCGCGTCGACTGCCGCTGCCGGGTTCGTCCTTGCGGTCGTTCACCCCACGTACGCGATCTTCCTCTGGATCCCGTTCGTCGGCTTCCTCGCCGTGCGTGCGCTCTGGGAACGCGCCGACGTGCGGAGAGGAGCGCTCGCGCTCGCCGCGCTCGTCGTGCCGGCCGCGCTCTTCATGCTGTGGCTGCGACCGATCGTGAACGACACGCGGTCGGTCACGCCCGACGCCGACGAGCTCCAGCGCGCGTTCCAGCAGTACCGCGGACAGCTCGTCGTGAGCTCGGACACGTCGTACCACCTCGCGCCGGAGGTCTTCACACGTGCGGGTGCGGTCGCGATCGCGGCGCTCCTGCTCGTGCCGCTCGCAGGGCTCGCGGCGCGGCGGCGGTGGGCCGCGTACGCGGTCGGGGGCTCGCTCGCGGTGCTCGCGGTGATGCTCATCCCCTTCCTGTTCACGTCGCTCGCCGACCTCGTCTCGATCTCGCAGGCGCGGAGGGCGGCGGGCTTCCTTCCGTTCGCGTTCGCGTTCGCAGGCGGGATGGGTGTGCTGGCGCGGCTCGTCGGTCCGATCCTGCTCCCACTGATGCTCGGCGCCGGGATGTTCCTCCAGATCGTCTATCCGGGCGACTTCGACTACGTCCTGCGCGATCCGGCGCCGGCGTGGATCACGTACTTCGCGGTGGTCGGCGCCGTCGCCGCGCTGGTCGTCGGGTTCATACGCCGCAGGCCGGCGCTCGAGACCGGCGCAGCCCTCGCCGCGGCGGCCTTCCTCACGCCGGTCTTCGCCGGAGGCATGCTCGACCTGCGCCCACCTCCGCCTCCGGCGATCGCGACCCTCTCGGACGGGCTCGTCCACGCCGTTCGGCGTGAGGTGGACAGCGGCTCCGTCGTCTTCTCGGACCCCGAGACGAGCTTCCGGCTCGCCGCGTTCGCCCCCGTCTACATCGCCTCGGCACCGCCCGGGCACGTCGCGGACACGGAGAAGAACCGTCCGTACGAGCGCGCGCGGGACGCCCGCCGCTTCTCCCGAACCGGCGATCCCTCGATCCTCCGCGACTACGGCGCCGAGTACGTCGTCGTCGACCGCCTGCGCTCGAAGCTGCGGCTCGGGCTGCCCGTCGTCTATCGCGACGAGCGCTTCACGCTGTACCGGGTGCCTCCGGCCTGACCTCGCCCCAGCCTCCCCCACCCGGCGTCTCGATCCGCAGGAGGTCTCCCGGCGCGAGGTCCAGATTCGCGATGGCGGGGAGCTCCTCGCCGTTCAGGAAGCTCCGGCCACGCTCCGCATCGCCTCCGCCTCGGGCTCCGCGTGGAGCGACTGCGCGACGCTGCGTCAGGAGCGAGAGCCGGCACGGCTCGAGGATGCGCAACTCGCGGACGACCCCGTCGCCGCCACGGTGCCGCCCGGCACCGCCGGAGCCCGACCTCAGCTCGTAGCGCTCCACGCGTAGCGGATACGCGAGCTCGAGAGCCTCCGCCGGCGTCGAGAGGGTGTTCGACATCGCGACGTGGACGCCGGACGGGCCGTCGGCGTCCGGGCAGGCCCCCTGCCCGCCGCCGATCGTCTCGTAGTACGCGAAGCGGTCGTTGCCGAAGACGACGTTGTTCATCGTCCCCTGGCCCTGGGCCGGCACGGCGACCGCCTTCGCGAAGGCGTCGAAGACGACGTCGGTGATCCGGCTCGACGTCTCCGTGTTGCCCGCCGCGACCGCGGCGGGAGAGCGCGCGTTGACGAGGCTGCCCGCCGGTGCGCGCACGGTGACCGGCACGAAGGCACCGCCCGACGCGGGGAGATCCGGCGCGGTCAGGCAGCGGACGACGTAGAAGCATGCCGAGCGGGTTACGGCGAGCGGACAGTTGAGGTTGCCGTCGTACTGCGCCGCGGTCCCGTCGAAGTCGATGTCGATCGAGTCGCCTGCGATGGTCACGGCTGCACGGATGTCGAGGAGCCCCTCGAGCGTCTCCAGCACGTCGGCCCCCTCGTACCGCCCGTCGGGAAGCTCCCGGATCGCGGCGCGGACGACGCGCTCCGAGTACGCGAGAAGCTCGTCCATCGCCTCCGCGACCCGTTGCCGCCCGCGCCGCGCGCACAGCTCCGATACGCGTGCGTGGGCGAGGCCGTGCGCAGCGAGCTGGGCGCGGAGGTCCCCGCGGCGCTCGCCCGGGCTCCGCATCCGGCTCACGAGCGAGTCGAGCGTCTCCTGGTCGAGGTGTGTCGGCGGGATGACGACGCCCTCCTCGTCGAGGGTTCTCGACCTCGGCGGCAGGCTGCCGGGCTCCGAGCCGCCCACGTCGGCGTGGTGCGCGCGCGTCACCGCGAACCCGAGCTCGGTGCGCGTGACGATCGTCAGGTCGGGCAGGTGCGTCCCGCCGGCGTACGGATCGTTGAGGATCCACGGCTCTCCCGGCGCCGGGTCGTGCGCCATGACCGCGGCTACCGCTTCGGGCATCGCACCGAGGTGCACGGGGATGTGCTCCGCCTGCGTGACCATCCGCCCCTGCTCGTCGAAGAGGGCCGTCGAGCAGTCGCGGCGCTCCTTGATGTTCGCCGAGAACGCCGAGCGGACGAGCGCAGCGCCCATCTCCTCCGCGATCGCGCGCAGCGACGCGCCGATCACCTGCAGCTCGATGTCGATCACGGCTGTCTCCTGAGGACGAGCGTCCCGTGGAGGTCGGTCTCACCGGCCCAGCCGTCGGGGATCCACGCCGTCGCGCCGTCGAGCTCGAGGGCCCGCGGCCCTCGTGCAGCGCGCGCAGGTCCGCCGACGGACACGGGCGGCGCGGGCGTGACGTCGGCCGTCCTCACGGCGACGAGCTCCAGCGGTCGATCGCGGTCGGCGTAGCCGTAGCGTGCGGCGTGGGCTTCGTGGAAGCGCTCCTCGAGCTTCGGCCCGAGTGGGACCGTGAGCTCGAACGACTGCCCCACGTAGCGGAGGTCGGCCTCTCCGGCGTCCGGCAGCTCGCGCACGTCGGCGAGCGGCACGACGTACGTTCGGACCTCCTCGCGCCGCTCGTCGGCCGCGACGAGTCCGAGTGCCGAGAGGACGCCGGCGGCGGCGGGAACGAGGACCGTCGTCATCCCGAGCTCCTCGGCCAGGGCGCACCCGTGGAGGGGGCCCGCGCCGCCGAAGGCGACCAGGGCGAAGTCGCGAGGGTCGAGCCCCTGCTCGACCGAGACGACCCGGAGCGCGCGCACCATCTCCGCGTTCACGATGTCGACCACGGCCGCCGGGTCGACTCCCCGGAGCGCGCGCTCGGCCGCCGCCGCGTCGAGCTCGATCCCTCCGGGCAGCGCGGCGGGCAGCCGTCCGAGCAAGAGGTTGGCGTCGGTCACCGTCGCGCGGGTGCCGCCGTGGCCGTAACAGGCCGGCCCGGGATCGGCGCCGGCGCTCTCGGGGCCGACGCGGAGCGCGCCGCCTTCGTCGATCCGCACCACGGAGCCGCCGCCCGCGCCGACGGTGTGGACGGCGAGCGTGGGGAGCCGCACGGGCAGCCCGCCCACGAGCCGCTCGTGCTCGCGTCGGGCGACGCCGTCGACGATCGCGCACACGTCCGTCGACGTGCCGCCCATGTCGAAGGACAGCGCGTTCCGATACCCGGCCAGCTCCGCGATGCGGGCAGCGCCCACGACACCGGCCGCCGGACCGGAGAGCAGCGCGAAGGCGGCATGCGCAGCTGCCTCGTCGAGGGTCGCGAGCCCGCCAGACGAGCGCATGACGAGCGGCGACGGGAGATCCGCGGAGGCGCATGCCTGCGCGAGCGCACCGAGGTAACGCGCGAGGACAGGGCCGAGGTACGCGTCGACAGCGGTCGTCGACGCACGCTCGTACTCGCGGAACTCCGGTGCGACCTCGTGCGACGCGACGACATGCGCGGTCGGATACCGGCGTCGAAGCTCCTCGGCCACGGCACGCTCTGGCTCCGGGTCGCGGAACGAGAAGAGGAGCGACACAGCGATCGCTTCCGCGTCGATCTCGGGCAGCGTGCCGAGGTCGAGCGGCACGAGCTCGCCGTGCGCGCCCGTCCGTCCGCGGACGCCGAAGCTGCGCTTCAGCGGGACGAGAGGCGGCGGGTGGTCGACGCAAGGCCGATACAGATGCGCTCGCGTCTGGCGCCGGAGATGCAGGACGTGCTCGAAGCCCTCGTTCGTCACGAGCGCGGTTCGTGCCCCCCGTCGTTCGAGGAGCGCGTTCGTCGCGATCGTCGTCCCGTGCGTGAAGCGGCCGAGGTCCGCGGCGCCGACCGCATCGGCGGCGGAGACGACGGATTCCTGCTGGCGTGCAGCCGTCGGCACTTTTGCGATCCGCACGGCCCCGTCGGTGATGAGCACTGCGTCGGTGAAGGTTCCGCCGACGTCCACTCCGAGGGCGCGCATCGCGCCATTCTCCGGCAAGCGGCGGAGTAGGATGCCGCAGGCGTGCACCGCCTGGTCTGCCTCGGTCTCAGTCACCGCACGGCTCCCGTCGAGCTGCGCGAGCGCATCGGCTCGCTCGCCGCGGGCGCCGAGCACTGCCCGGCAGTGATCGAGCACGCCGTGCTGCAGACGTGCTACCGCACCGAGCTGTACGCACAGCTCACCGCCGATCTCGAGGATGCGCGCGACGAGCTGATCGATGCGCTCTCGGTCACACACGGCGTCTCGCCCGAGCTTCTCGTCGACCATCTCTACGCTCGCGCGGCGGAGGACGCCGCCAGGCACCTGTGCCGCGTGGCGACCGGCCTCGACTCGCTCGTCCTGGGCGAGGCGGAGATCCTCGGCCAGGTCGGTGACGCGTTCGACAGCGCTCGCACGGACGGCACGGCCGGCCCCGCGCTCGCGCTGCTCTTCCGGACGGCGATCACCGCGGGACGTCGAGCGCGGTCGGAGACCGCGATCGGCGCGAACCCGGCAACCGCGAGCTCGATGGCGCTGGCGCTCGCAGAGGGCGTCATCGGCGACCTGCGCGAGCGGCGCGTGCTCGTGGTCGGGGCCGGCCGCGTCGGCGTGCAGACGCTCAAGGCGGCCGAAGGACGTGGCGTCACTCGGCTGGGTGTCGCGAACCGGACGAAGGAGCGCGCCGAGGACGTGGGCAGGCGATTCGGGGCCGATGCCGCCGCGCTGAGCGAGCTCGAGACGGAGCTCGCCCGAGCGGACGTGGTCATCAGCGCGACGGCAGCAGAGGAGAGGGTCATAGCCGCGGATCTCGTCGCGTCCGTGATGACGCGCCGAGCGGACAGCACGCTCGTCGTCGTCGACCTGGCCGTTCCGGCCGACGTCGAGCGCGCGGCCGCCGACGTCGACGGCGTGCGGCTCTTCGACGTCGACGATCTCCGCGCGGGCCTGGACGAGGCGATGTCCTCGCGGCTCCGCGAGGTGCCGAGCGTCGAGGCGATCGTGGAAGAGGAGGTCGCCGCGTTCGCGCGCCGCTACCGCGAGCTCGAGGTCGAGCCTCTCCTGTCGGAGCTTCGCAAGCAGGCCGAGTCGATTCGTGAGCGCGAGGTCGCGCGGGCGCTCCAGGATCTCGGTGACGTCGATCCGGAGGTGGTCGAGCGTGTCGAGCACCTCTCGCGGACGCTCGTGAAGAAGCTGCTCCACGATCCGACCGTTCGTGCACGGGAACGGGCGGGCGCGGGAGACGCCGACGAGGTCGCAGACGCTGTCCGCGGTCTCTTCGGCATCACGGCTCCGGGCGAGCGGTGAGCGCTCCGCCGCTGCCCGCGGCGGTGATCCTCGGCACGCGGGCATCGGCGCTCGCACGCGCCCAGACGGAGCTCGTCGCGGGCTTGCTGGTCGACGCTCGGCCGGACATCGTCGTGTCCACACGCGTGCTCTCGACCGTCGGGGATCGAACGCAGGCGACCGGAGAGCCCCTGCCCGAGATCGGCGGGAAGGGCCTCTTCACCGCCGAGCTCGAGCGCGCGCTCCTCGACGGCGAGATCGACCTCGCCGTGCACTCCCTCAAGGATCTTCCGACCGAGGACGTGGACGGGGTCGTCCTCGGCGCGGTGCCGGTACGGGAGGACCCACGCGACTGCCTCGTCACCCGGCAGGCCGAGCGTCTCGACGAGCTCCCACGAGGCGCCGTCGTGGGGACGAGCAGCCTGCGTCGATCGGCCCAGCTCGCAGCGGCTCGCCCCGACCTCGCGGTCCGCTCGATCCGCGGGAACGTCGACACGCGCATCCGAAAGGTCGACGCGGGCGAATACGACGCCGTCCTGCTCGCCGCCGCCGGCGTTCGCCGGCTCGGGCTCGAGGCCTCCGTCGCGGAGTGGCTCGCTCCCGAGACCATGTTGCCCGCCCCGGGCCAGGGCGCTCTCGCGTTGCAGTGTCGCGCCGACGATGCCGCGTTGCGCGCGCTCCTCGCCGCTGTCGACGAGCCGCGAGCACGTGCCGAGACGACCGCCGAGCGGACGTTCCTGCAGGCGCTCGGAGGAGGCTGTGCCGCGCCGGTCGCAGCGCTCGCCGAGTCGGATGCGACCCCTCGCGTGCGTCTCCAGGGCCTCGTCGCTGCGGTCGATGGAGCTCAGATGATTCGGGTTCGCGGCGAGGGCGATCCGGTCGAGGTCGGCCGCCGCCTGGCGGAGGAGGCACTCGCTCTCGGCGCGGACCGCATACTGGGCGGCGATCCGTGATCAACCAACCCCTCTACGGCCGGCGCATCGTCATCACCCGGCCCGAAGCGCAGCGCATGGCGGACGAGCTCACGCGCCTCGGAGCCGAGGTGACGATCGTGCCGTTGATCGAGATCCGGCCCGCCGAAGGGCGCGCGCTCGAGGACGCCGTGGAGGAGATCGCGAGCTACGACTGGGTCGTCCTGACGAGCGTGAACGGCGTGACGGCCGTCGCGCAGGCTCTCGCCGGGCTGGTGGGTCGCTCGGGAACGCGGGTCGCCGCGGTAGGCCCCGTGACCGCGGAGGCGATCCGCGACACGGGAGTCGAGCCGGCCTTCGTCGCGTCGCGGGCGTCGGAGGACATCGCCGGCGGGCTGGGCGAGATCGACGGCAAGCGCGTCCTGCTTCCCCAGGCGGACATCGCCGAGTCGCACCTCGCGGACGAATTGCGCGGGCGGGGCGCTCACGTCGAGGCAGTGGTCGCGTATCGCACGGTTCTCGTCGAGCCGCCGATGTGGGGGATCCTCCCGCTCCGCATCGCCGACGCCGTGGTGCTCGCGAGCGGGTCGGCCTGCCGCAGCCTCGCCGCCGCAGGAGGCGCGGGCGGCGGAGCGATGCTCGTCTGCATCGGGCCGAAGACGGCGAAGGTGGCGCGCGAGGTCGGCCTCAAGGTCGGTCTGGTCGCCGACGAGACGACCGCGGACGGCATCATTCGGGCGCTCGTGGACGAATTCGGAGACACGGCGTGAGCTCCTTCCATCCCGACCCGCTCGAGGCGCTCCGCCTCGGGGCCGGGCCGGTCCGGCCGCGGCGCCTCCGCCGAACGGCGGCGCTTCGCGATCTCGTCCGCGAGACGACCCTCGAGCCGGACGACTTCGTCTACCCGCTGTTCGTCGTCGCCGGTGCGGACGTCCGCAGGCCTGTTCGCTCGATGCCCGGCGTCGACCAGCTCTCCGTCGACCTCCTCGCCGGGGAGGCGCGCGAGCTGGAGGCGCTCGGCGTGAAGGCCGTGCTCCTCTTCGGGATCCCGAGCGCGAAGGACCCGCAGGGGCTCGAGAGCCATGCGGACGACGGTGTCGTGCAGCGCGCGATCGGCGCGCTGAAGGAGGCGAGCCCCGAGCTCGTCGTGATGACCGACGTCTGTCTCTGCGAGTACACGGATCACGGCCACTGCGGACTGCTCGACGACGACGGGTACGTGCTCAAC
This sequence comes from Gaiellaceae bacterium, assembly GCA_036274755.1. GTDB lineage: Bacteria > Actinomycetota > Thermoleophilia > Gaiellales > Gaiellaceae > GMQP-bins7. Next base: position 25,109 of record DASUFC010000113.1, read on the forward strand.
GACGAGACGCTCGAGGTGCTCCGGCGGATCGCGGTCTCGCACGCCGAGGCAGGTGCAGATGTCGTCGCACCCAGCGGGATGATCGACGGCATGGTCGGCGCGATTCGCGGAGCGCTCGACGAGGAGGGCATGCAGGGCGTCGCGATCGTCTCGTACGCCGTCAAGTATGCATCCGCCTTCTACGGCCCGTTCCGCGAGGCTGCGGAGGGAGCCCCGGCGTTCGGCGATCGACGGTCGCACCAGATGGATCCCGGCAACGCGCGTGAGGCACTGCGCGAGGTCGCGCTCGATGTCGCCGAGGGAGCGGACGCGCTCATGGTGAAGCCGGCTCTCGGCTACCTCGACGTTGTCGGCGCCGTCCGCGAGCGCTTCCCCGAGCTCCCGCTCGCGGCGTACAACGTGAGCGGCGAGTACGCGATGCTCAAGGCAGCAGCCGCGAACGGCTGGCTCGACGAGCGCGCGGCCGTGCTCGAGGCGCTCACGGGGATCCGCCGTGCGGGCGCGGACCTCGTGGTGACGTACCACGCGAAGGACGCGGCGGCGTGGCTCCAGAGCGGACGGTGAAGCCGCGGGTCGACGTCCGGCCCGAGCAGGAGCCCGGAAGCATCGACGTCACCGAGCACGGTCGCTCCGCTGACGGTGAGACGATCACGCTCGACCGTCGTCTCTACATGCAGCTGCACGCGTTCGGCGGTGTGCGCGACACGGCCGAGCTGGTGCGCGCGCTCGAGGGGGCCCACGTCGTCGGGACGCTGTACGAGGACGTGAACGACCCGACTGGCGTCGCGCTCCTGACCCTGTCGGAGTCGCCCGACGCCTTCGTCGACGAGTACCGCTCTCTCCTCGGCTCGTCGCCGTTCGGCGAGCTCGAGCCGAAGCCGGAGCTCACGATGTTCGGCCGCACGTACGCGATCGGGCACGAGCACGACCTCGAGGAGACACTGGTGGACCGCCCGAGGCGCCGTGTCCTCGACCCGGGCCTCACGTGGGCGATCTGGTACCCGCTCCGGAGGTCGGGCTCGTTCGAGCAGCTCTCGCGCCGGGAGCAGGACACGATCCTGATGGAGCACGGCGGCGTCGGGATGGCCTTCGGCAGCGCCGGCCTCGGCTTCGACATCAGGCTCGCGTGCCACGGCCTCGACCGCGACGACAACGACTTCGTCGTCGGGCTCCTCGGCCCGGAGCTCCATCCGCTGTCGATCATCGTGCAGCGCATGCGGAAGACGAAGCAGACGTCGCTCCACCTCGAGCGACTCGGGCCGTTCTTCGTCGGGCGAGTCGCGTGGCAGAGCCCCTCTTCCTGAGAGCCTGCCGCCGAGAGCCGGTCGAGCGCACGCCCGTCTGGCTCCTCCGGCAGGCCGGGCGCTACCAGCCCGAGTACCGCGCGCTCCGCGAGCGCCATTCGATGCTCGAGCTGATCCGCACTCCCGAGCTCGCGGCCCAGGTGACGCTGCTCCCGGTCGACGCGTTCGGGCTCGACGCGGCAATCGTCTTCTCGGACATCCTTCCGCCGCTCGTCGGGATGGGCCTCGAGCTCGACTTCGTGCACGGCGACGGCCCGCGTATCGGCAACCCGATCTCGACGACGCGCGACGTCGACCTGCTCGGCGTGCCGCCCGCCGAGGAGACGATGGGGGGCACGCTGGACGCGATCCGGCTCGTGCGCGCAGAGCTGGACGCGCGCAACGTTCCCGTGATCGGCTTCGCGGGCGCCCCGTTCACGCTCGCGAGCTACGCGATCGAGGGCGGCACTTCGAAGGACTTCGCGAAGACGAAGGCTTTCATGCTCTCGGAGCCCGCGGCGTGGTCGAGGCTCCTCGGCAAGCTCGTCACCGTTCAGGCCGACTACCTGCTCGCACAGGCGCGCGCCGGTGCTCAGGCCCTGCAGGTCTTCGACTCCTGGGCCGGTCGTGCGCTCGGTCGGGAGGACTACCTGCGCTACGTCGCGCCGCACAACCGCGAGCTCTTCGCCAGGGTGGCTGCGGCAGGCATCCCGGTCGTCAACTTCTCGCTGGGGGTCGGCGCCTACCTCGCGGATGCGGCTGCATGTGGGGGCGACGTCGTCGGCCTCGACTGGACGCTTCCGCTCGACGAAGCGTGGGAGCGCGTCGGCTTCGACCGGCCGGTGCAGGGGAATCTCGACCCCGCGTCGCTGCTCGCGCCCTGGCGCGAGCTCGCGTTTCGCATCGACGACGTGCTCGCGCGGGCGGCGGGCCGGCCGGGCCACGTCTTCAACGTCGGGCACGGCCTGACGCCACGGACACCGACCGACAACGTGAGGCGGCTCGTCGAGCACGTCCGGGAGCGCACCTCCGCGTGATCGGCGTCCTCGTGATGGCCTACGGGGGGCCGGCCTCGCTCGAGGAGATCCCGGGGTATCTCGCGGACATCCGGCACGGCCGCCCGACGCCGCGGGCCGTGCTGGACGAGATCACGGAGAGCTACCGCGCGATCGGCGGCCGCTCGCCGCTCCTCGAGGTCTCTCGCAGGCAGGTGGACGCCCTCGCCGCCGAGCTCGGGCCCGGCTTCCGCTGCTACCTCGGGATGCGGCACTGGTCGCCGTGGATCGAGGAGGTCGTCGGCGAGATGTCGGAGGACGGCATCTCCGACGCGGTCAGCCTCGTCCTCGCGCCGCAGTTCAGCGCGATGTCCGTGGCGCGCTACCAGCAGAAGATCGCGGACGGGCTCGAGCTCTACCGGGCGGGCATCCGGTTCGAGCACGTCACGAGCTACCACGACGCGCCCGGGTTGA
>DASUFC010000114.1:0-28237 GCA_036274755.1 Gaiellaceae bacterium
CGGACATTCGCTAGCTTCTCTCGCAAGGCCGGACATTCGCTAGCGCGAACGTCCGGGCGCAAGACCCCTGACGGCGGCCGCTTCGCGGCCGCGGCGTCGGGGTCGTCCAGTCGAGCGACGAGTCTCTCGCAAGGCCGGACATTCGCTAGCGCGAACGTCCGGGCGCAAGAGCCCTGAGGGCGGCCGCTTCGCGGCCGCGGCGTCGGGGTCGTCCAGTCGAGACGAGTTCCTCGCAAGCCCGGACATTCGCTAGCGCGAACGTCCGGGCGCAGGAAGCCTGAAGCCGCCGGCGTCGCGGCCGCTGCGCTCGCGTCGGATCGGAATCTAGGCTGCTCCGCGTGAGCCAGAACGCCCGCTCCGCGCTGCGGCACCGCGACTTCACTCTTCTCCTGGTCGCGACGGTCATGGAGGCGTTCGCCCTCCAGATGTCGTTCGTCGCGATCGGCTGGCAGGTCTACTCCATCCGCGGCAAGGCGCTCGACCTCGGTCTGCTGGGCCTTGCCGAGTTCCTTCCGCTCCTGATCCTGGCGCTGCCGGCCGGGCAGCTCGCCGACCGGGTTCCGCGACGTCACCTCCTCACGGTGATGATGCTGCTCAACCTCGTCGTCCTCTCCGGCCTGCTCGGTGTGACGATCGCCGACACGAACGTCGTGTGGCCGTTCTTCGCGCTCGCTTTCGTGCAGGGGATCGGAAGCGCCATCGGCGCGCCGGCAGGCCGCGCGCTGACGCCGTCGCTCGTTCCCGAGGAGATCCTCGTCAGCGCGCTCGCGCAGCGCTCGATCGCCTTCGGGCTCTCGTCCATCGTCGCGCCCGCGATCGGCGGGATCCTCTTCGCCATCGACCAGGAGCTCGTGTACGCCGTCGGGCTCGTTCTCGCGGGCGCGGCGCTCGCGTGTGTTCTCGCGCTCCGCAGCGGACGCCTGCCGGCGACGGAGGGCGAGGGAGCCGCCGGCATCGACGAGGTGCTGGCCGGCATCCGGCTCATCCGCCGGACGAACGTGCTGCTGGGCGCGATCTCGCTCGATCTGTTCGCCGTCCTGTTCGGAGGGGCCGTGGCGCTGCTTCCGATCTTCGCGAAGGACGTGCTCGAGGTCGGGCCGACCGGCCTCGGGCTGCTGCGGGCATCGCCGGCGGTCGGCTCGCTCGTCGCCGCGGGGATCATGGCCCGCTACCCGATCAGGCGGAGGGCCGGGCCGATGCTGTTCGGGGTCGTCGCCGGCTTCGGGGTCTCCATGGTCGTCTTCGGGCTCTCGCGGCAGATGTGGCTCTCGATGCTCGCGCTCGCGGTGGGAGCCGGTCTCGACATGGTGAGCGTCGTGCTCCGCCAGACGATCCTGCCGCTCGTGACGCCCGACGAGCTGCGCGGGCGCGTGAACGCCGTCGAGATGGTCTTCATCAGCGCCTCCAACGAGCTCGGCGCGTTCGAGTCGGGGGTCGCAGCGGCGCTCATCGGCGCCGTGCCTGCGGTCCTGGTGGGAGGCGTCGTGACGGTCGTCGTCGCGGGGGCGTGGTGGAAGCTCTTCCCGGCGCTTGCCCGCGTCGACCGGCTCGACGAGCTGCGGCCCGTGGCCGTCGAGCCCGTCGTGAGCTAGCGGCGCGCCTTCGCGCGCAGCATCCCGGCGGAAATGCCCCGGATGGAGGCGTCCACGAGCTCGATCGGGTGGAGCGCCGGGAGCGGCCGGCCCGCACGGTCGAGCGCGGCAGAGACCTGGACGAGGCACCCTGGGTTGGCGCTCGCGTACGCCTGTGCGCCCGTCGCGAGGACGTGCGAGGCCTTGCGGTCGCCGAGCCGGCGCGCCGCATCCGCCTGGACGACGTTGTAGATCCCCGCGGAGCCGCAGCACAGGTCCTGCTCGGCAGGCTCGACGACCTCGAGGCCGGGAATCCGTGCAAGCGAGACGCGCGACGACAGCGGGAGCTTCTGCGCGTGGCGGAGGTGGCACGAGTCCTGGAGCGCGACCGTCAGCTCGACCGGATGGCGCGGCGCGCGAGGCGGCGTGTCGCCGAGCAGCTCGCCGACGTCACGCACCTTCGCCGAGAACTCCTCCGCATCCGCGTCGTCGAGCAGCCAGCCCAGCTCCTTCAGGTGCGAGCCGCACCCGGAGGTGTTGACGACGACAAGATCGACGTTGCGAAACGCCGAGATCAACCGGCGGGCGAAGGCCTTCCCCTCCGCGAGCCGGCCCGCGTGGACGGACAGCGCGCCGCAGCAGCCCTGGGGAGGTGCGACGACCTCGAACCCGTCGGCCGCCAGGACACGCGCGGTGGCGGCGTTGACGTCGGGGAACACCGCACGCTGCACGCAGCCCGTGAGCAGGCCGACGCGGGCGCGCATCGGCCCGGACGCGGGCGTGACGGTCGGGACGTCCCCGCGGCCGCGCCAGCGCGGAGCGATGTCGACGAGGGGCTCGAAGCGCTTCGGCAGCGGTGCGTGCCGTCCGAGGGGCGCGAGACGGAGGGCGGCCCGCATCCGACCGGGGTACGGGAGGAGCCGGAAGAGGAGGTCGCGGACGAGCCGGTCGCCCGCCGTGCGCGGGACGTCTTGCTCCACGGCCGCGCGCGTGCTCTCGATCAGCCGGTCGTAGCGGACGCCGGACGGGCACGAGGAGAGGCACGCCATGCAGCCGAGACAGCGGTCGAAGTGCTGCGTGACGGTCGGGTTGAGCGTCACGGTGCCGTCGAGCGCTGCGTCCATGAGGTGGATGCGACCGCGCGGGGAGTCCATCTCCTCGCGCCACAGGACGTACGTGGGACAGGTCGGCAGGCAGAACCCGCAGTGGACGCAGTCGGACGTGTACTCGCGGATCACGCGGCGAGGACTCCGCCCGGGTCGAGCTCACGTGTGACGCGCTCGAGGAGTGCTCGTCGCGCGGCGTCGGGCTCCTCCGCCGGCACGGCGGCCGCGGTGTATGCGATGCCGGCGGAAGGTCTCACGATGGCGTCGCGAAGCGTCACGAGGGTTTCCGCCAGAGATCCCGGATCGAAGCGGACGCGCCCGAGCGCCGCGGCCTGACGCTCGCGCGACTCGTTCCACACGTCCGGGTCGGCCTCTTCACCTCCGACGAGCGCTCGCGCCGTGTCGACCTGTGCCGCCACGGCCCGCTCCGAGCCCTCGAAGAGCATCGCGACCCGCCCGGGATGGAGGACGTCGAGCGCGCTCGCCTGGAGCTGTGAGGCGAGCAGGCGCGCGACGACCGATGCCGCCTCGTCGGTCTCGACGACGAGCGTGCGGACGGCCTTCGGAAGCGGATGCAGCCGGAAGCTCGCGCGTACGACGAGGGCGAGGCGCCCGTACGAGCCGCACACCAGACGCGCGAGGTCGTACCCGGCGACGTTCTTGACCACCTTCCCGCCCGCGCTCGCGATCGTGCCGTCGCCGAGGACGAGCGTGACGCCGAGGACGAGATCACGTGGTGCGCCGAAGCGATGGCGCAGTGGCCCGGAGACGTTGCGGGCGAGGAGCGCGCCGACCGTGGGGTCCCCGGGTGGATCGAGCGAGAGGCGCTGGCCTACGCCGCCGAGCGCCGCCTGCAGGGCCGAGAGGCGCATCCCTGCCTCGACGGTGCACGTGAGGTCACCCGGATCGTGCTCGAGGATCCGATCGAGCCCGTCCGTCGTGAGGTCCTCGCCGATTCGGAGAGTCCGTCCCTCGCGATGCGCCGTCGCGAGCGCCGCCGCGGCTTCCTCGACGCTAGAGACGCTCGGCAAGGCCGATCCTCTCGAGGGCGTGCATCCGATACGGCCCGGGCACCTCGCCGCAGAGCCGCGGGGTGGGAATCACCTTCCCCGGGTTGCAGAGGCCGTGGGGGTCGAACCCGCGCCGAAGTCGTTCGAAGACGTGCAGATCCCGGTCGGAGAACATCCGCGGCATCGAGCACGCCTTGTCCATCCCGACCCCGTGCTCGCCCGTCAGCGACCCGCCTGCGTCGAGGCAGGCATCCAGGATCGCCTCGGCGAGCGCGCGTGCCTTCTCGGTCTCGCCTGCTCCCGCGTCGTACAGGACGAGCGGGTGGAGGTTGCCGTCACCGGCGTGGAACACGTTCCCGACGCGGAGGCCGTGCTCGGCCGAGAGCCGCTCGATGCGACGGAGCACGTCCGGCAGCCGTGTTCGCGGAACGACGCCGTCCTGCACGTAGTAGTCCGTCGCGACGCGCCCCATCGCGGCGAATGCGGACTTGCGCCCTTTCCAGAGGAGTGCCCGCTCGGCCTCGCCCGTCGCGGCGCGGATCTCGAACGCCCCGCACTCGGCGCTGATGCGCGCGATCTCCGCGGCGTCGTCCTCGACCTGCTCGGTCACCCCGTCGAGCTCGACGAGGAGCACCGCTCCGGCTCCCTGCGGGTAGCCGGGCGAGACGGCAAGCTCCGCCGCCTCGAGCGTGAGCCGGTCCATCATCTCGATGGCGGAGGGCATCACGCCGGCCGCAATGATCCCCGACACCGCAGCGCCCGCCGCGTCCATCGTGTGGAAGCCGGCGAGGATCGTCCGGATGGCCTGCGGGGTGCGGACGACGCGAAGCGTCACACGCGTAGCGATTCCCAGCGTTCCCTCCGAGCCGACGACGACGCCGAGGAGGTCCGGACCCTCCGGGTCGAGCGCCTTGCCGCCGAGCTCGACAACCTCGCCGTCGGCGAGGACGAAGGTGAGCCCCGTGACGTGGTGCGCCGTGAACCCGTACTTCAGGCAGTGCGCGCCGCCGGAGTTCTCCGCGACGTTGCCCCCGATCGTGCAGACCTGCTGGCTGGACGGGTCGGGGGCGTAGAAGAAGCCGGCGTCCGCGACGGCGCGCGTGACGTCGAGGTTCGCGACGCCAGGCTCGACGACGATCCGCTGTCCTTCCAGGTCGATCTCGAGGATCCGGTTCATGCGGGCGAGCGAGACGACCACGCCACCGGTGATCGGGGTCGCACCGCCGGAGAGCCCTGTACCCGCACCCCGCGCGACGAACGGGATCTCCTCGCGGTGGCAGGCGCGAAGCACGACTTGAACCTCCTCGGTCGAGCCGGGAAGGACGACGAGCTCGGGCACCGCCCGGTGCCCGGTGAGGCCGTCGCACTCGTAGACGCGAAGCTGCTCGGGCTCCGCAATGACGTGCTCGGATCCGAGTGCCGCCCGCAGCTCGGCGACGAGAGACGCGGGCAGGGTCACGCCGTCGAGTCTAGAGCGGGCGGAACGGACACCCACCGGCAGCCGGGACGCCGCATGACGCGTGCTAGTAGGTTGTCGCCGTGCTTCCGATCGAGCCTCCCGGGAAGATCGTCTGTGTCGGCCTCAACTACCGCGACCACGCGGAGGAGCAGGGAGTCGAGCTGCCGAAGGAGCCGCTGCTCTTCGCGAAGTGGCCGTCGTCGCTCATCGGGCCGGGGGAGGCGATCGCGATCCCACCGATCGTCACGAAGGCGGACTACGAGGCGGAGCTCGGCGTCGTCATCGGTGCGCGCATTCGCGGCGTATCGAAGGAGAACGCCCTCGAGGCCGTGCGCGGCTACGTGTGCGCGAATGACGTGAGCGCCCGTGACCTGCAGTTCTCGGACGGCCAGTGGACGCGCGGGAAGTCGCCCGACACGTTCTGCCCCGTCGGGCCGATGACGCCGCGCGACGAGATCGCCGATCCGCATGCTCTCGGCATCCGCGCGATCGTGAGCGGCGAGACGCTGCAGGACTCGTCGACCGCGAACCTCATCTTCGGCATCGACGAGGTCATCGCCTACGTGACGCGGACGACCACGCTCGAGCCCGGGGACCTCATCCTGACCGGGACGCCCGCGGGCGTGGGTGTCTTCCGCGATCCGCAGCGGCTTCTCCGGCCCGGCGACGAGGTCACGATCGAGATCGACGGCCTCGAGTCGCTGACGAACCCGGTCGTCGCCGGCTAGGTCGTCGACTCGCGCTCGCGCCGGGAGGGCATCCGGCTCGCGACGCGCGTCCAGACCGGCGCGACGAGCGGATCCGTCAGTCGTCCTACGAGCACCGTGATGCGTGTGATCGACGGCCGGCCGAGATGCACCACGAGTGACGCGGCGAGCCACCCCACGAGGACGCCGGCCAGGACGTCGCTCGGGTAGTGCATGCCGAGCGCGATCCTCGACAGTCCGATGAACGCCGCGGCGGCCAGAAAGCCGGCCCCGGCCCAGCGGGAGAACGCGAGGACGCAGAAGGCGATCGCGAACGCCGCGGCGGCGTGATCGCTCGGGAACGACGGGTCCGGAGAGGGAGCGGAGAGGAGATGTGTCGCGGCGGCGTGCGCGGTGAACGGGCGCGGGCGATCCCAGACGTGTGCGATCACCTGGTTCGCGGCGATGGCGACTCCGGCGGCCGAGAGTGCGGAGACGCTTGCGAGCCTCCACCGCGAGCTGCCGGGCGGTCGCGAGACCAGCCACAGGCAGATCGTCGCGAGCGCGTAGAGCGGCACCGCGAGCGTCGCAAGCGTCGTGACGGGATCCTCGAGCCAGTCGCGCGTCGCGACTTCGGTGTTCACCAGGTGGAAGAGCGACCAGTCCACGGCCGGTCACGGTAGCTGCAGGCGCCGCTGCCCTTCTCGGAAACCGTGCGACGCGAGATACTTGCCCGGCCAGTCAGCCACGACGGGAGGAGACGGATGGCCATCAAGGGCTCGGACAAACCGCACGCGCTGATCGGGCAGGGCTCGATCTTCGACGGCATCGCCTACTGGGTGACGCTCGTCGGGGTCTACGTCATGGTCGGTGGGCTCATGTTCTACTCGGGGAAGGAGAAGCTCTTCGACGACGACGGCAAGGCGCCGTCGTACATCAAGGAGCAGTTCAAGGGGACCTTCCTCGACACGATCCCGGGAACCGACACGGCCTGGGTCATGCTCGGGCTGCTCGAGTTCGGCGTCTTCGTCCTGCTTCTAGCGAGCGTGATCCGCCTCGAGTTCCTGCCGCACAAGGACAAGTCGATCCTCCAGGTCGGCCTCGCGACGGCGCTCCTGACGTTCGCGTTCCTCGCCTTCGGGCAGACCGCGACGAAGCAGTACTCGGGCACCGCGGAGCTGTACACGTACTTCGCGTCGACCGTGATCATCCTCATCCTCGTCAGCCTCCTGCCGCCGAACCGGCCGGACCGCTGGCTCGGCGGGACCCGCGGCGATGATGCCGGACCGGAGTAGCCGGACGTGTTGACGAACCGCTCGGCGCCGCCGGCGACGGTGGCGCCGGTGCTGTTCTACCCGGACGTGCGCGCCGCGGTCACGTGGCTCGAGGCGGCGTTCGGCTTCGAGGAGCGGGTGCGCATCGGCGAGACCCATCGCGCACAGCTCCGAGTCGGCACGGACGGCGCGATCGTGATTGCGGAGGATCGGACCGACGAGCGCGTCGCGCCGGGGGACGGCCCGATCCAGCACCTCGTCAAGATTCGGGTCGCCGACGTCGATGCTGCGTTCGAGCGCGCTCGCGCAACTGGTGCCCGGGTGGTCGAGGAGCTCGGGACGCACGTGTACGGGGAGCGCTCGGGCGTCGTTGCCGATCCGGCCGGCCATCGCTGGGAACTGACCCAGACCGTGCGCGACACGGAGCCCGAGGAGTGGGGAGGAGTCACTATCGCGCCGTGGTGACGGCGCCATCGGCCGTCACACAGAGGTCAGTCTGCGAGGAACGCCGCGAGGCGCGCTGCTTCCTCATCGATCTCGGTTCGGTCCGCACGTGACACACGGGTGAACGGACTCGTCACGACGCGGCCGGCGTCGGCGCGCCACGTGCCGGCGACGAAGCCGTCGACGAGAAAGGTCTGCGCGACGTCGCCGTTCTGGCCGATCACGCGCTTCCGGTAGTCCTCCGGGAGGATGCGCGTCCGGTCGGCCCAGGCGAGGAGCACGTTGTCCCACTTGGGCAGGAAGCGCACGGGTGCGGGCGTCTCGGGGCTCGGAAGCGGTGCGCGCGGGACGTCGAACAGCTCGCGCCCCTGCTCGTCGCGGAAGCGGCGCAACGGCTCGAGGCGCTCGAGAGCCCGCTTGATCTCCGGCACGTGCATCATCGTCCAGGCGCCCAGGTCACGCTGCGTCGCCGGCCCGAAGGCGAGCAGGTAGCGGCGGAACATCTCCGCGCGCGCGTCGGTCGGGTCGTGCCGGGTGGGCTCCTCGAGAGCGACGTACCGGCCCTCCGGTCGTGCGTGCCAGAGCGCCGTCTCGTGATGGTGGAGGAGATGAGCGCTCATGCGCGCGTGCCGCCAGACGCGGCGCGCGTTCGGGCCGGTGACCCCGTGCTCGCGCTCGAGATGCTCGAGCCCCTCGGCGGTCGTGACGGTCCCGGCGGCGCCGAGCTTCCGCACCGACTGCACGAGCTCTTTTGCCTTGGGGCTCTCCCACGGGAAGTTCGTCTCGCTCATCGCCGAGCGATCAGCGCATAGTCGGCGGGCGTCACCAGGTGCAGCGTCTGGCGCATCACCGTGGCCTTCACGACAGTACCGCGGGCGAGCTCGCGCTCCAGCGCCGAGCGTCGAAAGCTCGTCGTCCGCGTCCAGATGCCGACGTACGGCGCGGGTGGCCACTGCGCCTGCATGCCGACGAGACGCTCGATCACCGCGACCGGCGACATCCGCTTGCGCTCGAGGAGGAGTTGCCGTGCGAGGGCGGCGCGGTTCAGCTCGCGCAGGGTGAGCACGCGCTCGACCACGCACGCACGCTAGCCGTCGTCAGGGGGCAGGCGGAACGGCGTACTCCTCGTCGGTGACGTGGTCGCCCCAGGTCGCGCTCGCGCCCTCGTCGTCGACGTCGAGCATCGCCACGTGGGTCATGAAGCGGTCGGGCGCGGCGCCGTGCCAGTGCTCCTCGCCCGGCTCGAAGAAGACACGGTCGCCGGGCCGGATGACCTCGACCGGCCCTCCGCGCCGCTGCGCGCGGCCGACGCCCTCGACGATGAAGATCGTCTGCCCGTTCGGGTGCGTGTGCCATGCGGTCCGGGCTCCGGGCGTGAAGTGCACGCTCGTTGCGCTGAGCCGCGATGATCCGGACGGCGCTGCGACCGGATCGAGGTAGACGGCCCCCGTGAACCAGTCGCTCGGTCCCGGGGTCGTCGGCACGCCCACTCTCGTGATCTCCACCTGATCTCCCTTCGTTCGCGGTCGGCGATGATTCTCGCGTGCGCGCGGCGTCTACAAAGGCGCTTCGACGCAACCCGAGCAAGGAGGAGCCATGCGTGTCGTCGTCACCGAGTTCATCAGCCTCGACGGAGTCGTCCAAGCGCCGGGCGGCGCCGACGAGGACCGGGACGGAGGGTTCGCCCACGGCGGCTGGTCGCACCCGTTCTTCGATCCCGAGGTCATGGGCGGAGCGTTCGCGGAGGGCCTGGGGAGTGCCGAGGCGCTCCTCTTCGGACGGCGCACGTGGCAGACCATGGCGGCCGCGTGGCCGGAGCGCGCAGGCGACCCGTTCGCCGATCGGATGAACAGCCTGCCGAAGTACGTCGTCAGCTCGACGCTCGGCGACGAGCTCGCATGGAACACGACGCGGATCCCCGGTGAGGACGCCGTAGGGCGGATCCGCGAGCTTCGCGACGCCGACGGCGGCGACCTCGCGATGATGGGGAGCCCGACGCTCGTGCGGACGTTGCTGAGCGAGGGGCTGGTCGACGAGCTCCAGCTCCTCGTCGAGCCCGTGATCCTCGGCGGCGGCAAGACGATCTTCCCCGACGACGGTTCGTTACGGACGTTCGAGCTCGTCTCCACGGTGACGACGAGCACCGGTGTCAACGTGTCGAAGTACAGGCCGGCCGGCTAGGGCGACATCGGGCTCATCGGATCCATCGGGTCCATCGATCCGCCCGGGACCGTCAGGCCGGGGATCGCGTCGGGCGCGACGAGGAGGAGCACACCGAGCACGACGAGGACCGTCGCGGTCCCCCACGTCGCCGCGCGTCTCCACGGCAGGAGCTTCTCGAGGGCGATGACGGCAGCCACGAATGCCATCCAGCCGAGGCTCATCACTCCGAGCGCGAACAGCGACGCCATCAGCGCCCAGCAACACCCGACGCACCAGGCTCCGTGGCGCGCACCCATCTGCAGCGCGCCGCCGGGGCCGTCACGCCACGCGCCGAGCAGGAAGCCGAGTGGCGAGCGGCACTTGCCGAGGCAGACGTCCTTGAGCGGTGTCAGCTCGTACACGGCGGCGACGAGCAGCGTCGCGCCCGCGACCCAGCGCCCCGCGCGGTCCCACGCGAGGACGTCGCCGAACGCGCGTGCTCCCAGCCAGGCGATCGCGAAGGCGACGGCGCCCACTGCGGTCCAGACGAGGAGGTATCCCGCGGCGAAGACGAGGGGCTGCAGGAGCGAACGGCTCTTCGTGAGCTTCGAGTAGAGCGCGACCGTCGGCGCGACCGACGGGAACATCATCGCCGCCATCATCACGGCCCACACGCCGAGGAACCATCCGAGCGTCCCGAGCTCCGTCCACGGACCGCCGTCCATGTCCTGCATCTGACCCGCGGTCCACCACCACCCCACGGCCGCGAGCGCGAACAGCACGCCGATGAGGACGAGTCGCGTGCGGGCAGCCGCGAACGCCGGAGCGAGTCCCGACCGCTCCGGCGCTTCGACGTGTGTGGTGGCGCTCAACCGCTCAGGCGGCCCACGCGAAGTCGGACGAGAGGCCGGTCTTGCCCTCGTACTCGATCCCGAAGGCGCTGATGCTCGACCGCTTCGCCTCCGCGGCCGTCAGCTCGGAACCGACGGGGTGGAACATGCCGGTCAGCTTCACCGGCTGGCCCGTCTCGATCCCGAACGGGACGATGTCCTCGACCATGAAGTCGACGGCGTCGCCGATCCGGACGCTGTGCTCGAGACCTTCCTCGACGATCTCGATCGGCGCTCTCTCGACACCCAGCATCTCGCCGATCAACGGCGCGAGCCCGGCCATCGGCCCGCCGAGCTGTCCGGCGAAGACGGCCGTGACCTTGTCCGCCGCCTCGTCCGATGCGGCGTCGACGAACAGGCCGACGCGCCAGTTGCCCTCGGTCATCACCTTCGGCGTATCGGCGATCAGCGCGAGCTTCACGCCGCCCACGTCGGTTCCCTCGACGTCGCCCTCACGGATGTGGAACACGAGCGTGACGCGGCAGTAGTCGTACGTCGCGCCGTGGTCGAAGGACATGTTGCACGGGCACATGAGCTCACAGGAGCACGTCTCGAAGTAGCTCCCCTTGATGCTCCACGCCATGCGATCTCCCTTCTTCGGAGTGGCGATCGTGATTCTTCGCGACGAGCGGGGCTCGTGTCAACTGTTGCTTCGGCGTCGAGGCTGCGTCCGGACGCCGACGACGCCGTGACTAGGCGGCTGCCAGGAACCCGATCACGCGGCTCCGAAGGGCCGAGCCGGCCGCCGCGTCGTGCTCGGCGAAGTAGTGCTCGGTGCCGGGGTACACGAACAACTCCGCGCCATCGACGGTCCGGGCGAGAGCCTCGGCGAACTCGACGTCCTCGTCGCCCTGGAGGATGTGGAGCTGGAGCCCGACGCCCTCGGGCCACGTCGCCGGCCAGTTGTCGCCCCACTGACCGAGTGGCAGCGCCGAGTAGCACAACACCGCTCCCCGCGCGCCGGGTCTCGTCTGCGCGAGTGACTGCGCTGCGAGGACGCCGAGCGAGAAGCCGACGTACACGAGCTCGTCCGGCAGTACCTCGACCGCTGCGCGCGCCCGCTCGACGACTCCCATCGGCCCGCCGACCTGCTCGTCGGAGTACGCAAGGCCCTCCTCGATCGAGGCGAACGTCCGGCCGTCGAAGAGGTCGGGTGTGTGCACGGTGTTGCCTTCGGCCCGCAGCTCGTCGGCGAGCTCTCGGATCCACTCGGTGAGCCCGAGCGCGTGGTGGAAGACGACGACCTCGGCCATGTCGTCAGCCTAGTCCCATCAGCGCGGGCGAGCGAGACCGAGCACGAGCTCCAGCGAGCGTTCGGGACCCGGCCAGAGCTCCCGGATCAGCGATTCGCCTCCCGCTGTCACGAAGTACCGGAGAACCAGCGCCACGATCACGACATCGTCGAGCTGGCCCGCGACCGGGATGAAGTCCGGCACCAGATCGAAGGGCAGCGCCAAGTACGCGACGACTCCCAGCAGCAACGCCTTGCGTCGCCGTGGGACGCGCGGCTCCCGAGCCAGCCGTGAGACGAGCACGATGCAGTCCGGGATGAACGTGGCCAGTACGCGCGCGCTCTCCCGTCGTCCGGTCGCGATGAGCAACGCGATGAACACCGCATAGGCGACGACGAGCACCGCGAGCGAGACGAGCAGCCACTCCCACCAGGTCACGTCGCCAGGCTATGCGTCACGCGCACAGCGGGCGGGCGCGTACGGCGGCTCGCCGCAGGCTCGACGTCAGGACGGGGTCTCGCCGACGGTGAGCCGGGTGTCTGCTCTGGCGCGGGCTTGCTGGACGCCGGTCGCGCGTCCCCCGAGCACCGTGACCGCGACGAGCGCGAGCACGAGGAGCGCAAGCGTCGGCGCAAGACCGGCGCGATCCGACACGACCCCGATGACGGGCGGACCGACGATGAATCCGGTGTAGCCGACGGTGAACGCGGCGGCGAGTGAGGGACCCGGCGGGTCGATCTGCCCGGCGGCACTGAAGAGCAGCGGCACTGCGTTTGCGATCCCGAGCCCGCAGAGGGCGAAGCCGATGACCGCCGGGACCGTCTCGCCGATCAGGAGCACGCCGCCGAGCGCGACCGCCACCACCGCCGTCCCGATTCGGAGCAGCCTCGAGGGGCCGACCCGGGCGTTGACAGCGTCACCCCCGAGTCGCGCGCCGGCCATCCCGAGCGAGAACGCGGTGAACGCGAGAGCGGCCGCGGCGGGGCTCGCGCCCGTGTCGTGCCGGAGGTAGATGCCGCTCCAGTCCGATATCGCGCCCTCGGTGAGCATCACGAGGAAGCAGAGGCAGCCGATGAGGACCACGGGACGTGACGGGAGTGCGAGGCCGGGACCTGCCGCGGAGTGATCGGAGCCGGCTCCCAGCCGCCGTGTGATCCAGAGGCTGAGCAGCAGCAGGCAGACAGCTGCGACCAGGCTCTCGACGCGTGGATCGAGCCCTCCGACGCCCGCGAGAACGACGACTCCGGCGGCCACGAACCCTCCGACGCTCCAGCCGCCGTGGAACGACGACATCACCGGCCGTCCCAGCCGTTCCTGGATCGCCACACCGTGGGCGTTCATCGCGACGTCCATCGCGCCGTTGAGCGCACCGAACACGAAGAGGATCGCACCCAGCACGTACGCGCTCCCGGCGAGCAGCGGGAGCGGCAGAAGGAGGCAGAACAGGAGGGTCGTCCACCGGGTGACGGACGTGCTCGAGCGACGATGGACGACCTGGCCCGTGACCGGCATCGCGATGAGCGCACCGGCGGCCATGCACAGCAGGCAGAGGCCGAGCGTCGACTTCGAGATCTCGAGGTGGTCCTGGAGCCAGGGGAGGTGCGCGATCCAGGTTCCGATCATGGCCCCGTTGACGCCGAAGACGAGGAACGTCGCGAGCCGCGGAGTCATGTCGCCACCACCGCCGCACGCTAACCCACGTGCACGCGAGCCCTGTCTAGCGATCGAGCGCGCCGGAGCGGACGACCGCGTCGCCCGCGCGTGCTGCTACCCTGCCGGCACGGACGACGCGGTCGTCCCGTGAGGTTTGACTTCTTCGGTTCCTCCTACGGGCTCGGGGCAGACGGATCTCGACCCGACGAACACCAGGAGTGAACTGAATGCAGTCCTTTTCCCAGCTCGGCGTGTCTGCGCGCATCGTGCGCACGCTCGCAGCGAACGACATCCACGAGCCATTTCCGATCCAGGCGCAGGTGCTCGGCCCGGCCCTCGCGGGGCTCGACGTCCTCGCGAAGGCTCCGACCGGCTCCGGCAAGACGCTCAGCTTCGCGATCCCGATCGTCGAGCGCCTCGACGCTCGGGAACAGGGCCCGAGCGCGCTCGTCCTCGTCCCGACCCGCGAGCTGGCAGCGCAGGTCGCGACCCAGCTGGAGATGCTCGGCGCCCCCGGCGGGCTGAAGGTGGCGACCGCGTACGGCGGTGTCCCGCTCTCCGCCCAGGCGAAGCGCTGCCGTACGGCACACGTCCTGGTCGCGACTCCCGGACGGCTCAACGATCTGCTCGAGCGCCGACTCGTCGCGCTCGACCGCGTCTCGGTGCTCGTTCTGGACGAGGCAGATCGCATGCTCGACATGGGTTTCAAGCCGCAGGTGGATCGGATCGTCCGCCGACTCGGATCGAAGCGGCAGACGATGTTCTTCTCCGCGACGCTTGACTCGCGGGTCAGCGAGATCGCGCGTGCGTACACGCGGAACCCGGTTCGCTGCGAGGCAACGCCGAAGCCGTCACCGGATGGCGAGACCGTCGAGCACCGCTTCGTGCCCGTGCGCGCCGAGAGCAAGGTCGCGACCCTCGTCGACCTCCTGCGCGGCGAGCGCGGGCTTGCGCTCGTGTTCGTCCGAACGAGGCGCGGCGCCGACCGGCTCGCCAGGAAGCTCGCGCACCACGAGGTCGAGGCGATCGCGTTGCACGGAGACCTGAACCAGAGCCAGCGCGAGCGCGCGCTTCGCCGCTTCGAGTCGGGCGAGGTCTCGACGCTCGTCGCCACCGACGTGGCGGCTCGCGGGCTCGACCTCGCCGACATCACGCACGTGATCAACTTCGACCCCCCCGCCGAGCACGCCGGTTACGTCCATCGCGTCGGCCGGACGGGACGAGCCGGTCGCGGGGGCCTCGGAATCACCCTCGTGCTTCCCGAGCAGCAGGAGGAGGTCAGCCGCGTCGCCCACATCGGTGGGCACACCGAGCAGTTCGTCTCGGGAGGTATGACGCTCGCTCGGCCACGCCGCGTCTACTCCTCCCGCCGATCCCGGTCGAAGTGGGGCGCCCCGACGCCCCGCCGGAAGATCTAGAGGTTATTCGGGTTAGGAGTACGTGGGGGGATGGCATGCGCTCTGCGCAGGCCACCAGCCGTGCGTGCTCCTAACCCGCTTCAGGCCTCGAGCGCTCAGGCCTCGACCAGAATCACGAGCGTCTCGGGCAGCACTCCGTCGTGCTCCATTGCGTCGGCCGCCGCCTGGGTCTCCATCGCACTCGTGAGGGCATCCATGTCCGGAACGTCCATCATCAGGCCGACGCGGGTGCGGTTCTCCGGGTCGACGAAGGTCCGGACGTTCGTGATGCCGAGCGGGCCGAAGAACTCCTCGCGCTTCGGCGACGCGAGCCAGTGGTCCGTGTCCTTCACGTCGTGGTAGCCGATGATGGTGGGCATTGCCCCTCCTTCGAGTGGGACGGCCGTACTCGAGCAGGCCGGATCTGATGAGCCTAACCTCCAGCGGAGTCCGACGCTGCTCTCCTGCGGCTCAGACCGGTGACACCGTCCTGCGCATCACGCAGTGGTTCTTGCCCTTGGGGCGCAGATAGGCGAAGCCGGCCTGTTCGTAGGCGCTGCGCGTGACGTTGTAGAGGAACGTGGACGAGATCCGCTTGCCCTGAGGCAGGTCCTGCGGATAGCCCTCGACCACGCCTCCGCCCGCCCTCGCGATCAGGTCGAGCGCACCACGGAGCGCCACACCCGCGACGCCCGTTCGCCGGTAATCCCGGTCGACGAAGATGCAGGTGAGGCGAAAGTCGGGAGGCTCTTCCGTGCGGTTGGCCTCGTAGTCCTTACGGTGATGGATGTTCGGAAGCTCCTGCGGCGAGCCGAACTGGCACCACGCGACCGCGTCCTCGCCGTCGAAGACGAGCGCGGCGTGCGCGCTCCCTTCGCGAACGAGCCGCTCCTTCCATGCGCGGCCTTTCTCGCCCTCGGGCCTGCCCTCCCGCGAGTGGAACCAGGTGCACCAGCAGCCGCCGAACCCCATGCCGCTGTGCTTCTCCGCGAGGCGTGCGAACGCATCCCACGTCGACGCGTCGAGCGGCTTGATCGCGTACTCGCTCAATCGTCCTCCACTGGCCTCCATCGTCCGGCGAGCTTCGAGTCTACGAACAGCGCTCAGTCCGTGTATGCGAACAGCGTACGAGTCCCGAGCCCTTTGAGTTCGTACTCGCCGCGCCCCTCGAAGTGGAGATCCACGCCGGACACGAGCGCCGGCACGGCCTCCGAGACCAGGATCTCGTCGGGAGCTGCCGCGGCCATGATCCGCGCCGCCTCGTGGACCGCCACGCCGCGCACGCCGTCGCCCGCCGTCGCGACTTCTCCGGCGTGGATGCCGGCTCGAATCCGGAGGCCCTGAACGGCCGCAGCCGAGCGGATCGCGCTCGCGCAGCGCAGCGCCCGTGCCGGGGCGTCGAAGACTGCAAGCAAGCCGTCCCCTGCCGTGTCGACGATCCGCCCACGGAACCGCTCGGTTTCGGATCGCATGGTCTGGTGATGCAGGGAGATCAGGTCGGCCCACGGGATGTCGCCTCCCTCGACGAGTTGCCGCGTGGAGTCGACGAGATCGGTGAAGAGAAGCGTCGCGAGGACGCGGTCGTCGAACGCGCCATGGGCGCCGGCGAACGCTCGCATCCCGGACCACTCGATCATGACCGCGGGCTCGTCGCCGACGGTGTAGCCGTCGTGCCCAGGGGGAACGTCGAAGACGTCGTCCGGCCCGAACTCGAGGCTCCGACCGTCGCGAAGGAGGAACCCCAGGCGTCCCGAGAGCATCACGCCTATGTGGCGCGCCTCGCACCACTCGCCACCGACGAGAGGCCGAACGTCGGTCGACCAGCGCCATCCCGGCTCCTGGACCGTGCGCGCGATGGTCATCCCGGCGATCTCGACGAGCGCCTCCGTGATGCCCGGAAACCGGATCACCTCGTCGGGCCTGGCCAGGCTCTTGGGAGCCTCGATCATCGGAGGAACATGACGGTGCGTGTCTCGGAGGTCAAGGCGACGCCGTGCGCTGTGTTCGCGGGACTGCCCCGAAGACGAAGCTGGTCCGGACCGTCCCGATGAGTTCCTCGCGTTCTGCCGGTCTGTAGCGAGGATCCCTCACACCCTTCTCGTCCATCGAGCCCAACACCGGAGGACGCATGAAACTCCTTCTCACGTCTGCAGGCATCAAGAACGCGAGCATCCGCGAGGCGCTGATCGGCCTGCTGGGAAAGCCGATCGGCGAATCCAGCGCGCTCTGCATCCCGACCGCGATGTACGGGCACCCCTGGGTCGGCCCCGGCGAGAAGGCGTGGCAGTTCATCGCCGGGCAGGAGCCTCAGTGCCCGATGTGCGAGCTGGGCTGGAGGTCCCTGGGAGTGCTCGAGCTGACGGCGCTGCCCAGCATCGACGACGAACGCTGGGTTCCCCTCGTGCGGGAGACCGACGTCCTGCTGGCATCGGGCGGTGACGCCCTGTACCTGTGCCACTGGATGCGGCAGTCCGGGCTCGCGGGGCTCTTGCCGTCGCTCGACGGGGCCGTCTGGGTGGGGATGAGCGCGGGGAGCATGGCGATGACCCCGAGAATCGGAGAGGGCTTCGTCGGCTGGAAGCCGCCGGCCGGTGTCGACGAGGCGCTGGGGCTCGTCGACTTCTCGATCTTCCCGCACCTCGATCACGAGGACCTGCCCGAGAACACGATGGCCGACGCCGAGCGGTGGGCCGCAGGCATCTCCGGCTCTGCGTATGCGATCGACGACGAGACCGCGATCAGCGTCACCGAGGGTGCCGTCGAGGTCGTCTCCGAGGGGCACTGGAGGCTGTTCGCCTCCTAGACCGAGCCTCGTGCGCACGCGGCGTTAGGCTCGTCGCGTATGGGCGAGGCGTTCCTGTGGGGCACCGTCGCGGGCGCGTCGCTCGTCATCGGCGGGATCGTCGCCATCCGGGTCTCGCTGACTCGACGCGCCGTCGGCCTGATCATGGCGTTCGGCGCCGGAGTCCTCCTGAGCGCGGTCGCCTACGAGCTCGTGCACGAGGCCTACGAGACCTCGGCCGGAGACGGCGGCGTCGCGATCGGCCTCCTCGCCGGCTCGCTCGTCTTCTTCGGGGCCGAGAAGCTGATCGCGCGTTTCGCCGGGGAGGTCCCGGACGCGAGCGAGGACCCGAGCGGGCGCGCCAAGCAGGCCGGCCGGGCGATCGTGCTCGGCATCGTTCTCGACGGGATCCCGGAGTCGCTCGTCCTCGGCCTCACGGTGCTCGAGGCGGGAACCGTGAGCGCCGCGCTCCTCGTGGCCGTCTTCCTGTCGAATCTGCCCGAGGCGATCGCAGCCACGACCGCGCTCTCGCGTGCGGGCCGAGACCCGAAGCGGATCGTGCGCTTCTGGGTCCTCGTCGCCCTCGGATTCGGCGCGACCTCGTTGCTGGGATACGTCGTGCTCGACGGCGCATCGCCGCGCACCCTCGCCTTCGTGCTCGCGTTCGCGGGCGGAGCGGTCCTGACGATGCTCGCGAACACGATGATGCCCGAGGCGCTGCACCACGGCGGGAAGCTCGCAGGCCTCCTCACGACCATCGGGTTCGCGCTCGCGTTCGCGATCAGTTCGCTCCAGTAGCCGCACGTCTTAGGATCCGGGCGGAGGTGCGACGTGGCGACCACTGATCCGATCGCCGAGATCATCGGCGACTACCGAGCGTTCGCAGCGATGCAGCGCGACCGGCTCGCCGCGCGCGGGATCGACATCGCGCCGTACGCGCTGAGCCATCTCGCCGTACGCGTCGCCGACTGGGATCTGTACGTCCAGCAGCGGACGCTGCTCGAGCGCCACGCGCAGGCGAACCTCGAGAACCACTGGAACGGTCGCCCGATCTCCTTGATCGTTCTCGCGGAGGCGCTCGAGGTCCTCGACGGCGCCTCGGTCTCGCGCATCGAGCTCATCCCGCCCGTTCACCAGCGTGTCTACAAGATGGGCCTCGAGCACCTCGGCGTCGTCGTCGGCGAGGAGTTCGACGAGTTCTCGCGCGTGCATCGGGCCGTGCTGACCGGGCAGCAGTTCCAGAGTGCCGGCGTCGACCCGGTCTACATCCTCTTCGAGGACTTCACCCACGTGAAGTTCTACCGCCGCTCGTTCTTCGACGTCGTCGAGGACGAGGGAGGGCGCTTCGACGGCTTCAGGCATGTCGAGGGCTGGGTGCCGCAGCGGCTCGTGACCGCCACCGGCGCGAACCCGCTCCCGCTCTGAGCGAAGTGCCGCCTGTCCAGACCGCGCGCTGCCTGAGAGGGAAGTGCGAGGGCGTCTCGGGCTAGTGTTGGCCGAATGGAGACCTTCAACCTGAATAGCGACGAGTGGGACGCGACGAGGGACCGTGAGGGGTGGCGCTGCAGTGGCACGGTCGTCGGATCACGGATCGGGGGCGAGCTGCTCGGCGCGACCATGTCGCAGATCGAGCCTGGCAGCAGGCTCTGGCCGTACCACACGCACTACCTGAACGAGGAGTGGGTGATCGTGCTTCGCGGCGAGCCTACGCTGCGCACGCCCGAGGGCGAGCGTGTTCTGTCGGAGGGTGACGTCGTCTGCTTTCCGCGCGGCAAGGCCGGAGCGCATCAGCTCAGCAACCGAACGGACGCGCCCGTCCGCGTGCTCATGCTCTCCTCGATGGTCCGGGGCGAGATCATCGAGTACCTCGACACCGGCAAGGTGCTCGCGAAGGACGTCGACGACGAGGACGTCATGTTCGCGAGGCCCGGTCCCGCGGCCGAATACTGGGAAGGCGAGGACTAGGGGAGGCGGAGGCTCAGGCGGGCCGGGAGGCTCGGTGCCGGGCGCCAGGAATCGCGTGCGCCAGCGTTCGGGAGCGTTCACTCGGAGCGGCCGGTCAGGCGGCCGAGAGGCTACGCCGAGCGCCGGTTCCCGTTACTCCGCCTCTACTCGGGGGACCCAGGGCCCATCCAGGATCACCGCCTCGTCGTCGCCGGGCCACGGCGGCATGGCCGTGCAGGTGAAGACGAGAGGCACGTTTCCGGTGCAGCGATACTGAAATGCCGTGCCGAGCGGGATATCGATACACACGCCGGGGATGAGCCGCGTGATGCTCTCACTGGCGTCCGACGCCCTACGCCAGATCTCTCCCTCGCCCGAAAGGACGTACCAATACTCGTCGATGGTCCGGAAGTGGCAGGCGCGGCCAACCATCCCTGGTGGCACAGTCGAGTGGATCACGTTTCCGTGCGGTCCGTCCATGAGGAAGCGGATATGGGCACCCAGAGGCGATCGGCCGCGCTCGGCGGTTTCGACGGTGGTCGTCTTCACGTAGTCACTCTCGCAAACGGACAGTAGGCGAGCCCGCCCTCGACGGCTGCGCGTAGGCCATGGGCGGAGTAGCCCGTCGCACCGATCCGACCTGGATGGCCTACTACGAGGGCGCGTTGACCATGCCTGAGGTCAAGCCTGAAATGGAGGGGAACGTCCATGAGCCGTCCAGGATCTCGGCCCGTGGCCGATACAGCCGGACGAGGTAGTTCCAGCCTTCCATGATCGGGATCATGTTCGGCAGATCCTCCGAGCCACCGAAATGGACCGTGACGGAGCCGTCGTCGTTCGGTGTCGCCGTGATGTTGTTGACGCTGTAGGCGTCGCGGTCGTTCGGTTCGAAGTACCCATCTGCGTTGTAGACCGAGATCGACCAGAAGCCGTCCACCGGCACATCGCGAACCGTGAGCTCGTAGCCGCCGATCGGGAGCCTCGGTTCGACAGCGATGTACGTGGCTTCCCCGTCGGGGAGGCCGCCCCAGCCCGCTGCCGTCGCGATCAGGTGCCGGACCGGGTCGACGTCGCTCTTTGCGCCGAAGGAATGATCGAACGCCGTCAGACCCCTCGCGAGCCCGAGGAGCAACTTCCTGGTCTCGTCGAGGCTGTCGGTCTCATAGCCGGTCTCCGCCAGTGGCTTCGCCGACCTGGCGTCGATCGCAAACTGATCCTGGAGCTCGTTGACCGCCGCGACGTCGTCGCGGTCGGTCGGATCGACCAAGATCCGCGCCGCGACGCAGACCCAGGGCGTGTGGAACTGCTCGACCGTCAGACTGTGCCGACCGGGCTCGTGGAAGATGCCGTTGACGTAGTGGTCTTGGTTCACCACCATCACCGACACGTACCGCTCCCCGTACTCGGGAATCGTGATGGTCGCACCTTCGGAGATGTCGACCGTGGCGAAGCTGTACAGCGTGTCGCGGTTCAGCCTGATGACCGGCTGATGCTCGACGCTGGTGGGCGCCCGATTGTGTCCGAGTCGGTTGACGCCGCCGGCCTCCGCCTGCGTCGACGAGAGCATCCGCTCCGTCTCGGCGCGCACGAAGTTGTCGACGTTCACTCGCACCGGCGCACCAACCGTCGATCCTACTGACGAGCGTCTCGCTCACCGGCATGGGTATGGCTTGGCCAACGCCTGCCTGCTCGTCCAGCGGAGTCGCGCCGGCGTTTCCCAGCGCATCTTCAGAGTCGCGACCCTCGAACCCGGGAGTGCCCGAGACTTGTCGGAAGGCAGCGAGCCGTGTCAGAAATCGACGCGCATGACGGCTCGACGGAGGCTCGGGCGGCTGACCTCCGTGAATCCCGCCGCAGTGAAGATGTTGACATGGCCCACGTGGAGCTCGCCCCAGGGAACGTCCTTGCCCGGCTCGGGGATCATCGAGTAGCCCTCCAGCGCGTGCGCTCCGTGCTCGCGCGCGAAGTCGACCGCGGCGCCTGCAAGGGCGTAGCTGAGGCCGCGGCGACGAAACCCTGAGCGAGTGATGAAGCACGGCACGGCCCAGATGCTGGAGTCGGTCTTGTCCTCGTCCCGCGTGCGCCACGGCACGCTGCGGAAGTACGGGAAGGCGGTGCGCGGCTCGACGTTGCACCAACCCGCCGGTTCACCGTCGACGTACGCGACGAGGCCGGTCGTCGACTTCGATCGGGGATGTCCGCAGTCGGTCTGCTCGCGCAGCATTCGGGCGTGTTCCAGATCGTCGCCCGGCCAGAGCGTTCCATGCAGCTTGAAGCGCTGGCAGTAGCAGCGTCCCCCGTGACAGCGGGCGCCGCCGAGAACGGCGTCAAGGTCATCCCAGGATGCCCTGCTCGCCGGGACGATCCTCGCCTGCACCGCCACGTCCGTCACCTCGACATCCTGCCCCATGGCACGTGGGTGTCGACGACGATGGGAAGGTAGGCGAAAAAGCCCCCTTCCGTCGTCGCGTGCCTAGTCGCTGAGCGCCGCCATGTTCCGCTCGACGACCTCCATCGTCTGCCGGAGCTCTGTCGACGGACTGAACTCGACGACCTCGGATCCGGCGTACAGATACGGCAGATGTCCAGGGGGTGCGTAGTACGCATCCCCGGCCGCATACGTTTCCTCGCGCCCGTCCTCGAACGTGAACTTCAGCTTCCCCTTCAGGACATACCCCATGTGCGGGCACTGGCAGTGGTCGCGCGGGAGCCCGGCGAAGAGCGGCGCGAGATCGGCGTCCGCGGTGTAGCGCTCGAAGCCGACGGTGTAGGGACCGAAGTCCTCGAAGTGACCTTCGTACCCCTCGAGCTCGACCGAGTCCGAGGCAGTCGTGATCGATGCCCGAGGCATGGAAGCTCCTCCCTTGACGAGACGACTACGCGTTGACGACTGCGGCCGGCTCTTCCGTGAGCTGCCGCATGAGCCCGGCGACGTTCGTCAGGCACCAGTAGCCGGCGAACTTGCCGTCGGCGATGCGGAAGAGCTCCGCGCACTCGGTCGCGACGTGGCGGCCCGTGGGCGGAATGCCCTTGTACTCGCCGTCGTGCGTGCCGGTGAGGGTCGAGCGGAG
The DNA here is from genome assembly GCA_036274755.1 of Gaiellaceae bacterium. Lineage (GTDB taxonomy): Bacteria > Actinomycetota > Thermoleophilia > Gaiellales > Gaiellaceae > GMQP-bins7. The sequence goes on from DASUFC010000114.1 coordinate 22,662, forward strand.
GAAGACCCGATCGCCCTCGGCGATCAGATCCTCGAGCGCGACGTGCATGTCCGGGAATGCCTCGAAGTAGCGGAAGCACCCGCCCCTGACGGCCTCGACCATGCGCTCGTCCGCGAAGAACTCGCCGACGGCGTCGAGATCGCGGCCGTTGATGACGCGCGCGTAGTAGTCGCGCACCACGTCCTTGTTCTGCTCCGACATCACGTGCTCCTTTCGTTCGACCTGTCGAGCATGGCGCGGCGTCGACCGTCCCGGTAGGGGGGATCCCCCTATTCGCTCCCGAGATGTCGGGCTGCGTAGGCCGCCGCCTCGGCGCGCGTGCTCATGCCCAGCTTCCCGTAGATCCGGCTGAGGTGGTGCTCGACGGTCTTCGGGCTGATGAACAGGCGCTCGGCTATCTCCCGGTTCGAGAGGCCGTCGGCGAGGAGACGAAGGATCTCGGTCTCCCGGCGGGTGAGCAGGCCTGCCGCGCGCGGGCCCGAACGGCCCTTCGCACCGAGCGAGCGCATGAGCGCGGCCGCCGCATCCGCGTCGCGGACGGCGCCGAGGGCCTCGAGCTCCGTCCGGGCGTGGCGAGCGGCGTCGATCGCGACCTCCGGCGACGAGCCGGCCAGCGCGTGCGCGAGCTCGAGACGCATTCGGGCCGCATCGAGCCTGCTGCCGAGCTCGGCGAAGCGGTTCACGGCCTCCAGCAGGAGGTCCGCGGCGTCCTCCCGACCCTCGGCGAGGGCGATCCGGCCGCGCGCGGCGATCGCCAGCGCCTCGACCCGCTCGCGCGGGCGCTCCTCGGCGATCCGCTCCAGGGCGGACGCGGCCGCGCTGGCGCCGTCGTGATGTCCTTCGAGCAGCCGCGCCTCCACGAGCTGCGCGAGAAGAGGCGCCGCGGCCAGCGCAGTCCAGCCGAGCTCGTCGAGCCTCCGCGTGAGAAGCGCGGCAGCGGCAGCCGGCTCGCCCCGGGCGATCCGGAGGGAGACCCGGGCTTGCAGCGCCTCGGGCTCCGTCTCCAGACCTGCGAGCAACTGCTCGGCGTCCTCGTAGCGGCCCTGGAGCAGGCGAATCTCGGCGAGGCGCGCGGACGGAGGGATGCAGCGCGAGCGCTGACCGGCAGCGGAGAGCTCCCGGACGGCCTGCTCGAGCTCCTCCTCGGCAGCGTCGATCCGCCCGTTCGCCGTGTACACGTCGGCGCAGCAGGTGCGGCAGAAGGCGAGCAGCGTCACATGGTCGTAGGCACGGACGAAGTCGTCGAGAACGGCGCTCCACTGCTTCGGCCTCTCGCTGTCGCCGGCCCGCTCGCACGCGAGCATGAGCGTGCAGCAGATGTCCGCGAACGTCTCCAACGTGGCGGGCTCGCCGCTCGTGACCGCAGCCATGGCCTCGTCGAGGCGCGCCAACCCGCGATCGGTCTCGCCGAGCGTCACCTCGGCGAGGCCGAGCTGCGCAAGCGCGCGGAGCTCGAGATCCGCGTCCGCTGTGGCTACCGCGACGTCCAGGGCCGACGACGCGAGAGACGCCGCGAGGTTCGGGTCGCGGACCGTCTCCGAGCGTGCGAGATCGAGCCAGCCCTGCTCGGCTCCCGCAGCGACGTCTTTCAGAAGTCGCTCGGCGCGGGCGAGCCAGCCGCGCGCAGCCGCGTCGTTGTCGAACGCGAGCTGGAACTCGCGCGAGAGCCAGAGCGCGATGCGTGCGGCGCGCGCGAGGTCCCCGTCCCGCCGGAATCCCGCATAGGCGCGCTCGCGGTAGACCACCGCCCCGCGCTCGTCCCGTAGCCACCACAGCGCCCGTCCGAGGCCGTCGAGCGCCTCCGGTGAGTCGCCGGTCTCGAGCGCGTCCTCGAACGCCCCGCTCGCTCCGTCCCAGTCGCCCGACGCGAGCGCCTCGTACCCACGAGCGAGCGCGTCCTCCGTGGCGGTCGCAGTCACTGCCGGATGGTGGCACGTCGACTTCGAGATTGCGAGGCTGCAGTCTGGCCTCGCCAAATGGGCGAACCTCGGCGCGGAGCGACCCCCCGGGATTGGAACCCGCGACCCGAACTGGGCTGGAAGCCGTTGGGGCTGTTGGAGCTCACCGCGCTGCCGAGCACCGAGCGGGAGAGCTGGATCCCCGGAGAGGCGCTTCCCGACCATCCTCGATGCTGCTGCCGGCGGACCGGACCACGTCGCCGCATTGGGCGACCCGAGCTGCCTAGCTGAAGGTTCTCGTGCGATCACGCCGCAGGCGTGATCGTGGTCCTCGTGCGACAGGGCGCTCGCCTGGGCCAGCGTTCGGGATCGCTGGTGCCGAAGAGATCAGAGCTACGGCTCAGCCATTCGTGATCGGAGGCATGGGGGACGGAATCACGAACTTCGTTCGAGCATGACTCCTGTCCTCGTCGCAGGCCTCATCGCGATGGTCGCGGCGGTGGGGATCGGGCCGAAGTTCATCGAGTTGCTCCGCGCTCTCGATCTCGGCCAGCAGATCCGCGCGGAGGGCCCAAAGACGCACCTCGTGAAGCAGGGGACGCCCACGATGGGCGGGCTCCTGATCATCGCGTCGGCCGTCGTCCCCTTCGTCTTCCTGTCGCAGTACACGGCGGAGGGGCTCACGGTCCTGTTCATGACGTTGAGCTGCGGCGCGATCGGGTTCGTCGACGACTACCTCAAGGTTCGCAAGCGAAACTCACTCGGCCTCCAGGGTCGGTGGAAGATGGTGGGCCTCGTGATCGTCACCGTCGTCGCGGCGCTGCTCCTACGTGAGAGCTCGTCGTTCTCCACCGACGTGTACGTCCCGATCGTGAGCTGGACGCTCGACCTCTCCTGGGGCTACTACGTCCTCCTCTTCCTCTTGATCGGTGGCACGGTGAACGGCGCGAATCTCACGGACGGGGTCGACGGTCTCTCCTCCGGCGTCTACGTGATCATCCTGCTCACCTTCCTCGCGATCGCAGCCATCGCGTGGATCCGCTCAGGCGACCCCGGAGCGCGCAGCGACATGCTCCTCGACATCGCGACGCTCGCGGCGGCGCTGATCGGAGGAACGATCGGGTTCCTCTGGTACAACGCCTTCCCCGCCGAGATGATCATGGGCGACACCGGCCCCTTCGCAATCGGTGGCGCGATCGCGGGCTTCGCCGTGCTGACGGGCACTGAGGTGCTCCTGCCACTGATCGCCGGGATCTTCGTGATCGAAGTGATGTCGCTGATCATCCAGGTGATCAGCTTCAAGAGCACCGGCCGGAGGGTGTTCCGGATGGTGCCGATCCATCACCACTTCGAGCTGAAGGCCTGGTCGGAGACGAAGATCATGGTGCGCTTCTGGGTCCTGTGCGCGATCTTCTGCGCGACCGGCTTCGCGCTCTTCTACCGCGACTTCCTGCAGTTCGTCCAGCCGTGAGACAACGCAGCTCGCCGGCTGGCGCGTCCGGGCATGGGACTTCGGGGGACGTGACGCCAGTGTTCGGCAATGTCCGTGAACGGCGGGATGGTGCTCGCTCGCTTGCTAGCCGTAGGTGACGTTCAGGTCGAGTTCGGTATCGAGGGTGGCGGCTAGGCGCGAGGCCTCCTGCGCGAGGAGGTTGAGATCGGGCGGGTCGGCGTCGTCGAACCAGGCGAGGGAGAGGGTATCCGCCTTGCGTGTCCAGGTCCCAGCCACGACACCGTTTGCGAGCACGAGGTTGGCGCCGCGGGTCACAGGTTGGCGATGGGCAGGAGGCACCACGTGGGGGTCTGCGGTGCCTGGCCCCATCACCCACGGGTCGGCGGCAGGCAGTAGGCGAACGGCCGGGGAAACCACGGTCGCGCTCAGGTCGTCGACGTCGTCGGCGAACAGGAGGAGATCCTCGCCCTCGATGTCGACGCGGACCAGGCGGTCGGACAGATCGTCGAGCCAGCCCCGGAGCGCCTTGCGACCGGCGCTCAAGCCCTCCCCCAGGTAGTACTGCACCCCGCCCGCGGTCGTCGGGCCGAAGGTGCGGATGTACGTCTCGACGGCCCAACGGCCCGCGTCGTCGATATCCGGCAGCCCGGCCCACCGCTCGACGTGGTGGAGGGCCTGCACGGTCCCCCGACCCTCTCGCGCCGGCCCGAAGCACAGGTCGCCTTGCCACATCAGCGCCTTCAGCAGGGTGTCGGAGCCGCTGACCAGACCCGCTGCCGCCGCACGGAACGGTCGTAGCCGAGCGACCTCCACAGCCAGCTCCTCGCGCGTCAGCGGCCCCTCGGCCACGGCTTCCCTGACCGCCTCCCGGAAAGCCGGCCAGTCGCCCGGCGCCAGCCCATAGGTCTCCTGCCAGCTGGGCAGCTCCCACTGGCGGCCCGACGCACGGAGAGCCAAGTAGGCGCCGCCCTCGTCTGGCGTCAGCAGGTGGGTCGCACCACGGAACGCGTAGGTCTTGACGATCTCGCCGGCGTCCACAGCGCGTGCGACGTCACCGAACCGGGAGCCGTCGCGGCGGAGTCCAACCGCGAGCTCGGGCGTCGCCTCGGGATAGGCAGGGACAGCACCGAGTCGGCCGACCACATCGCCGACCGAGCCCGTGCCGACGGGATCAAGCAGATGTCGTCGCAGCCGCCACGCCAGAGCTTGACCCCAAGTCACCGCCACCAACCCAGGCTAATCGCTCCCCCGTATCGCCGAGAGCGAGGCGCACCCATGACAACCAGCACGTCAGCGGCCGTGGAATGGCCCTCCAGGGCAAGGGGTCTCACTCGGCGACCAGACGAATGCTCTCTGGGATGCCCAGTGCGCGGGAATGTCGCGCGATCCGAGACCGCGCCGCACTAGTCGAGCCGCTCTTCGACACGCCATACGGAACGCGCAAGTTCACAGTGCGTGATCCAGACGGCAACCAGCTCGGGTTCGTTCGCGAAGACGAGATCGCCGCGGTCCGCGATGGGCGCGGCCTGTGATGGCGTCGCAGGACGGTATCCCTCGGATGCGCCAGTGTGCGCGAGCGTCGCTCGAGCGTCGCGAGCCGTCTACGCCTTCGGCTCGACCACCTTTGTCACTACCCAGCGGTGCTTGCCGATCTTGCGGTCGCGGATGAATCCCAACTTCTCGTACGTCGACAAGGCGCCGTGGAAGAGAAAGCCAGCCGGAACCGAGCCGGCGTCCTCCGGGTAGCCCTCCACCTTCCCGCCGCCCAGGCCCGCGATGAGGTCGAGCGCGCCCGCGAGCGCCGCGGTGGCGACGCCCTGTCGCCGGTGCCCCTTGCCGACGAAGTGGCACGCCGTCCGCCAGTCCGGCAGTGTCGTCAGGCTCTTCTCGTACGCGGCACGGTTCTTGATCCTCGGCACCTCGTCGGGCGCGCCGAACTGACACCAGCCCAGACAGTCCTCCCCATCGAACACCAGGGCCGCATGCGCCGTGCCTGCCCGGACGCGAGCGAGCTTCCGCTCACGCTTGGGCGGCACTCTGCCCCTGGCGTCTTCGTGAAAGCCCATGCACCAGCAGCCCCCGAAGACCCCGTTGTTGCGTTCAACCAGCGCGGCGAACGCAGGCCAGGTCGACTCGTCGAGTGCCCTGACGATGTAGTCGGGCATATGGCGGAACGTACCAATCCGGGCTGATCCTCCACCCACGGCGCGAACAAGCTAGGGAGT
>DASUFC010000115.1:0-3062 GCA_036274755.1 Gaiellaceae bacterium
GGGACGAACGTCGCCGAGAACAGGAACATCGGCAGCGTGCAGAGCTCGATGAAGGCGAAGTCGGCCCACGAGCGCATCCACGTGATCCCGTACACCGAGGGGGCGGCGAAGGCCGCCGACACGAGCAGGGCGCCCGGGATCGCGAGCACTGCCCAGGGCGAGTCGAGGAGCCCCATCGCGAGCATCACCGTGACGAACCCGAACGAGTAGACCGCGCCGCGAATGAGCGTGTAGGTGAGCTCGCCGAGCGCGACGTCGCGGACGGTCATGGGCGTGGCGAGCACGCCGTCGTACGTCTTCGCGTACTTCAGCTTGAAGAACACGTTGCCCGACTCGTACACGGCGCCGTTCATCGCCGAGGCGGCGAGGAGCGCAGGGCCGACGAACTCGCGGTAGCCGACAGCCTGCCCGTTCACGTCGACCGTGCCCACGAGCGCGCCGACGCCGACGCCCATCGCGAAGAGGTAGAAGAGCGGCTCGAAGAAGCCCGAGACGAAGACGAGCCAGGCGCCGCGCGAGCTGGCGATGTTCCGCTCGACGAGGCGCCACGAGCGAGGCGCGTGGAGCCGCGGGAAGATGCGGAGAGTCGTCTCGAGGGTGCTCATCGCCGGAGCTTCTCCCGCTGGGCGCGCACCGTCATGGCGGTGCCGACGGCGGTCAGCGCGACGAGGTACGCCACGTGGACGGCGGTCAGCAGCGGATCGATGTCGTCGGTGGCGAGGCTGCGGCAGAGCGCGACGCCGTGCCAGAGCGGCGTCGCCCAGGCGAGCGCCTCGAGCAGCAGGGGCAGCTGCGAGATCGGGAAGAACGTGCCCGAGAAGAGGAAGAGCGGGACGAGCCCGAAGCGAAAGATCGCCGCGAGCCACTCGTCGCCCTCGACGCTCGACGTGATCGCCGCGAGGACGGAGCCGAACGCGAGACCGCAGAGCAGCGCCGCGAACGGCGCGAGGACGGCGAGCGGGGACACGAACGCCCCTCCGATCGCCGCGACGACGGCGAAGATCGTCACGGCGACGATCACCCGCACGCCGCACCACGCGAGGATCCCGGCGACGAGCTCGCCGACGCGGATCGGAGTCGAGACGGCGGCGTGGTACGTCTTGAGCCACTTGAGGCCGGCCCTCACCGGGAACGTCGTGACGCTCGCCGCCGTCTGCATCGCGGTCGTGGCCAGCAGCGCAGGCGCGACGAACTGCAGGTAGCTGAGACCGCCGAGATTGGGGTTCGACTTGTCGATCAGGCTCCCCAGCAGGACGCCGATCGAGACGAGGAAGAAGATGGGGTTGAGGAACGAGGTCGTGATCGATCCGCGCCAGAGCCGGCGGAACGAGTGCGCCTGCCAGCCGACGACCGCGACCGTTCGCCGGACGGAGTCCATCAGTCGATCAGGCTCCGACCCGTGAGCCGGAGGAAGACGTCCTCGAGCGTCGAGCGGCGCACGAGGACGGTCTCGGGCGCGAGCCCGCGCGCGTGCACCTCGTCCACCACCGCGTCGCCGTCGTCGGTGCCGATCACGACGCGGTCCTGCAGCACTTCGACGTGGTCGGCGAGCCCGTCGAGCGACGGCCCGCCGTTCCGGTCCCCGAGCCGGAGCTCGACGACCTCGCGCTCGACATAGCGCTCGATCAGCTCGCGCGGCGATCCCTCGGCCACGATCTTCGCGCGGTCCATCACGACCAGCCGGTCGCAGAGCTGCTCCGCCTCGTCCATGTAGTGCGTCGTCAGGACGAGCGTCACGCCGCGCTGCTTGAGCCGGTAGAGGCGGTCCCAGAGCGCGTGACGCGCCTGCGGATCGAGGCCGGTGGTCGGCTCGTCGAGGAGCATCAGCTCCGGCTCGTTGATGAGGGCCCGCGCGATGGTCAGGCGGCGCTTCATTCCGCCCGACAGCGAGTCGACGCGGGACTCGCGCCGGTCGGCCAGGTGGACGAACTCGAGCAGCTCGTCGGTGCGACGGCGGATCTCGTCTCGGGGGAGGCCGAAGAAGCGGCCGTAGACGTGGAGGTTCTCCCCGACGTCGAGCTCGAGGTCGAGGTTGTCGTCCTGCGGCACGACGCCGAGGCGAGAGCGGATCTCCGGCCCGTCCCGCTCGGGATCGCGTCCGAGGACGTGCAGCGTGCCGCCGCTCGCGGGCGAGACGGCCCCGATCATCCGCATCGTGGAGCTCTTGCCGGCGCCGTTCGGGCCGAGAAACCCGAATGTCTCCCCGCGCTCGACGGTGAAGTCGATGCCGTCGACCGCGACGAACTCGCCGTACCGCTTCGTGAGGTCGCGCGCCTCGATCAGGGGTGCATCCGCCATGACCGGGTCACGCTACAAAAACGCCGAACCCCGCGACTCCGAAGAGCTACGGGGTTCGACAGGGACGATCCTCGCATGCTCGTCCGAGCATGTCAAGCGGTCAGGGGACTGGCACAGGGGACTGGCACCCGGAGGGTGCCTGTCCCCAGCGACGCTTGGCGGTGCCGCCGCGCTGTTCCCAACTCAGCGGGGCGCTGGGGTCAGGCACCTTCGGCGCCAGACCCCATGGCGAGGGGCAGCTCGGCGCGGATGCGCGTGCCCTCGCCGCGCGGGCTGTGCACCTCGAACGTGCCGTCGAGCGCCTCGACGCGGTCACGGAGGCCACCGAGACCCGAGCCCTCGCCCGGCGACGCGCCGCCGCAGCCGTCGTCCGTCACCTCGATCACGAGCACGTCTTCCCGCGGAGCGACGCGGACGGTCGCCGACGCGGCACGTGCGTACTTGAGCGTGTTCGTGAGGGACTCGGCGACGACGAAGTAGGCCGCGCTCTCGACGAGCGGATGCCACCGGGTGACGTCGTCGACGGTGATCACCGTCACCGAGATCGGCGCGCGGCCGGCAAGCGCACGCACGGCAGGCCCGAGGCCCTGGAGGCTCAGGATCTGCGGATGCAGCCCTCGCGCGAGCTCGCGCAGCTCCTCGTGGGCCGTCGTCAGCTCGACCAGCGCGCGCTCCAGGTGCTCCTCGGCTTTCCCCGGGTCGGTGTGGAGCGACCGGACGGCGAGGTGGATCGAGTGCGTGACGGTGACGAGGTTCTGCTGGGC
>DASUFC010000116.1:0-25683 GCA_036274755.1 Gaiellaceae bacterium
ATCCGCGAGCTCCGAAGAGACCACTGCCGCGGACCTTCCACGGACGCAGATCCGCGCCCTCCCCGACGTATGCGTGACAACGAGCGGCGCATCCTCCAAGCGGAGGTGAGGCGTCAATGACGATCTTCCTGGCGACGAGCACCGTGGTTCTTGCTGCGATCGCGATCGCGCTCGCCGCGAAGAAGCGCCGCGGTCACTAGGACATACGCGCGGCGACACTCGGCTGCGGCAGCGCCGCGCACGCGCGAGGCCTTCTCCTTCAGGAGTGTGAGGCCCGCGCGTACCGGATGTGGGTCACGCCCGGCGCTTCGACCGCCTCGACCTGCTCGAGCTTCGCATCACCGACGTTCTCGAACAGGCGCGCGCCGCCGCCGAGCACGATCGGAACCACGGAGACGACGAGCTCGTCGAGCAGACCGGCGGCGAGGTACTGCTGCGCGACCGACGCTCCGCCTGCCAGGGACACCAGCTTCTCGCCCGCGGCAGCGCGCGCCTGCTCGAGCGCCGACTCGATCCCTTCCGTGACGAAGGTGAACGTCGTCCCGCCCTGCATCTCGAGCGGCCTGCGCGGATGGTGGGTGAGCACGAAGACGGGATGGTGGTAGGGCGGATCGTCTCCCCACCAGCCCTTCCACGACTCGTCCCACTGCCCCGGGCCACCACCGAACATGTTCCGGCCCATGATGGTCGCGCCGGCGCCTGCGAGGATGTCCTCGGCGAAGGGCGTGCTCGCGTTGACCTCGCCGCCTTCCTGGCCATGGCTCTCGCGGAACGCCTGCAGCGGGACGAGCCAGTCGTGGAGCCGCTCTCCCCCGAGTCCGAGCGGGTCATCCGGCGACTGGTTCGGACCAGCGACGAAGCCGTCGATCGACATGGTGATGTTCAGCTTCAAACTGCCCATCGATCCTGCCTCGCGCGAACCGCCGCTCCTTACGCGCCCGTCAGCTCGCGGCCGGTGTCTCCGAGGAACATGAACTCGATGCGGTCGACGATCGTGCGCCGTTGCTTGGGCGTCGCGTGCCGCGAGAACGCGTCGCGAAGGATTCCGAGGTCGCACCGATGGGCGGTGAACTCGTAGAACTGCACGCGTGCGACGACGAGGTGGGTGTCGGAATCCGATGGGAACGGCGCGAGGAACTTGACCGCCTCTCGCGAGAAGGCGTCGGCCTCGTGGCGGCAGCGCGCGGTGGATCCGGTCGTGACGGGGATCGTGATCGCCGGGTAGCCGTTGTACGCCGGGGCGGTGACCTGCGTCTGCGCGTCGCTTCCGGACGAACCTCCGCAGCCGGCGAGCAGCAGGACGGAGAGGACGACGGCTACGGAGAGGCCGCGCATCGCTCCGAGGATAGTCGTTGTCGTGCGGGCCACGCGGTCACCAGGTGCGTCCGGCAGTCACGGACTCGGCGATACGCGCGCCCTCGTCGCGGAGGCGCGAGACGAGCTCGCGGACGGGCTGCGCGCCGAGGCGGACGAGCACCGCGAGGCCGAGCAGCCCGAAGAGGACGGAGCTCGTCGATTGCGCGGGCCAGTCGACGAACGGTCGGGTCAGAGCCCCGAACTCGGGCGTGTACCAGCAGAGGTGCTCGAGTGCGTACCCGTCGGCAGTGCAGGTTTCGTCCGTCCGCACTCCCATCGCCCCCACGACGCCGACCCAGATGCTCACGGTGAGCGCCAGCAGGGTCAGCACGTTGCCGGCGAGCGAGCGGAACGGTGTCCGCAGGCGCACGGCGAGCGCGAGTGACGCCGGAAAGGAGGCGATGAGGAAGAAGCGTGGTCCGAAGAAGACGCCGCCGTACCAGGCCCACCAGCGGCAGTAGACGGCGACCATGCAGACCACGACGACGAGCCAGAGGATGCGCGTGCGGCGCAGCGGCCTCATGCCGTCGAGTGCCTCGCGCACGGGGAGAAAGAGACCGGGTGTGAAGAACAGAAGTCCCTTACCCAGCGAGAAGACGATCGCGAGGAGGCCGAACAACGCGGGGTACGAGAAGCCGGGAAGACCCGAGTACGGAAGCACGGTCGCGAGCCCGTGGTCTCCGGCATACGGGGAGCCGAACCGGCCCGTGTGCAGCCGGATGTCGACAACCGTCAGGCACACGGCGGCTCCGAGCGCGACGACGGGCCAGAGGCTCCGACGCGCGACCACGACGATCACGACGACGATGGCGAGACCGGGGAGGAGCGCCGGAGTGTTCGCCACGCCGATCGCGACCGCGGCCCAGCCCGCAACGCGCGTCGGTGCGCGGCTGCCGACGACCACGGCGAGCAGACCGACCGCGACCAGCGTCGCCGTCGCGGTCTCGCCGTAGAACGAGACCACTGCCGGCGGGAACAGCGACCCGAAGACGAGGAGCAGCAGAAACCCGCGGAGGAGCTCTCCCGGTACGCGGTCGCGGAGGAGCAACCAGATCGCGACGAGCGAGCCTGCGAACAGCAACTGGTTCAGCCCGTACTCGGCGCTGTCCGAGCCGATCGCGCGGCCGAGCACGTCGAGCGGGACCGCCAGGAGCGGGACGACGAGTGAGAACGGCTGATGCGAGAGGTGGCCCTGGAGGAGCGCCTCCAGTGCGTCGTGGCGGACCGCTCCGTCGTCTCCGTAGTTGTGCTTCAGGCCGGCCATGAGCGCGACGCCGCTGACGATGAACGCGACGTCCAGCCAGGCGGCCAGGCGCGCGCTCCATCTCGAGGCCGGATCGAAGATGGCGGAATTGCAACAGGCCGTGCGGACACCGCCGGGCACGATGCCCGCGCCGCCGGCGAGGGCGAGCACGTTCCATCGGTGTCGCGTCATGGCACGATGCGCACGCGATCGTCAGACCGAGGAGGAGGGGTTCCGCATGGCCGAGAGGAAAGCCGCACAGAAGCCTGCCGCGAAGAGTGGCGGGTTCACCGCCGAGGAGCGCGCGGCGATGAAGGAGCGCGCGCGCGAGCTCAAGGCGGACAAGAGCCGGGCGGCGGGCGAGGCCGACCTGCTCGCGAAGATCGCCGAGATGCCGAAGGCGGATCGCGTCCTCGCCGAGCGGATTCACGCGATCGTCCAGGCGACCGCGCCGGACCTCGTGCCGAGGACGTGGTACGGCATGCCTGCGTACGCGAAGGACGGCAAGGTCCTGTGCTTCTTCAAGGCCGCGGCGAAGTTCGACGAGCGGTATGCGACCTTCGGCTTCAACGACAGCGCGAACCTCGACGACGGCGCCATGTGGCCCGTGGTGTTCGGGCTGAAGGAGCTGACGCTTGCCGACGAGAAGACGATCGCGAAGCTCGTGAAGCGAGCCGTCAGCTGATGCGCGCGGCGACGGTGACCAGATGAAGATCCGCGCCGCGGTGCTCGAGGACTTCGGGCAGCCGCTCGTCGTGCAGGAGCTCGACCTCGCCGAGCCGAAGGCGGGCGAGGTGCTCGTGCGGCTTGCGGCGTGCGGCGTCTGTCACACCGACCTGTACACCGCGTCCGGCGCGGACCCGACGGGGTACGCGCCGTGCGTGCTCGGCCACGAGGGCGCCGGCGTCGTCGAGCGGGTCGGGCAGGACGTGACGCTCCTCGTGCCGGGCGACCACGTCATCACGCTCTTCGCGCCCGAGTGCGGGAAGTGCGTCCACTGCCTGAGCGGCCGCACCAACAGGTGCGTGGCGATCCGCGAGCAGCAGGGCCTCGGCTACCTCCCCGACGGGACGACGCGGCTCTCGCGCGCGGGGGAGCCGATGCGCCACTTCATGGGGACGTCGACGTTCGCCGAGTACACGGTCATGCCGGAGATCGCGCTCGCGAAGGTCTCTCCGGAGGCGTCGCTCGAGGGCTGCGCCCCGTTCGCCTGCGGGCTCGCGACCGGCATCGGCGCTGCCCTGTACACGGCGGACGTGCAGCCCGGGTCGACGTGCGTGGTCTTCGGCTGCGGGCTCGTCGGGCTCGGCGCCGTCATCGGGTGCCGGCTCGCGGGAGCGGAGCGGATCGTCGCGATCGACCTCTCCGAAGACCGGCTTGCGAGCGCCAGGCACCACGGCGCGACCGACACCCGTGTCGCGGGCGACGACGTCGTCGACTGGATCCGCGCTGAGACGGACGGCTTCGGCGCGGACTACACATTCGAGGCGACCGGCAACGTCGCCGTCATGCGCCAGGCGGTCGAAGCGGCGCGCGAGGCGTGGGGGCTCGCGACGATGGTCGGCGTCGCCGGCAAGGGGGAGACGCTGGACATCGTCCCGCGCTTCCTCATCACGGGCAGGCGCGTGACCGGCTCGTCCTTCGGAGGCGTGAAGGGCCGCACGCAGGTGCCGCAGCTCGTCGACCGCTGGCTCGCCGGCGAGATCGATGTCGAGTCGCTGCTGAGCCATCGGCTCACGCTGGACGAGGTCAACCGCGGTTTCGAGCTGATGGAGGAGCAGGACGGCATCCGCAGCGTCATCACCTTCGCCTGAGCAGTTGCGGTACCGCGGGGTCGCATCTACGCTGACGCGGACGTGCGGCTGCTGACACGCCCTTGGCTCGTTCTCGCGACGGCGGTCGCCGTGGTCGCGCTTCCGGCGGCGGCGTCGGGAGCCCTGTCGACGACGAGCGCTCCGGCCGCGAACAGCGCCACCTTCCAGGACTCCACGGGCGAGGCTCCGGGAGCCCCTGACATCACGACGGTCACCGTCTCGAACACGGACGCCGGGATGCTCTCCTTCCGCGTGAACATCCCGAATCGGCCGACACTCGATCAGGGCACGATCATCGAGATCTGGGTCGACTCCGACAACAAGGTGACGACGGGCTCGCCGGATCTCGGCGGGACGGACTACGTGATGCAGCTCGTGCGAGGCGAGATCAATCTCTATCGCTGGGACGGAACCGACTTCACTCGACGATTCGGCGATCCCTCGGCCGTGACCCTGACGTTCAGCTATCAGGGAGGGGTCACGGTGCGGATCTCCGCCGCGGAGCTCGGGAACACGAAGGCGTTCAAGTTCTTCGTCGACGTCATCTCGGGGTGCACCGTCGATCCCGTGACGCAGGACCTCGACTGCGCGTCCGCGCTCGACGACATCGCTCCCGGAGGAGGCGCCGGCCTCTACCCGTACGACGTGAAGCTCACCCCGCCGACGCTCGTGGTGAAGAGCTTGAAGCCGACGCCGGTTCGCCCGGTGGCCGGGCGGCCGTTCACGCTCCGGCTCGTGGCGGCGCGATCAGACACCGGAGCCGTGGTGCAGAACGGACGCGTCACGTGTGTCGGGCGGGCAGGGAGCGCACGGCTCAAGGCTCGGGTTCAGCGCGTGGCGGGCGGGGCCGCAACGTGCACGTGGAACATTCCGGCAGGCGCAAAGGGCAAGACCTTCCGAGGCTCGGTCTCCGTCTCCTTCGAGGGCTTGAGGGCAGGGCAGAGCTACATCGGGAAGGTCCGCTAGCCCTCGCCGCCGGTGCGTCGACTCGCGCTCCTCGCACCGCTTCTCGTCGTCGTCACCTTCTCCGGGACGGCCGCAGGCTCCATCTCGACCGACCGGACCCCGCGCAGCGTGGTCGAGCAGGCGCTCGCGAAGGTGCGTCCCGCACCTGACCTGAAGGAGTTCAGGCGCGATCGCGGCAACCGCGTCCGGGTCATCATGGCCCTGCACGACCCGCCCCTCGCCGCCGCGATGTACGCGCGCGGATTCGCCGGTCTCGGGGTGAAGCGCAAGCTGAACGCCCACACTGCGCTCGCGCGCTCCTACCTCGGCGCTCTCCAGGCGGAGCAGGCGCGGGCGATCTCCAAGCTGCACGACGCGATTCCCCAGGCCGTCGTCGGTCGGCGCTACCAGGTGCTCGTGAACGGGTTCGCCGTGAGCGTCCCGTACGCCCGTCTGCCCGAGCTGCTCGCCACGGACATCGCAGAGCACGTCTATCCGAGCCTCACCTACCACCTCGACCTCAACCGGGGGCCGTCGGTGATCGGCGCCCCCGCGTTCTCCAACCTGACCGGCGCGCGTGGACAGGGCGTGAAGGTGGCCGTGGTGGACGACGGCGTCGACCAGGAGCACCCGTTCCTCGATCCGACCGGCTTCTCGTATCCGTCCGGCTTCCCGAAAGGCCCGGGCGGCGGGACGTCGCCAAAGGTGATCGTCGCGCGAGGCTTCGCAGGCCCGGGCGCGAGCGGGGCTCCGCTCGACCGCGACCAGTCGTTCCACGGGACGTTCGTCGCGGGCGTCATCGCGGGGGTGCCGATGGACGTTCCGGCGGGTCGGCGCGGTTTCTGCGACGAAGCAGCGGGCGGATGCCATCCGGCGGTCGACGGCGTGTCGGGCGTCGCGCCGCGCGCGTACATCGGGAACTACCGCGTCTTCAACGTGAAGGGCCCGCTCGGCGGTTGCTGCTCTGCGAACTCCCCGGAGATCGTCGCCGCGTTCGAGGCCGCGGTGCGCGACGGGATGGACATCATCAACTTCTCGGGCGGCGGCCCGCAGGCTGATCCGCGGACGGACGTCCTGATCCCGGCCGTCACGAACGTCGTGCGCGCCGGAGTCGTGCCGATCATCTCGGCCGGAAACGACCGCGACTACTTCGGGCTCGGGACGGCCGGGTCGCCGGCGACGGCCCCGGACGCGATCAGCGTGGGCGCGGTCGCGAACGCGCACGTGTTCGGCGCGTCGCTGCAGGTCATGTCTCCCGGCGGGCTCCCGCGCATGCCCTTCACACCGACGGACACGGTTCCGCCCGCCTGGATCTCGACGAATCAGCGCCTGATCGACGTCGGGTCGATCTCGGGCGTGAGCCCGCAGCTCTGCAACGCGGCGCCGGGAGGCTCGATGGGCGGCGCCATCGCACTCGTGAGCCGCGGCGGGTGCCCCTACGCGAGGAAGGCGTCGAATGCCCGTGCGGCGGGCGCGACGGGAATCGTCATCGCCGAGAACCGTCCGGGTGATCCGGGCTTCTCCTACATCACAGCGCTGTCGGCCGGCACGATCTCCGACCTCGACGGCTCCCGGATCCGGGCGGCCGCCGCGGGGTCGGGAGGCTCCGTGACGGTCCGCTTCACGCGCGACAGCACCGAGGTGCCGACGACGTGGGCGGGAGTGCCGACGAGCTTCACGTCATCGGGCCTGACGCCCTTCGGGCACGCGCTGAAGCCGGACGTGACCGCGCCCGGCGCGCAGATCCTCTCCTCGACGCTGCCCGAGTTCGCGGGCGACCAGTTCGCGGTCCTCGACGGGACGAGCTTCTCGGCTCCCCACGTCGCGGGAGTCGCCGCGCTCCTCACGCAGCGGCACCCGTCCTGGACGCCGCAGCAGATGAAGTCGGCGCTCATGTCGACGGCAGGCCCCGCGTGGGGCACGACGGCCAAGACCGAGGAGGCATCGGTGCTCGTCGAGGGCGCCGGTCTCGTCAACGTCGGCTCGGCCGACAAGCCCCTCGTGTTCAGCGACCCGCAGTCGCTCTCGTTCGGCTACCTGGTGGCGGGCGGAGGTGCGAACTCTCGCTCCATCTCGGTCGCGGTCTCCGATGCGGGCGACGGCGCCGGCACGTGGTTCGCGGAAGTGCGTCCGCAGGTGGCCTCGGCAGGGGCGACGGTCTCGGCCGCGCCCGTCTCGCTCGCGCCGGGTGGGACGGCGATCATGCAGGTGACCGCGAGCGCGTCGTCCGGGGCCGTCCAGGGCGACAACTTCGGCTTCGTCGTCCTGCGTCGTGGAAGCGACACGCGGCGCATCCCGTATGCGTTCTCCGTGTCGCGCTCGTCGCTCACGTCCGCGCCGGTGACGCCGCTCAAGACGCTGCAGTCCGGTGACACCCGCATCGGCGACGACCGCGCGAGCGTCTACCGCTGGCCGACGTCGCCGTTCGCGATCCTCGGGATCTTCGGCGTCGATCCGTCGGTGAACGACGACGGCAAGGAGAAGATCTACTCGCTCGACATCACGAAGCAGGCCGTGAACGCGGGTGTCGTCGTGGTGAGACCGCAGACGAGGCTCGACGCTCCGTTCGAGGCGCTGCTGAGCTCGAATCAGCCGATCCATCCGTGGTTCATGGGGTCGCTCGACGAGAACGACGTGCTCGGGTACGCGGGCATCCCCGTGAACGTGAACGGCTCGCTCCCCGACTTCCTGTTCTCGGTCGGCGCCTCCGGCGGAGTCTTCCTGCCGCCCGGGCGCTACTACATCTCGGTCGACTCCGGGCGAGACCTCTTCACCGGGCGCTCGCTCGCGGGTCGGTACACGCTCCGATCCTGGGTGAACGACGTGAAGCCCCCGACCGTCAGGATCATCACGAAGCAGCTCTCGACCGGGAGGCCGACCATCGTCGCCAAGGTCACCGACGCCAAGTCGGGCGTCGACCCGCACGCGTTGCAGTTCTCCTTCGGGCCGGCCACGCGGCGCACCTCGGTCGGCGCGCTCATGTTCGATCCCGCCACCGGAATCGCCGTCTTCTCCGTGCCGCGCGAGGCATTCCCCCTGGAGCCGGGCGCGCAGTTCATGCAGATCGTCGCGTCCGACTACCAGGAGGGGAAGAACATCAACACGGAGTCCGACAGCCCGCTTCCCAACACGCGCTTCCAGGGGTTCCGGGCCGAGGCAGTGCCGCGGCCGACCGTCACGTGGGTCACGCCCGAGAAGGGCAAGTGCGTGGCGTCGCGTCAGCGCCTGCTGGTGGTCGCCAACGACAACGTCCAGATCTCGTCGGTCGGATTCTTCGACGGCAAGCGGCAGATCGGCCGTGTTCGCAAGAACGTTGCCGGGCTCTACGAGCTGAGCTGGCGCTCGACCGGCAAGCGCAAGGGCGCACACGTGCTCACGGCCGTTGCGTCGGACGTCCGCGGCCGCGAGAGCCAGGCGTCCCAGACCGTCCGCGTCTGCCGTTGATCGCGGCCACGCGCTTCGGGAAGCCGCTCCCCGAGGGCGGCACGATCGGCGTGGCCGCCGCGGCGAGCCCGTACGACAGCCGTTCCGACGTGCTCCGCGGTGTCGAGTGGTGGGAGTCGCGCGGCTACCGCGTGAAGCTCGCTCCGGGCGTGTGGGACCGGGACGACTACGTCGCCGGCGACGCGCGCCGGCGTGGGGAGGACCTGAACGCGCTCTTCGCCGATCCCGAGGTCGACGTCGTCCAGGCGCTCCAGGGCGGCTTCGGCTCGGCGCAGGCGATCCCGTACCTCGACTTCGACCTGATCGAGGCGAACCCGAAGCCGCTCGTCGGCTACTCGGACCTCACGGCGCTGCACGTCGCGATCCGCCAGCGCACGGGAGTCGCGACCGTGTACGGCTACGGGCTGATGGGGGTCGGCGCGAACGACTCGACGCCGTTTTCGACCGAGCGCCTGCTCGACGTCCTGCGCACGGGCGGCGCCGGAGAGGTGCCCCGTGACCCGGATGATCCGTGGGTGCGGACGATCCAGGGCGGGCGTGTCACCGCTCCGCTCGTCGGCGGATGCCTCTGGCTCCTCATGCAGACGATGGGGACGCCGTGGGAGATCGAGCTCGACGGGGCGATCCTGTTCTTCGAGGACACGCACACGCCGCCGTACTACCTCGACGGCCAACTGGTCCAACTCGCGCATGCGGGCAAGCTCGAGCAGGTCGCGGGTGTCGTGGTCGGGCAGATGGAGAAGTCGGACTACGGCGACCTGCGACCGGTCTCGGATTGGGCTCGGTCACGCACGATCGAGGACGTCCTCGAGGAGCGCCTGGAGCCGCTCGGCGTGCCCGTGATCTACGGCCTCCCGCTCGGCCACACGAAGCACCTCGCGGCGCTCCCGCTCGGTGTCACGTGCACGCTCGACGCGGACGGCAAGACCCTCACGGTCGACGAGCCGGCTCTTCGTCCGTAACCGCGCGCGCATCGTCCGAGTGGACGAAGAGCCCGCGGACCACGCCGATGAGCTGCGCCCGCAACGGCGGCCCGGGCGGGCCTGCGGGCTGTGACCACGCGTACGCGAACTCCGCGCCGAGCAGCAGGATCCAGGCGACGACGTAGACGAAGAACAGGAAGGTCATGACGCCGGCGAGCGAGCCGTAGATCAGGTTGTAGCGCGAGTAGTCCGCGAAGATGATCGCGAGCACCTTCGTGGAGCCCCAGATCCCGACGGCGGTCAGGATCGCCCCGGCGATCGCTCCCCGGCGGCGGAGCTTCCGCGCAGGCACGAAGCGGTACAGCAGGAGCACCGTCACGAAGATCGCGACGAGCTGCGTTCCGTCGCGGAGCAGCAGTCCTGACGGCGCGCGCACGCCGACCCAGTCGGTGAACCGCACGGCCAGCTCGCTGAAGAACGCGCCGAAGGCCGAGAGGCCGACGATCACGAGCACGAGGACGCCGGCCGCGGCGATGAGGACGAAGTCGATGAGCTTCGCGCGCACCGCCGGGCGGCCGCGGTCGACCTTCATCGCCGCCTCGAGCCCGAGGCGGATCGACGCCATCATCCCGGACGCGCCCCAAAGCAGCGCCACGAGGGAGATCAGGCCGATCGCCGAAAGCGGCGAGGCGATCTGCTCGATCGAGCGCTGGACGTTGCCCTGACCCGAGCTCGAGACGGGCAGGAGGTCGATGAGCTCGTTGATGACCTTCTGGCGGATCTCGTCGTCCTGCAGCACGAGCCCGAAGATCGACACGAGGGCGATGGTCAGCGGGAAGAGCGAGAACAGGACGCGGTATGCGATCGCCGCGGCGTACTGGGTGCAGCGGTCCGTGAACATGTCCTCGATCGCCTTCGGGAGCGCGCGCACGACGCCGCGGACGACGCCGACCAGTTGATCGAGCGGTCTCCGGGCGATCCGTCCTCCCCGCTCCGCAGGCCCGGCTGTGCCGTCCGACATCACCGGAGTGTAGGAGCAGCGTCAGCGAGCGGTCCGCGAGGCGGGGTGCGGATCCGCTCGCGAGCGTCCGGGTCTATCCTCACCGCCTCATGAAGATCGTCCTCCCAGACGCATCAGAGCTCGAGCTGCCCGACGGCGCGAACGGGCTCGATGCCGCGCGCGCGATCGGGCCGAAGCTCGCCGAGCAGGCCGTCCTCGCTCGGGTGGACGGCGCTCCGCGCGACCTGCGTCTCCCGCTTGCGGACGGTGAGCAGGTGCAGTTCCTGACGACGCGCGACACCGAGGATCCCGACGCGCTGTACGTCCTGCGCCACTCGAGCGCACACCTGCTCGCGGAGGCTGTCATGCGCCTGCACCCGGGGGTCAAGATCGCGATCGGGCCCCCGATCGCGGACGGCTTCTACTACGACTTCGAGTTCCCGGAGCCGATCTCGGAGTCCGACCTCGAGGCGCTCGAGGAGGAGATCCGCCGCGAGATCGCCGAGGGCCGCGAATGGGCCCGCGAGGAGGTCGCGCTCGACGACGCGATCGCCCGCTTCGAGGGCGAGTCCCAGCCGTACAAGGTCGAGCTCGCTCGCGACGCCGAGGGGGCGATCTCGCTGTACACGCAGGGTGCGTTCACGGATCTCTGCCGCGGCCCGCACCTTCAGAACGCGAAGCCGATCAAGGCCGTGAAGCTCACGGGCCTCGCCGGCGCGTACTGGCGCGGGGACGAGCGGAACACGCAGCTGACGCGGATCTACGGAACCGCGTTCTACTCGCAGGCCGACCTCGACGCGCACCTCGAGCGCCTCGAGCAGGCGCGCGCCCGTGATCACCGCCGGCTCGGCGCACAGCTCGATCTCTTCCACCTCGACGAGCACTCCCCCGGCTCGCCTTTCTGGCACCCGAAGGGGATGGTGATCTACAACCAGCTCGAGGCGATCCGGCGTCGCGAGAACGCGCGCCGCGGCTACGACGAGGTGAAGACGCCGCTCATCTACGACAAGGCGCTCTGGGTCACCTCGGGCCACTGGGACAAGTTCCGCGAGAACATGTTCCTCATCCCGGGCGACTCGGAGGACCAGACCTACGGGATCAAGCCGATGAACTGCCCGGGGCACATGCTCCTCTTCGGCTCACAGCTCCGCAGCTACCGCGACCTGCCGATCCGGTACGCGGAAGCGGCTCCGCTGCACCGCAACGAGCCGACCGGGACGCTGCACGGGATCACGCGCGTCCGCTACGTCACCCAGGACGACGCGCACATCTTCTGCACCCGCGACCAGATTCCAGCGGAGCTGGACGGCTGCCTCGAGTACCTGCGGTACCTCTACGGTCTCTTCGGGGTCGAGCCTCACGCGGAGCTCTCGACCCGCCCGGAGAACAAGCTCGGATCGGACGAGGAGTGGGACTTCACGGAGGGCGAGCTCCTCGCGGCCCTGGAACGCCACGCGGTGCCGTACGTCGTCGGCGCGGGGGAGGGCTCGTTCTACGGCCCCAAGATCGACCTGCACATGACCGACGTCCTCGGGCGGAGCTGGCAGATGGGGACGATCCAGCTCGACGCGCAGATGCCGGCGCGGTTCGGCCTGACGTACATGGGCGCGGACAACCACGAACACGGCGTCTTCGTGATCCACCGGGCGCTCTTCGGCTCGTTCGAGCGCTTCATCGGGATCCTCGTCGAGCACTACGCCGGCGCGTTCCCGTTCTGGCTCGCACCGGTTCAGGTTCGCGTGATTCCCGTCGGAGAAGGGCATCGCGACGCGGCCGGGGCACTGCGCGCCCGGCTTGCCGGCGAGGGGTATCGCGTCGAGGTCGACGAGCGCGACGAGACGCTCGGGAAGCGCATCCGCGACGCGGAGGTCCAGAAGGTGCCGTTCACGATCGTGTACGGCGACCGCGAGTCGGACGCAGCGCTCGCCGTGCGCGAGCACGGAGGCGAGCAGTCGACGCTTTCCCTCGACGATCTCCTCGCACGCTTTCGCGAGCTCGCATCCGAGGCCGATCCGCGCTAGGTGCTAGGCTTCGCCGCCTGCAAGCAGGAGCTCATCGCTTCCTCACCTCCCGGACGTGATTCGCGGAGGTTCAACCGAGCCGGTTGGACGAAGCTACGAGCCGCTGCGTGCAGCGGTTTTTGTCGTTTGCAAGGAGGAAGCTGAGAGCTTGATGAAGGACCTTTGAGACCACGCCGCCGTAGGCCGGATCTCGACCGGCAGGTGCCGCGCAAGCGGGACGAGCGCATCAACGAGGAGATCCGCGCACAGAGCGTTCGCCTCGTGGACGAGAACGGGGGGCAAGTCGGAATCCTCCAGACGAAGGAAGCCCTCGAGTTCGCATACGGCAAGGGCCTCGACCTCGTGGAGGTCGCGGCCGGAGCGGATCCGCCCGTCGCGCGGGTCATGGACTACTCGAAGTACCGCTACGAGCAGGACCAGCGTGCCAAGCAGGCACGAAAGCACCAGCAGCAGATCAACATCAAGGAGATCAAGCTCAGACCGAAGATCGGGGTACACGACTACGAGACCAAGAAGGGGCACGTGGTGCGCTTTCTCGGCCAGCGAGCCAAGGTCAAGGTCACGATCATGTTCCGGGGGCGCGAGACGCTCCACCCGGAGCGCGGGCGTGACCTGCTCATCCGGCTCGCCGACGACGTGAAGGAGCTCGGCTCGATCGAGCAGCAGCCCCTTCTCGACGGCCGCAACATGGTCATGGTGCTCGCCCCGAACAAGAACGTAGGAGTGAAGACGGATGCCAAAGATGAAGACGAGCAAGGGCGCGAAGAAGCGCTTCAAGGTGACGGGGACAGGGAAGCTCCTGCGCCGGCACGGGATGAGGAGCCACAACCTCGAGAAGAAGTCGTCGAAGCGTAGGCGCGGCTTCCGCAAGATGTACGACGTCGCCGAGAGCGACGTGAAGAGCGTCAAGAAGCTCCTGAGAGGCGGTTGAGGTGCCGAGAGTCAAGCGTGCCGTCCACGCGCGCAAGAAGCGCGCGAAGGTTCTCGAACAGGCGAAGGGCTACTACGGGCGCAAGAAGTCGAGCTACCGCTTCGCCAAGGAGCAGGTCGAGCACTCGCTCGTCTACGCCTACCGCGACCGGAAGGCGAAGAAGCGGACGTTCCGCTCGCTGTGGATCATCCGCATCAACGCCGCGGCCCGTGAGAACGGCCTCTCGTACAACCGCTTCATGGAGGGCGTCAAGAAGGCCGGCATCGAGCTCGATCGCAAGTCCCTCGCCGACATCGCCGTGAGCGATCCGCAGGCGTTCGCCGCCGTCGCAGAGCGCGCCAAGGCAGCGCTCGAGACGGCCGAAGCGGCCTGATCGAGTCCCGCCAGAACGAGAAGCTCCGGCTCGTCCGGAAGCTTCTCTCTGCGCGGAAGCACCGCGTGGAGACGGGGCTCTTCGCGGTCGAGAGCGAGGATCTCGTGGAGGCGGCGTCGGCTGCGGGCATCGAGCCCGTCGAGCTGCTCGTCGCGGGCGAGAACGTCGTGCCCGAGCTCCTCCGCGAGGTGTCGACGCTCGGTCACGCCCCACGAGTGATCGCGGTCTACCGAGCCCGCGACCTTCCCGCCGGCACGCGAGCCGTCGCGTTGGGGCTCTGGAAGGTGTCCGATCCCGGAAACGTTGGGGCCCTCTTGCGCAGCGCGGACGCGTTCGGGTCGGCCGTCGCGCTGTCACCCGAGTGTGCCGATCCGCTGTCGCCGCGAGCCGTGCGCGCGTCGGCGGGCGCGATCTTCCGCGTTCCGCTCGTCGGCTGGAGCGAGCTGCCCGAGCGCACGGTCGCGCTCGTCGCGCACGGCGGCCAGCCGCTCGGCGACGTCGAGCTCGAGCCGCCGCTCGCGTTCCTGCTCGGCTCCGAGCGAGAAGGACTTCCGGATGAGCTCGCCGACAGCGCGCTTCGCGTGTCGATCCCGACGCCCGGCGACGCGGAGTCGCTCAACGTCGCGGCAGCCGGGGCGATCGCCCTCTATGAGCTGGCGCGTCGCGGCTAGCCGAACCCGCCGCCTCCGCCTCCACCGCCGCCTCCACCGCCGCCCGAGAAGCCGCCGCCTCCTCCGCCCGAGCCCGAGTTCGGGGGTGCGAGGGCGCTGCCGAAGCCCGACGCGAGGTCGCCGATGGAGAGGCTCGTCGCACCCGATCCGAGGTCGCCGTGCGGCGAGATCCAGTAGATCGCGCTCGCCTCGTGCAGCGCCTCGGGCATGTGGAGCTGCGCTCCCTGCAGCACGCGCTCCGCGATGCCGAACGCGATGCCGTAGACGAGGTAGCGCTCCCACAGCTCGAGGGTCGCCGGTGGCGCCTCCTGGAGGCGCGGGAAGTCCGAGAGGTAGCGGCGGAACGCCTCCCAGCGCTCCGCCTCCTGCTGCCCCGCCGGCGTCCGTCGGCGCCACGCACGGCGGTTGAAGGCGAGGGTGCCGAGGCACAGCGCGGCGTTGGCGATCAGGCACGCGCCGAGGCCGACGAGAACGACGTCCGAGTACCGGGGGTAGACCGGGCGCCACTGGCGCACCGCGAAGAAGACGAGGAGGCCGCCGGCGACGGCGAAGAGAACCGTGGCGAGAACGAGCGGGATTGCCCCCGTCGAGCGGAACCAGTGGAGCCGGGATGCCTCGTCCGAGACGTGTTCCTTGAACGCGCTGAAGCGCTTGCTCATCGACTCGCGGTCGTCCTCGATCTTGTCGCGGAAGCGCGAGAGGTGCTCGCTCTCGCCGTCGAGGACGCCGTCCACGACGTTCGCGACGTCGCGCTCCCAGGCTCGGAGCTCGTCATCCTGTCCCGCCACGAGGTCGAGATCGGAGACGGTCTCGTGACGAAGGCCGCCCCAGATGGAGCGCTCCGTGGTCGTCGGCGTCGCCTTGTAGACGCCTCGCCGCACGAGGTCGAAGAGCGTCGCCGTGAACTCGAACGAGCCGGCATCGCCACCCTGCCGCAGGAGCGTCGGCACGAGGGCGGGGGCGGTGTCGGTCGGCGGCTCCTGCTCGTACTCGCGGTCGTATCCGGTGCGCCGCTCGCGGCCCATGAACCAGAACACGAGCGAGATGACGAGCAGCGCAGGAATGATCGCGAGCGCGAGCAGGATCAGCCCGGTCCGCAGCGGGTGTGCCTTCAGCTCCTCGATCCGGTCGTGGTCGTGCTGGTAGCGCTCGGCGTCCGCGAGCTCTGCGGCGACGATCTTCCGTAGCCCGTTGCCGCGCCGCACCTTCATGCCGGCGGTCGACGTGAACGCCGATCGCGTGATCAGCGTGCGCAGCTCGACGAACTGGTGCGCGGGCACCGAGACGGCGCGCAGCGTCGCCCGCGTGCCCGTGAGCTCCACGTCGCCGCGCACCCACACGGGCTTGCCCCATGCCCGCTCGATCTTCCCCGGCGCCGTCTCCACACCGACGAGGCGGCCGAGCGGCTCGGCCCACTGGTCTCCCCAGACCTTGAGGTTGACGTCGACGACGTCGTCGTACGCGACCGCGACGCCGCGCAGCGTGTACGAGATCGTGAACGCGCGCGTCTGGTCGCGGGCGTTGAAGTACCAGACGATCCGCATCGTGTCGCCCCGGCGCTCGACCCCGAACGTGCCCGGCGTCCCCGGGTCGAGGTCCGTGTTCGTCCCGCGCTTGAATGCGACGCCACGCTCCACGACCGACGGGTTCGCGAGCGACTCGCCCTTGCGCAGCGGGATGTCGCGGTAGCCGTAGTGGAAGTCGCCCGAGAACGCGGCTTCGATGCGCTCGCTCACGCCGAGCGAGCCGTCGTCCTGGATGTCGACCGCGACGTCGGCCTGGAGGAGCGAGAACGAGTCGGCCGACGCGGCGGCCGGGAGCGCGAGAACCGCAGCGGCGCCGAGCGCCGCGAGCGCTAGAAGTCGACGGACGGTGCCTCCCGTTGCGCCGCGTCCTCGACCTCGAAGAACTCGCGCGTGGTGAAGCCGAACGGGCCGGCGAGGAGCGTGCCCGGGAAGGTCTGGATGGCGTTGTGGTACGTCAGCACCGTGTCGTTGTAGACCTGGCGGCTGACGGCGACCTTGTTCTCCGTGTCCGCGAGCTGGGCCTGGAGCTGCTGGAAGTTCTCCGTCGCCCGGAGCTCCGGATATGCCTCCGCGACGGCGAACAGCCGGCCGAGCGCCTGGCTCAGGATGCCCTCGGCCTGTGCAGCCTCGGCCGGGCCCTGCGCCTTCTGGGCGGCGACGCGCGCGTTCGTCACGGCCTCGAACGTCTCGCGCTCGTGCGCCGCGTAGCCCTTCACGGTCTCGACGAGGTTCGGGATCAGATCCCAGCGCCGCTTGAGCTGAACCTCGACCTGCGCCCACGCGTTGTCGACGCGGTTCCGCTGGCGAACGAGGTTGTTGTAGAGCCAGACGACGACGAGCGCCAGCAGGACGAGCACGACGACGATCACGATCAACCAGACCATGGCTCGACTCTAGCGACGGCGCGTGACGAAGACCATGTCCTCCTCGCCGTCATGTGGACGGCGGTCGAACCAGCCGTAGACGGCCTCGACGTCGAGCCCGGCCTCGTCGAGCAGGCGGAGCCACTCCGTGACGGAGAGCCAGTGCAGCCCGAAGCTCGTTTCCGGCCCCTCCGTCGAGCGCACGGAGAGGCGCAGCGTCCGCGATCCCTCGTCCCAGTCGGCGCGCTCGAAGATCCCCGGCTCGCGCTCGAGCCAGCGGCCGTCGGTCTCCTCGATGTCCTCCCGGCTCGGGGCGAACACGTCGAACACGAAGCGCCCGCCCGGCTCGAGGAGGCCACACGCCGCTCGCAGGGCGCGCAGCTTCTCGTGCTCGGTCTCCATGTGGAGCAGCGAGCGGAACGGGCAGATGACGAGCGGGACGCGCTCCGTGACAGGAGGCTCGCGCAGGTCCCCCACGCGCAGATCGAGCCGGTCTGCGACTCCCGCGTCCTCGGCCGCGGCGCGCGCGACCGAGAGCATGCCCGGCGACGAGTCCACTCCGACGACGTCGACTCCCGCCTGGGCGATCGGAATCGCGATCCGCCCCGTCCCGACTGCGAGCTCGACGACCGGCCCGCCGGAGGCGAGCGCCTGCTCGACGTAGAACTGGACGTCCTCCGTTACCGACCGGCTCCACGGGTCGTAGAGCGCCGCGATCTCGTCGTAGAGCGTCATGCGGGCTTGCGCGCGACCCAGACGAACTCTCGGCTCTCGTCGTCGAACGGGCGCCGGTCGAACCACCCGTAGAGCGCCTCGACCTCGAGCCCCGACACGTCGAGGAGACCCTGCCACTCGGAGCGCGCGAGCCACCAGAGCGTGAGCGGAGGACCGCCGTTCTCGAGGGTGATGTCGATGCGGTTGTCGCCCGGCGTGTACTCGGTGAGGTGCCGCTCGGGCTCGTCCTGCCACTTGCCGTCGAACTCGCACGCGTACCGGTGGTCGAAGACGAACGCGTTCCACGCGAAGCGGCCGCCGGGCCGAAGCGCGTGGACGACGCGCTCGAACACGTGTCGTCGATCCGACCAGGTCGGCAGGTGGAGCAGCGCGCGGTAGGGGCAGATGACGAGGTCCGTCGCCTCCTCGTAGTCGAGGTCGCGCATGTCGCCCTCGTGCAGCTCGAGCTCGACCCCTGCGTCGGCCGCGTGCGCCCGCGCCAGCTCGAGCATGCGGGGCGAGAGGTCGATCCCGATGACGCGCTTGCCGGTGCGCTCCACGATGGGGATCGCGATCCGTCCGGTGCCGACGGCGAGCTCGATCACCGGCCCTTCCGCCTCGCGGGCGAGGTCGACGTAGAAGTCGACGTCCTCCGTCATGTCGGCAGCCCACGCGTCGTACACGGGCGCGAACCAGTTGTAGTCGCTCACGACGACGATTCAAGCAGCCCGAGGGCCGTTGGTAACCTCGCGCTCCCGTGGACGTCCAGGCACTCGAGAATGCCGCGCTCGCAGCTGCCGAGGCCGCCGGGACGGTGGACGAGATCGAGCAGGTCCGCGTGGAGTACCTCGGGCGAAAGAGCGAGCTGAAGCTCGCGCTCCGCGAGGTGCGCGATCGCGAGACGGGCATGGCGCTGAACGCGCTCCGCGAGAAGCTGGAGGCTGCGATCGACGGGCGCCAGCAGGCGCTCGAGCGCGCCGAGCTCGACCGCAGGCTCACCGAGGAACGCGTCGACGTGACACTGCCGGGGACGCGCGTGTCGCGCGGCCACCTGCATCTCATAACGCAGATCCGGCGCGAGTTCGAGGACATCTTCCTCGGCCTCGGCTACTCGATCGTCGACGGCCGCGAGGTCGAGACGACGACCTACAACTTCGACGCGCTCAACTTCCCGCCCGGGCATCCGACGCGCTCGCCCTTGCAGACGCTCTTCCTCGACGAGGAGACGGTGCTCCGAACCGAGACGTCGCCGGCGCAGATCCGCACGATGGAGTCCCAGCAGCCGCCGCTGTACGTCGTCTGCCCCGGACGCGTGTACCGGCGCGACACACCGGATGCGACGCATGTGCCGACGTTCCACCAGGTGGAAGGGCTCGCCGTGGACGAGGGGATCACACTCGGTGACCTCCTCGGGACGCTCGACTACCTGTGCAAGGCCTTGTTCGGAGAGTCGCGGCGAACGAGATTCGTCACGCACCACTTCCCGTTCACCGAGCCTTCGGTCGAGGCGCTCGTCTCCTGCCACATCTGCGACGGATCGGGATGCCCGGTGTGCCGACACTCGGGCTGGATCGAGGTCGGTGGCTCGGGCATGGTCCATCCGAACCTCTTCGAGTTCGTCGGCTACGACCCCGAGAGGTACACGGGCTTCGCATTCGGGTGGGGCCTCGAGCGGATCGCCGTGCTCCGGCACGGGATCCCGGATCTCCGCGAGCTCTGGCGCAACGACCCGCGGCTGCTGGGGCAGTTCTGATGAAGGCTCCGCTCTCCTGGCTCCGCGAGTACGTGACGGTCGACGCGACGGCTGACGAGATCGCTCAGCGCCTCGCGATCTCCTCGCTCGAGGTCGAGCGCGTGATCGACGTCGGCGTGCCCGACGTGGACGGCAATCTCGACCGGTTCCTCGTCGGTCGCGTGCTCGAGGTCGAGGCCCATCCGAACGCCGACCGCCTTCGCGTGTGCCGGGTCGACGTGGGGGAGGTCGATGCGCGGCAGATCGTGTGCGGCGCCTGGAACTTCGAGGCCGGCGCGACCGTCGCGGTGGCCCTGCCCGGCGCGTACCTGCCGATCTTCGACCAGCCGCTCGGCGAGCGGGAGCTCCGTGGGCAGGCGTCGCGGGGGATGATCCTGGCGGAGGACGAGGTCGGCCTCGGGGACGACCACGCGGGGATCATGCTGCTTCCCGAAGGACCGGAGCCGGGCACGCCACTCGTCGACGTGCTCCCCATCAGAGATCAGGTCCTCGACGTGACGCCGACCGTGAACCGGGTGGACCTCCTCTCGATGGTCGGGCTCGCGCGCGAGGTCGCCGCCCTCCTCGAAGGCGAGCTGCACGTCCCCGAGCCGCTCGATCCGCCCGTCGTCGACGCCGAGGCGGTCGACGTCGCGATCGACGACTTCGCAGCGTGCCCCCGCTACATCGCTCGCGTGTTCCGCGACGTCGCCATCGGCCCGTCCCCGCAGTGGCTGCGCTCGCGTCTCTTCCTCGCCGACATGCGCTCGATCTCGAACGTCGTCGACGTCACGAACTACGTGATGCACGTGTGGGGCAGCCCGCTGCATGCCTTCGACCGCTCGAAGCTCGCGGGCGGCCGCATCGCGGTGCGGCACGCGCGTTCAGGCGAGGAGGTGAGGACGCTCGACGGCACGCTGCGCGTGCTCGACACCGACGACCTCCTCATCACGGACGGGGAGAAGGCCGTCGCGCTCGCGGCCATCATGGGAGGCGAGGACAGCGAGGTCACGGAGTCGACGACGGAGGTCCTGCTCGAGGCCGCCAACTTCGAGCCGCTCGGGATTCTCCGCTCGTCGGAGCGACTCGCGCTGCGCACAGCCGGATCCAATCGCTGGGAGAAGGGCGTCGACCCGCACCTGGCCGAGCCCGCCGCGATGCTCGCGAGCCGCATGCTCGTCGACCTCGCCGGCGCGCGGATGACGGGACACGTCGATGTGCATGCCGGCCTCCCCGAGCGATCGGTCGTGCACCTGCGGCCGGAGCGCTCCTCGAAGGTGATCGGCCTCGAGATTCCGCCCGACGACCAGCGCGCGACGCTCACCGGGTTTGGCTTCGAGGTCGACGAGAGCTGGGACGTCACCGTCCCGACGTGGCGCGCCCGCGACGTCACGCGCGAGATCGACCTCATCGAGGAGGTCGCCAGGCCGATCCTCGATCGCGTCCCGCTCACGATGCCGCTGCGCCGGCACGTCCGCGGCCGGCTCACGAAGGAGCAGCGCCTGCGCCGCCTCGTCGAGGACACGCTCGTCGGGGCCGGGCTCTCCGAGGCGTACACCTGGAGCCTCGTCGGGTCGGACCCGGACCCGGCCGCGATCAGGCTGCCGAGCCCGATGACGTCCGACCAGGCGATCCTCCGCACGACCATCGTCCCCGGGCTCGTGGATGCCGCCCAGATCGGGATCGACGCAGGGGAGGAGCGCGTCGCCCTGTTCGAGATCGCGCGCGTCTACCTCCCGTCGGGCGAGCAGCTCCCCGACGAGCGCTGGCGCGTCGCGGGCGTGGTCGCAGGTGGCTACGAGGTCGTGAAGGGCGTCCTCGAGACGCTCTACGGCGCGTTGGCCCTCGACCTCCGAGTCCGGCGTGGCGAGCACGCGCTCCTCCATCCGGGCAAGGCCGCCGTCACCGATGCGGGGTGGCTCGGCGAGCTGCACCCGACGCTGTTGGACGGTCGCTGGGGCGCGTTCGAGCTCGACCTCGCCACGCTCTTCGAGACGGTCCCCGACCGGATCGTGTACGAGGACGTCCTCACGTTCCCGGCGACGCTCCAGGACGTGGCGCTCGTCGTCGGCGAGGACGTCGAGGTCGGCGCGCTCGTCGATGCCGCTCACGAGGCCGCGGGGCCTATCCTGCGCACGGCGCGGGTCTTCGACGTCTACCGCAGTGACCAGCTCGGGGGCGACCGCAAGTCGGTCGCGATCCACCTCGCCTTCCAGTCGCCGGAGCGCACCTTGACCGAGGAGGAGGCGACCCGGGTGCGGGACAGGATCGTCGCGGCGCTCGCAGAGCGCTTCGGCGCCGAGCTGCGCGGCTGAGTGGGGCCTGACGCAGCCGGCCGCCGGCTGCGGACCGGCTGCGAGGCCCCGACCTCTACGGGTACGGCGACTCGTACGTCGTCGTCGTGGTCGTCGTCTCCGTGCTCGTCGACGTGGTCGGGACGCCGACCGGCTTCCCGCCCTTGACGACCTGCCCCCGGATCTCGCCGCCCGGGTTCTTCGTCGTATGCACGTTCACGTAGGCGGTGCCACGCAGCAGCGCCCTCACCGTTCGCGCGTTGACCTTCGCCGAGCCGCGCTGACCGGATCGGCACGGGCCGCACAACGCCACGGCGACCGGTCCCGCCTTGCCGGGCTTCCCCATGTGGACGTGGGCGGCGATCGCCCTGCCCGTGAGCCCGTGGAACGTGAGGCGCCACGCGAGCGTGCCGCCCGCGGCCTTCTTCGTCAGGCCTGCGGAGAAGAGCCCGCCCGCGCCCGCCTTCGTCCCCGAAGGCTTCGGTACCTCCTTGCCCACGGCGAGCGATGCCTTGAGGGCGACCGCGTCGGCATGAGCATTCAGCGACCCCGCGCTGCCGATACCCACCCAGACGCCGGTGACGAACACCGCGGCAACGGCCGCTCCCACTCCGAGTCTTCGATTTCTCATTCGGCCTCCCGATGTCGTTGACCTGAACGAGTCTTCGCAGGACCGGGCGCAACCGGTTTGCCGTCGCCGGCGCCGAGCTCAGACCGAGCGGCCCGCGAGCCGCCACACGGGGCCCTGCGTCACGACGTTCTCGGTGTCGGAAAGGCTCTGCAGCACGACCAGCGAGCCCGCGATCCCTTCGGCATCCATCCGCTCGAAGCAGCGTCGCGCCATCTGGGGCGACACGCCGTACCCCTGCTTCCCCGACGCGCGGAAGCGGAGGGCCGTCTCGTCCGGAACGCGGGAGGGGTTCATCGGGGCCCCGAGCAGCGCCGCACGTGGAAGATGGTCGCTCGACTCGAGCCGAAGCTCGCAGAGGAGGTCGCTCCAGTCCGGCGGCAGCGCTGCGAGTATCTCCTCCCACTGGGACGCGAGAGACTCCGTCGGCGCCGGGTGCTCCTCCGTCGTCTCGATCGGGACGACGTCCCTGATCACGCCGACGAGCTCGAGCGTTCCCCATACCCGCCGGCCGTCGAGCCGACGCAGGATGTTCCGCGCTCGCTCGACGCCGCCGTCGGCGCGCTGGATGTGAATCCGCAGCCTGTCTCCGACCCGTCCCGGCTGGAGCGGGCCGAGCGCCGCGGCCGCATCGGAGATGGAATCCTCAGGCCTGAAGTCGACCTGCGCTTCCGACCAGTCGGGAGGGAGCGCGGCCTCGATCTGCGCCCACTGATCGGCAGCCCGCATCGGCGGATCAGCATAATGGCCGCGCGATGACGACCGTCGAAGAGCGCGCCGGATCCGGAGGCCCTGGCGTATCCGAGGAGGTGCTGCGCGGGTTCTTCCGCGAGATGCTCCTCATCCGCCGGTTCGAGGAGAAGGTCGAGGATCGGTTCCGCGCCGGCGAGCTTCCCGGTTTCCTGCACGTCGCGATCGGCCAGGAGGCGACGGCGACCGGCGTCTGCGCCGCACTCGCGCGCGAGGACGTGATCGCCTCGACGCACCGCGCCCACGGCCACGCGATTGCAAAGGGGACGGCGATCGAGCGGATCATGGCCGAGCTCTACGGGAAGGTCGAAGGCTGCAGTGGTGGATACGGAGGCTCGATGCACCTCTATGACGTCGAGGTCGGCAACCTCGGGGCGAACGCCGTCGTCGGCGGCGGCCTCCCGGGCATCGTCGGCGCGGCGCTCGCCTTCCAGATGCGGGGCGAGAAGCGCGTCGCGGTCGCCTTCTTCGGTGATGGCGCGACGAACACCGGCACCTTCCACGAGTCCCTCAACCTCGCGCAGCTGTGGAAGGTCCCTGCGCTCTTCGTCCTCGAGAACAACGGCTGGGCCGAGTCGACGCCCGCCTCCCAGCACATGCCGCTTCCCGTCGAGGAGATCGGCAAGCGCGCGCTGGCGTTCGGGATGAAGCTCATCGAGGCCGACGGCCAGGACGTCGAGGCGGTGTACCTGGCCACGCTCGCGGCGCGCGAGCACGCGCTCGCCGGCAAGGGCCCCGTGCTGCTCCATCTCCGCACGCATCGCCTCACCGGCCACTTCATCGGAGAT
Organism: Gaiellaceae bacterium; assembly: GCA_036274755.1. Classification (GTDB taxonomy): domain Bacteria; phylum Actinomycetota; class Thermoleophilia; order Gaiellales; family Gaiellaceae; genus GMQP-bins7. The sequence goes on from DASUFC010000116.1 coordinate 24,017, forward strand.
CCGCAGGTGTACCGCGACAAGGACGCGCTGAAGCAGGAGCGGGAGACGAAGGACCCGATCCGCCTGCTCGGCGCCCGTCTCGAGCTCACGGACGACGAGTTCGCGGCGATCGACGCCGAGGTGACGGCCGAGGTCGAGGCGTCGGTCGAGTTCGCGAAGGCCGGAACCGACCCCGCTCCGGAAGACGCGCTCAAGTACGTCTATGCCTGAGCTGACGTACCGCGAGGCGCTCCGCGACGCCCTCGGACGGGCGCTCCGCGAGGACGACCGCGTCTTCATCATGGGCGAGGACATCGCCGAGATGGGCGGCTCCATGGCCGTGACGCAGGGCCTGCTCGACGAGTTCGGCCCGAGCCGCGTCCGCAACACGCCGATCTCCGAGATGGCCATCGTCGGAAGCGGCATCGGCGCGGCGATCCAGGGCATGCGGCCGATCGTCGAGATCATGTACGAGGACTTCCTGACGATCTCGATGGAGCAGCTCGTCAACCAGGCGGCGAAGCACCGCACGATGTCGGGCGGCCAGCTGAAGGTCCCTCTGACGATCCGCACACAGGGTGGCGCCGGCTGGTCTCCGGGCGCGCAGCACGCCCAGCAGCTCGAGGCTTGGTTCGTCCACGTGCCCGGCCTCAAGGTCGTGTTCGCCTCGACGCCGGAAGACGTGGGCGGGCTTCTCTGGTCGGCTATCTACGACGACAACCCGGTCGTCTTCTTCGAGCACCGAACGCTCTACCCGCTGAAGGGCGAGGTGCCCGAGGAGCTCGTGCCGATCCCGCTCGGGAAGGCGCGCATCCACCGCGAGGGGACGGACGTCACCGTCGTCGCGACCGGGCGCCTCGTGCACGAGTCGCTCGAGGCGGCGGAGGAGGCCGACAAGGATGGGATCTCGGTCGAGGTCGTCGACCCGCGGACGCTCCTCCCGCTCGACGAGGAGGCGATCATCGGCTCGGTCAAGAAGACAACGCGCTGTGTGACGGCTCACGAGGCGGTCACGCGCGGCGGGTTCGGCTCCGAGCTCGCCGCGGTGATCCAGCACGGCGCCTTCGACTGGCTCGACGCGCCGATCGAGCGCGTCGGCGCGAAGTTCGCTCCGCTCGCGTTCGCGCCGGCCATGGAGCAGTGGGTCGTCCCGCACGCCGAGGACGTGCTCGCCGCGATCCGTCGGACGGTGGCGCGCAGCTAGCGATGGCGACCGAGGTCAAGCTCCCGCGCCTGGGCCAGGGCATGGAGTCGGGCTCGATCGTGCGCTGGCTCAAGAACGAGGGCGAGACGGTCGCGAAGGGCGAGCCGCTCTACGAGCTCGACACCGACAAGGTCACGCAGGAGGTCGAGGCCGAGTCGGACGGCGTGCTGCTGAAGATCGTCATCGCCGACGGCGAGGTCGATGTGGGAACGACCGTCGGGATCATCGGCGCGCAGGACGAGGACGTCTCCGCGCTGCTCGAGGGCTCCCAAGGTGGGAACGGCGGGGCGCCTGCCGCCGCCGAGCCGGCGTCAGCGCCCGCCGCCGAGGCAGAGGCCGAGACCAAGGCGAAGGAGGAGGCTCCGGTGGAGGATGCTCCGGCGGAGGCTGCCCCTGCGCCGACCGCTCCCGCGCCTGTCCGGGCCGCAGGAGAGCGCGTGAAGGCGAGCCCGCTCGCCCGCCGCATCGCCCGCGAGCGCGGTGT
>DASUFC010000117.1:0-3149 GCA_036274755.1 Gaiellaceae bacterium
GCGATCAGTCCGGCTGCGGTCGCGAACAGCCCGACCGTGACGCTGTTCCCCCAGCCGTGCTGGCTCGCCCGCGTGATCGCGTAGACCAGCACCATCAGCCCGGCCGTGACCGACGTCGCACCGAGGACGTCGAAGTGGCGACGCGCCACCGCGACCCGGCTCTCCGACAGGAGCCACGGGCTGACGGCGAGGACGGCCACGCCGACCGGGAGGTTGACGTAGAAGATCCACGACCAGGTCAGGTACGAGGTGAGGACGCCGCCGAGCAGCACGCCGACGGCGCCGCCGACGCCGGAGATCGCGCCCCAGATCGCGAGCGCGACGTTCCGGTCGTGTCCCTCTCGGAAGGTCGTGACGACGATCGAGAGCGCTGCCGGTGCGAGGAGAGCGCCGCCGAGCCCCTGCAGCGCCCGCGTGACGATCAGCTCCCCCTCCGACGAGGCGAGCCCGGACAGCAGGGAGGCGAGCGTGAACAGCCCGACCCCCGTCATGAACACCCGCCGGCGTCCGAGCAGGTCGGCAAGACGGCCGCCGAGCAAGAGCACGCCGCCGAAGAGGATCGCGTAGGCGGTGATCACCCACTGCAGGCCCTCCTGTGAGAAATGCAGGTCGTCCTTGATCGCCGGCAGGGCGACGTTCACGACCGAGACGTCGAGGATGACCATGAACTGCGCCGCAGCGGTGACCGCCAGGACGAGCCAGCGGCCCGCCCCCGAGACGGCCGTGCGTTCGCCGTCGGGGCGCTCGAGAACACGGATCTGGTTTCTCATCGTGCTTCCTCCTGAACGTGGTTTCGGGTACCGACGAACGGGCCGCGTCCGACGGGACAGCGGCTCGGGTGAAGGGAGGAGACGACGAGGCGCCCGTCCTCGTGGGGCGGGCGCCTCGTTACGTCCGGTCGAGCTAGTGGCTCGGCTGCGGCGCCCGCTGGGGCGCCCGCTGCTCGGAGGCGGCGAGCGCCGAGTAGACGGCCGGGAACCCCGTGCGCCACGTGGGGAAGCGCGGCGTCCAGCCGAGCTCCCGCTTGGCCTTCACGTTCGACGCCCCCCGAGCCCGCGTCGACATCATGGTCACGACCTCACCTGCGAGCAGCCGCGCAAGCCACGTGGGAACGTGCCGCGGCGGCTTCGCCCCGAGGGCGTCGGCGAGCACGGGAAGCCATTCCCGCACCGGCGCCGGATCGTCGTCGACGACGTTGAAGATCGCCGGGCCGTCCTGATCCAGCGCAAGGACGGTCGCCGAGGCGGCGTCGTCGAGGTGGATCCACGACCAGACGCCGCCACCGTCGCCGACGATCGGGAACTGCCGCTTGCGCACCGGCTCGATCGTGCCGTCGTTGGCGGCGCCGTAGAAGGCGCCGTAGCGAAGCGCGATCCCGCCGAAGTCGGTGACTGCCTGCTCGAGGTACGCCATCGCGACGGCGCTCTTGCGGAAGTGCGCCGGCGGCGAGGGGTCGAGCGGGTCGTCCTCGGTCTTGACGGGCCCGCCCTCGCGGGCGTACCGGCCGAACACGGCGACGCTCTGCGCGACGAACCGGCGCACGCCGGCCTCCCGCGCACCGGCGAGCAGCGCGTCCGTCCCCTTCGTCCGCAGCTCGCTCGTCCTGGCGGCCACCTTGTCCATGTTCCGCGAGAACTTCACGTTCGCGAGCGCGGTCGCCTGGTGGACGATCGCCTCCGGCTCGCTCGCGAGCACTGCCTTTCGCACCGCGCCTGCATCGAGCAGATCGAGCTCGACCGGCGTCGCACCCAGCCTTCGCACGAGTTCCGCGCTCGACGGCGTGGTGTAGGTGCCGACCACGTCGTGCCCGGCCTCGATGAGCTGCGGAACGAGACGACGACCGATCGCACCGCTCGCTCCGGCAACGAATACGCGCATGACATTTCTCCTCTCGTCTGCGTGGTCTCTCACAGAGGCGACGAGCGGGGGCGGCGGAAGGGGACAGCAGCTTCGACGAAGCTTCAGGCGGCGCCGGTGCGCATGCGATGGATCGTCGCCAGAAGCTCGGCGCTGTCGATCTCGTCGTCGTCTCCGAGCGGGCCGAGGCGGAGGCGCAGCGATGTCCACGACATCAGGTCGCGCATCGAGACCATTCCTAGCACGCGGCCGCCGTCGACGACGGGAAGGTGGCGGAAGCGACCCTCGATCATGATCGCCATGGCCTCGGGGATGCTCGTGTCCGGCGCTGCGGTCATCACCTGTCGGCTCATGCGTTCGGACACGGGCGTCTCGGGGCTGCACGCGTCGGGTATCGCGCGCATGAGGTCGCGCTCCGAGATGAGGCCGACGAGGTCGTCGCTCTCGATCACGACGGCGGCGCCGGTCTCGCGCGCGATCATGCGCCGGGCAGCGTCGGCGATCGTCGTGTCGGGCGACACCGTGAGCACGTCGGTCGCCATGAGGTCGACGAGCTGCATCGGTCCGAATCTACTCCTATGCGAGGAGCAACACGGGTTGCTCGAGGAAACGCTGGATCGATGCCAGCAGGCGAGCGCCTTCCGCTCCCGACGTGGCGCGGTGGTCGACCGACAGCGTGACCGTCATGATCGGCCGGATCTGGACAGCGTCGTCCCTGACGACCGCGCGCTTGACGGTCGCGCCGACGGCGAGGATGCCGGGCTCGGGGAGATTCACGACGGCGCTGAAGCTCGGGATCCCGAACATGCCGAGGTTCGAGACCGTGAAGGTCCCGCCTTCGATCTCCGTCTGCTTCAGCTTGCCCGCCCGAGCGCGCTCGGCGAGGTCGCGCGACTCGCGCGCGATCTCGCGCAGGCTCTTCTGCTCGACCGAGCGCAGGACGGGAACGATCAGACCGTCGTCGAGCGCGACCGCGATGCCGACGTGGGCGGTCTTGTGGAGCACGAACGTGCCGTCGTGCCAGCTGCGGTGGAACTTCGGGTTCGCGACCAAGGCGAGCGCCGCGGCTCGCACCACGAGGTCGTTGACGCTGATCTTCTCGCCGTCGTCCGCAAGCGCCTGATTGAGCTCTTCGCGCAGCTCGAGCGCGCGGCCCATGTCGATCTCGGCGTCGAGGTAGAAGTGCGGCACGGTCGCCTTGGATTCGCTCATCCGGCGTGCCACCGCGCGGAGCATGGGCGTTGCCTCGACGATCTCCTCGTCGGCCGACGACGGACGGCCCGGAGACGTCG
>DASUFC010000118.1:0-2120 GCA_036274755.1 Gaiellaceae bacterium
GCGCCGTCGACGCGAAGGAGATCCTGGAACTCGTCGAAGGCCACGAAGCTGCGTGCTCCCGTCCGCTCGTAGACCTTCGAGGGAAGATCGAGCAGGCGTAGGAAGACACTCTCGACGTCGATGCGAGGGTTCGACTGCACCGACGCCGTGAACCCGCCGGCCCCGAGCGAGAGCCCGACCTTCCACGAGCGAAACAGCGCGTCGACCGTGCGCCGGACGGCGCCCTTCAGCGAACGGTCGTAGGCACGCTCGATCCGGACGACGAGGCTCGAGAGCGAGAGGACCCCCTCGAGATCGACGAGAGCGGTCGCCCACCCCGCCTCACCCGCTTCGAACAGGACCTGGCGCAGGAGGCTCGTCTTGCCGTACCGGCGCGGCGCGACCAGCCGCGACGCGTGGCCCCCGTCCGCCAGGGCGAAGAGTCGCGCCGCCTCGGACTCGCGGTCGATCAGGTCGACCGCGTCGACCTCGCCGGACACCCGGAAGGGATTGACCTGCATGCACACAGTCTGCCCGGCGCAGACCCGATTGTCTACTCCAAGCAGACTCCTCAGTCTGCTTCGTGCAGACCGTCTGCTACCGTCGCGCGGTGCGCGTCTGGGTCGACGTCTCGAACTCGCCACAAGTGCCGTTCTTCCGGCCACTCCTCGGATTGCTCCGCGAGCGCGGCCACGACGTCTCGGTGACGACGCGCGAGTACGCGCAGACGACGGAGCTCCTCACGCTCCACGGGATCGAGCACGACGTCGTCGGCCCGCGTCACGGCGGCGGGAGCGCGGCCGGGAAGACGCGAGCCATGGCGGGCCGGCTTCGCGCCCTGCGGAGCTACGCGCGCGACCGTTCCTTCGACGTCGCGCTCTCGCACGCCTCGCACGAGCTGCCCATGGTGGCGCGCTCGCTCGGCATCCCCTCGTCCTACGCCTTCGACTACGAGTTCGCGCGCGTCCAGCACGGGTTCGGCTGTCGCGCCGCGTCGCGCGTGATCGTCCCTGAAGCGATTCCGCAGGACCGACTCGACCGGCTCGGCGCGCGTTCGCGAAAGGTTCGGCGCTACCCGGGGCTGAAGGAGGAGTACTACCTCCACGGATTCGAGCCGGACCCGCGCGTCCTCGATGGCCTGGGCCTCGAGCGCGACCGCGTACTCGTCGTCGTGCGGACGCCTCCCGACGTCGCGCTCTACCACCGTGAAGGGAACCGGCTCTTCGAGGGCGTCCTCGCGCGCCTTGGTCGAGACGACGAGGTCCGCGCGATCGTCCTCCCACGCACGACCGAGCAGCGCGCGGAGATCGTCGGGCGGGACTTTCCCTCCCTGCTCGTCCCCGAGCACGCCGTGGACGCACAGAGCCTCGTCGCATCGGCGGACCTCGTCGTCTCGGCCGGCGGCACGATGAATCGCGAGGCGGTCGCGCTCGGTGTGCCCGTCTACACGACGTTCGCGGGCCGTCTCGGCGCCGTGGACGAGCAGCTCGTCGCCGATGGACGGCTGCGCGTGCTGACCTCTCCGGAGGGGCTCCGGATCGAGAAGCGCTCGCGCGAGGCTGGAGCTTCGACTCGTGACCCGGCGGCGCTCCTCGACCTGCTGCTCTCCGCGCTCGACTCCTGAGCCGGTCTCGAGCCCTCCGGCGACCGCAGCCGCCGGAGAGCTCGGAAGTCGAGGTGCCCTACGGCAGGTAGTAGTTCGGGTTCGGCAGCTTGAACGTCTTATCGGCGTAGCCGCCGAGCAGGTCGCTGAACTGATCCCCGAAGTTGGCCACGATGTCGTAGCTCTGCGACTCGATGTACGCTCGCGTGCCCGACTTGTACGGGATCGTGGCGCACGAGGTGTTGTTGGCGATCGCCGACGCGCAGAACTCCGGCTTGTTCAGATAGTCCGGGTACTGGTTCAGTGTCGGCGGGATCGCCGTCGGGTTCCCGGTTGCCGGCTTCGTGAACAGGCCGTCCGTGTACGGAGCGGCCAGAGGATGCCCCGTGTCGATCGGCGTCGACGCCGGATACCCCGCGTCGATCTCCGGGACGTCCGTCTTCCCGCTCAGATCGACGTCCGAGATGTTCGGGAGCCCGGCCGCCGCGTCGTCCTGCAGGTTGGCAATCGTCGCCTGATGCTGCGCGTCTCCTCGCCC
>DASUFC010000119.1:0-46238 GCA_036274755.1 Gaiellaceae bacterium
CGTGCAGCCGTGCAGGAGCGGGCCGTAGACGGTGTACGAGTGGCCGACCGTCCAGCCGATGTCGGACGCCGCCCAGTACGTCTCGCCCGGGTTCGTGTCGTAGACGTGCTTCATCGACCAGGCGAGCGCGACCGCGTGGCCACCGTTATCCCGGACGATCCCCTTCGGCTGACCGGTCGTCCCGGACGTGTAGATGACGTAGAGCGGATCCGTCGCGAGGAGCTCGACGCAGTCGGCGGGCTCCGCGCCGTCGAGCGACTCGTGCCACTCGAGGTCGCGGGAAGGGTCGAGGTCGGCCTCGAGCATCGGGCGCTGCAGGACGATGCAGCGCGACGGTTTCCAGTGTGTCGAATCGATCGCCGCGTCGAGCAGCGGCTTGTAAGCGACGATCCGTCCGGGCTCGATGCCGCACGAGGCCGTGACGACGACCTTCGGCTGGGCGTCCTCGATGCGCGTCGCCAGTTCGTTGGCCGCGAACCCGCCGAAGACGACCGAGTGCACTGCCCCGATCCGCGCGCATGCGAGCATCGCGACGAGCGCCTCCGGGATCATCGGCATGTACACGATGACGCGGTCGCCGTGCCCGACACCCTGACGCGCGAGGGCGCCCGCGAACGCCGCGACCGCGTCGCGGAGCTGGCGATAGGTGAACTCGGCCTTCGTCTCCGTGACCGGCGAGTCGTAGATCAGCGCGAGCTGATCCGCGCGGCCGCCCTCGACGTGGCGGTCGAGCGCGTTTCGGCACGTGTTCATACGGCCGCCGGAGAACCATCGATAGAAGGGCGCGCGCGAGTCGTCGAGCACGCGCTCCCATGGCTCGCTCCAGTCGATCAGCGCGGCCGCCTCGGCCCAGAACGCCTCGGGCTCGTCGAGCGAACGGCGATAGATGTCCGCGAAGGCGCCCACCCGTCGTCGACGGTACGCCTCGACCGCCGATCGGTCAACGCCCAGTGTGTCAACGCTGATGCTGCGGCGGCCGGAGGCTTCGTGACGAAGCGCGACCACGTCCGAAGGACCGCCAGACGATTCAGTCGCCCCGCGCCGACTCGCTCGGTCCGACCGCACTCTTGATCCTTTCGATCGCCGCGCGCTCCTCGTCCTTCACACCGCCCTTCGCCTCGGCCGCGGCCGTCGCGACGTCGAGCACGAGCGCGCGGTACGCCTCCACCTCGTCGGGCGCTTTCGCTTCGAGGAGCGCGATGGAAGCGCTCAAGGCCCCGAGCGTCCCCTCGACTTCCTTCGGAGATGCAACCAGCCCGAACCCCGTGCTGTGTGTCCCGGCGAGATCGCGGACGAGCGCGCTCTCGCTGTCACGGTGCGCAGCGAGGTGCGATGCGACCGCCTTCGCCTCACCGAAGCTGTCGGTGAAGTCGCGATGCGCCGTCGAGACGGTGAGCCCGGCCCCTGTGACCCCTTGCTGTAGCTGCTTCCACTCGTCTTCGGTGAAGTCCGCCTTGCCTGCCATGTCGCCTCCTTTAGCTCGCCTCGAGCGTAGTCGAGACGCCAAGGTGCGCTCCGTTTCTCCCAGATGTAGGAGGTCGTCTCGCCGAGAGTGAGGCCGAGGACGTGCTGCTGAGCACCGCGATGGCCGCGATCTCCGAGCCGACTACCGGCTAGCCGACGCGCTCGAAGCCGGCGATCTGCCAGACGAGCGGGTGGTGCGCGTAGGCCTGGCGAAGCCCTCGGCCCTCGACCACCTCGAGCATCCGCGCGGGCGGGTGCGCGAACGTGCGGAACTCCTTGCGCTGCAGGCGGAAGCGGAGGTTCTCGGCGCCGAGCAAGAGCCGTGACAGCACGTTCCGCGGCGGGTAGCTGAACACGAGCAGGCGGCGCGCGTGATCGGCTGCGGACCCGAGCAGGCGTTGATAGTCGGGGTAGCAGCACACGACGCGATTGAGGACGACCACGTCGGCCGCTTCGACGTCGTTCGGGGTCACCGCGATGTCGAGCAAGCGCCGCTCCATCCGTCCGTCGAAACCCGCCTCCCGTGCGAGGCTCGCTGCGTCGGCGTCGTATCCCGGCGAGAGCTCGAGGTTGACCGTCCGTGACGCCCCGAGCTTCAGGAGCTCGAGTTGCACCTCGCCTACGCCACCGCCGATCTCCAGCACGGTCGCGCCGTCGACGCCGCGCTCGGAGAGAAAGGACAGCAGCCGCCGCTCCGTCTGGCCGACGCCGCGCGTGCGATAGCGCTCGGCGGCTCTTCGTGCCATGCGGGCCGTGAAGAAGCCGTCACAGCCGCGTGGGTTGCAGCAGCCGGCCACGGGGGGAGCTTACGGGGGATCGTCGCGTCGACCCGCTCCGCTGTAGGCTCCTGCGCCAGCATGCGGTGCTCGGAGTGTGGCTGCGTGAGCAAGCGGGCGCGAGGGTGGATCGCCGTCCTCGGCCGCGATCCCGACGACGACGATTCGCCCGACGAGCTGATCGCGTTCTGCCCCGTCTGCGCGTCCCGCGAGTTCGGCATGGCGGCAGGCGCCGCCGCGAGGTACATCTGACGATTCGACCCGGCGGCGACGTGATCGACCGCGCGCCCGGAATACGATGAGCCCCATGGATCGCGACGAGTTCCGGCGTGGGAGCCTCGAGACCTGGCAAGCAATGGCCGCGGGCTGGGAGCGCAGGCGTGCGGAGGTCGACGCCATCACCGCACCGGTGCGCGAGTGGCTCGTCCGCGAGCTCGCGCCGCAGCCGGGCGAGACGATCCTCGAGCTCGCTGCCGGGCCGGGCGACACGGGATTCTCGATGGCGTCGCAGCTCGGCGACGACGGCCTTCTCATCACGAGCGACTTCTCGCCGGCGATGCTGGAGGTTGCGCGGCGGCGCGCGGCGGAGCTCGGGCTGCGGAACGTCGAGCTACGGCTTCTCGACGCACTGGAGCTCGACCTCGAGGACGACTCGGTGGACGGCGTCGTCTGCAGGTTCGGGTTCATGCTGATGGCGGACCCCGCGACCGCCCTCTCCGAGACGCGCCGCGTCCTGCGCCCCGGCGGGCGGCTGGCACTGGCCGTCTGGCGGGGTCCGGAGCAGAACCCATGGGTCTCGATCGCGGGGCGGATCCTCGTGGAGCGCGAGCTCATGCCACCGCCCGAGCCCGGCGCCCCGGGAATGTTCACGCTCGGGAACGACGAGCTCCTCCGCTCGCTTCTCGCCGACGCGGGCTTCGCCGACTCACGGTTCGAGGAGGTCCCCGTTCGCTTCACGTACGAGAACGTCGAGGAGTTCGTGGCGACCAGCAGGGAGATGGGCGGCGCCTTCGGAGCCGCGTTCGGGTCGGCGTCCCCGGACGAGCAGGCCGCGATCGTCGAGGAGCTGCGTGCCGCCTTCGGGCCGTTCACGATCGCGAACGGCCTCGAGCTCCCCGGCGTCGCGCTCGTCGCACTCGCCCGGTGAGGCGCCGGGACCTTGGAGTTCTCCACCAAGATCGCAGTCGTCCTGCGCGATGACCTCGCCGTGTGGCAGAAGGCCAACGTGACGGCGTTCCTCGTCAGCGGGGTCGCCGGAACCGATCCGCAGAGCGTGGGCGAGCCGTACCGCGACGCGTCGGGGAACGAATACCTGCCGATGTTCGTCCAGCCCGTGCTCGTCTACGAGGCGGACGCGGCGGCGCTTCGCAGGGCGTTCGAACGTGCGCGGGATCGAGACGTGACGCCAGCGATCTACACCGCCGACCTCTTCGCCACCGGGCACGACGAGGCGAACCGGGATGCGGTCGCGGCGGTCGCGGTCGAGGATCTCGACCTCGTCGGCATCGCGGTTCGTGCGGAACGAAAGACGGTGGACAAGATCGTCGACCGGCTCGAGTTCCACCGGTAGCGATCGGTGCGGGGCATGCCCCGCGGACGTCTACCAGCCCGGGGGAGAGACCACGTAGACGGCGACGCCGAGCGGCGGCAGGGTGTCCGTGACGAGGTCGCCCATCGGCTTCACGACACGGCTGTCGCGGAACACGCGGAGCGCACGACCTCCGAGGCCGGGGAGGGAGAAGGAGACCTTCGACTCGGACGTCGACGTGTTCACCGCGACGACGTAGGTCGCGCCGTTGTAGCGGCGGGCGCCCACTCGCACGGGCGACTCCGTCGACCAGTTGGCCCTCACCACCGGCGCGAGCAGCGCGGGAGCGAGTGCGACGATCTCGCGGTTCGTGAGGCGCACCTCGTTGCGGATGCTCTCCTCCCAGTAGTCCGGGAAGTAGCCGATCCCGCGCGCGCCCGCAGCGATCGCGAGCCACGTCTCCGCTCGGACGACCGGCGGCGTCGGATCCTCGTTCTCCCGGCAGTGCTCCATGGGGCCGGCCTCGATCCACTGGAACGTCGGCTTGCCGCGCGTGAGCGACACGAGCTCGCGCTGCATCCAGAAGACGTTGTCGATCTGCCCCAGCGAGCAGCGGACCTCCACGGGATACGTGTCGAAGCCGATCACATCGGCGCTGTCGAAGAACGCGGGATAGATCTTCTTGCCGTTCGCCGGCGGCGCGGCGCGGGCGGAGAAGTGGTCGGTCAGTGTGAGGAACGTCACGCGCCCGGCGCCTTTCGGCTGCGGGAGCTTGCTCGCGTCACCGACCGCGACGTCCGCCTCGTCCTGCAGGTGCCAGCCGACCTGTCCCGGCCCGGACACGCCCGGCGTCGACGCGTCGACCGTCGACATCGCACGGCCGGCGAGTCTCGCGAACTGGTCGTCCGTGTCTCCGCACGAGACTCCGAGGAACAGGTTGATCCCGGCCGCGAGCGAGGTCGGGAAGTAGGTCGGGCACTGCCGCCAGACCATCCGCGGGAATACGGCGTTGCCGTTGACGCGCAGGGGGGACGAGCTCTCGACCGTCGGCGTGCCCGGCGGGAGCGGGGAGGACGTCGGTGGCGGGCTCGGCTGACCGGCGCCGCCTCCGGGCGGGGCGGCCGGCGGGAGGACGAAGGGTGAGCCGCCGCTGCTCCCCGCGTCGCCTCCTCCCGACGTGGCCTCCGCCGCGGCGGGAACCGCCGTCGCGGACATGGCGCCCGGCCAGGGATCCGTCCGGAACGAGCCGCGCGCCTCGGCGGTGAGCCCGGTCCGCCAGCGCGCGACGACGCGGAAGCGGTACGAGGTCGCCGGTTCGAGGCCGGCCAGTGTCGTTCGCTGCGTGCCGGCGTCCTGGGTCATGGTCGACGGAGACCAGATGCCGAAGCGGTCGTCGACGCCGACCTCGAGGACGACGCGGGCCGCCTCGGGAACGTGCCACTTGACGACGGCGGAGAACGGGTACGCGTCGATCGCGACGATGTCCGGAGCCAGCGCTCGCGTGGCGTTGGCGCCGCTCGATGCAAGGGCGCAGAGCAGCGAGAGAACAGGCAGGGCAAGAGCAACCGAGCGCCGCAGCATCGGTTGAGTGGTCGGCAGTCCGGGTCGCGCGAAGTTCCCTCGAACGAGGGTGGGCTACCTACCGCGGGTCTCTGTGACGGCGCGCCTCGCCTCGACCTCGTACGGGTTGGACCGGTACCGCGTCGTCACGTGCTTCCACGACATGTGGAGCGGGCGGTGCTGCCCCTGCCACACGTGGCAGAGCTCGTGAACGATCAGGTCGTCGGGCGCATCCGCGTGCTTCAGCAGGATCCTCCGCCAGAACGCATAGCCGTGGTAGCGGCGGAAGCCGGGGATCCGGAAGAACCAGGGCGCGACGTACACGCGGACCCGGTCGGTCCGCACCGGCTGCGGGTACCAGTCGAGCGTGTCGAGTCGCGCCTTGGCGCGCTCGACGGCCGCGGTCAGGGTGGCGTTCACGCTGCCCGCGGCCGCGAAGCCGACGTCTTCAGGGGTCCTGCGCGATGGAGGTCCGAGGCCGCGATCTCGATCGTGCGCTACGCGAACGCCTTCAGCCACTCACGGCAGGCGTGAGCACCATGACCGGGCTCCCGTCCTGCGCCTGCAGGTAGCTGTACTCGTACAGGCGGGACCGCGTCGTGCGCTCGATCACGCGCTGCTCGTCCGCATGGATCTCGCCGATACCCGGGGTGAGCGGCGCGGACAGCGTCTCGCCGAGCGAGCGACCGAGCTCCGTGCGGACGTCGCCCTTCTCGAGGAAGACCGCCGTTGCGGCCTTCCCGTCGGGTCGCGGTGGCAGGAGCACGAGCGTCGAGTCGACGCCGTCGAGGTAGTGGAACGAGTACAGCGCGAGCTCGAGCGCTTCGCGCCGGAGTAGCTGGCCGCGGGCGACGCTCGGCTTCCCTTCTTCGATCGCGCACGAGTTGCCGAGGCCGCAGAGCGTGTACATGACGGTATTGGCCGCGTTCACCGTGTCGATGTCGTCGGCTTCCGCCCGACCGCCGGTCGTATCGGGGCGCACGGCGATCGCGCGCACCTGGAAGGACGAGCCGTCGGGGCCCGTCACCACGGGCGGGCCGGAGTAGGTCACCGCGACGAGCGCCTTCCCGCTCGGCAGCCGGTACTCGTCTCCGACGTGGTCGCCGATCTGGGCTGCCCGGCGCTCCGTGCTCCCGGTCGGCTCCCACGCAGACCAGGCCGGGGCGGGCGCCGGGCTCCCGCGCCCGACGAGCACGAGCAGCGCGCCGACGCCGGCGCCCGCGACGACCGCGAGCACGACGTAGAAGACCGCGAAGCGGCTGCGGTACGCAAGGCGACGCGCGCGGTCGGAGCGGGACTCCGGTCGGGCTGCGACGGTCGACCCGACGCCGTTGGCGGCCACAGGGGTCGCGTCGGCCGCGGCCTTGCCCATCACATCGTCGGCCACGCGCTCTCCTCCGAAAGGTCGACGTCGGGAATCACGATCTTCGACTCGTCCAGCAGGTTCAGCAGCTCGTCGCCGAAGAGCTCGCGGCGGGCGTTCAGGACGTCGGCGATGTGCTCCACGGCCTCGCGGTTGTGGAGGATGAGGTTGTACGCGGCGACGTAGGCCTGGCCGACGAGCTGGCCGACGATCGCGCGCTTGTCGCGGTCGCCGAGGACCGACCCGATGGGATTGGCGTCGAACGGGCCACCGCCGCCGGTCCGGTTCACGATCTGCAGGCCGATCTTCTCGAAGCGCTTCAGGATCCGCTCGCGGGCCTCCTCCTCGGTCTCGTCGTCACGGGGAGTCACGACGAACGGCTCGGGGCCCATCGCCGACGCGCCGACCATGTACGCAGCTTGCGCGGTGACGCTCATCACGTCACCGCCGACACCGTTGGAGTTCTCGCCGTAGAAGACGCGCTCGGCGGCCATCGCGCCGAGCGCCCAGACGAGCCGCGCGAACTCCTCGCTCCGGAAGCGACTGAAGCGCTCCTCCTTCTCGAGCGCCTGATGGTGCCCGAGAGCGCCTCCGCGCATCCGGATGGAGAGCCGCGTTGACTCCGCGCCTTTCAGGTAGACGTGGCCGGCGGCGGCATGGCCAGCCTCGTGAATGGCGACGGCGCGGCTCTCCTCCGGGATGTACTCGACGCCGACGGCTGTGCCGGCCTCGAGAGTGGTCATGGCTTCCACGAGGTCGTCCCAGGTCAACGCCTCGCGGTTCGAGTGGTGCGCGATCGTGAGCGCCATCGACGTCACCTGCTCGAGCATCGCCGGCGCATAGCCGTTCGTGACGCGCGCGATCTCCTCGCGGCGCGACGGCTGGTCGAGCTCGGCGTCGTGCGCGACCTTGCCGAGGTAGAGATCGAGGACGTCGAGGCGGTCCTGCTTCGTCGGCGTCCGGAACCACACGTGGCGCCCCATACGACCCGGGCGCGTGAGCGCGGGATCGAGGCGGTCGACGGGCACGTTGGTCGCGCCGATGAAGTAGATCTGCTCGCTTCGTGGCTTCGCCGCTCGGATGCGCAGGGAGCGCTTCCCGATGCGCCGCGGGATGATGTAGATGCCGTCGAGCAGCGTGTTGGTCTTGTTCGTGAAGAACTTCTTGAAGAACGGCGGGTTGTCGATGCCGTCCATCACCACCAGGAGCTGATTGAGCGCGAGCGATCCACCGCCCGCCATGCCGCCCGGGAACATGAAGTTGACGACGCCGTTCATTCGATCCATGAACGCGGACGGGCCGGGAGAGGCGGGGGCGCGCTCCGTGAAGAGGCGGTCGCGCCACTGCCGGTTCTCCAGGATGAGGTCGCCGGACGGGTTGAGCGCGCCGAAGGGGCCGTAGAAGAGGTAGTCGTGCACGTCCGGCGGCCGAGAGCTGCCGCCGAAGCCGCCGATACCGGGGTTGAGCGCCTGCCGGCGCATCCCGACGGCGTCGATCTCGTCGATGAAGACGATGCACTGGCCGCCCCACTTACGGGCGAGCTTCTTCGCGCGGCGCGCGAGAATGCGCACGACGATCGCGTCGATCCCGATGAAGGTGGCCGCGAAGCCGGAGCCGGGGATGGAGACGAACGGCGAGTTGAAGCCCGTCGCGAGCGCCTTCGCGAGCATCGTCTTGCCCGTGCCCGGAGCACCGAGGAAGAGCAGCCCGCGCTCGCGCTTGCCGCCGGCGCGCTCGAAGGCCTCTCCCGACTGCCAGATCGAGACCACGCGCCGCACCTCTTCCTTCGCCTCCGCCTGTCCGCGGACGTCCGCGAGCTTCACGCCCCACTCGGCGTCTCCGGGCTCGAAGGCCTGGATCTGCGAGAGGTTCATCATGAGCAGCGGCCCGAAGAGGATCGCGAAGTTGAAGATCATGTAGAAGGGGAAGATCACGAGGAGCGGCAGGACCTGGACGAGGTAGCCGACGCCTCCGATCGCGTAGAAGAAGCCGCCGACGACGATCCCGAAGATCACAACCTTCAGCCAGAAGCGCCAGAACCACACGCGGCGGCGCGCGACGACGTCCTCCTCCCGCAGCTGCTGACTCTCCAGCCCGAACAGGCTCGGGCGCGGGATGAAGCGGTGGAAGATGAGGTCGAAGACCCCGCGGAAGCAGACGACGATGAGGAGCGCGGCGAGGATCGACCAGTACCAGGCCCAGCCCTGCGTCTGGTTGAACCAGACGACGAGCGCCGGGGCGGTGACGAGCGCGACGATCGTCGCCGCGCGCGTGAGTCGGCGCCATTGGCTGGCGAGCTCGCTTGCGAGCTCGGTCTCGTGCAAACCCCCAAGTGGCTGGGCCTCGGTCGCCACGTTCAGAGTGTAGGGACGCCGTTCCGTGCGGAAGGTTGGCGGCGCCGGCTCCGGGCGGGGCAGGACGCCGGCGAAACGCCCGAAGGGCGGCGGCTCCAAGCTGCGGAGCGACCGCCCTTCACTGCTCGCGTCGGAGCGAAGGCACCGGCATGCTCGCGATGCCTCGCAGCGTGCGTGAGTCGGCTCCTACGAGGCGTCGCCCCCGCAGCCTGTCTTGTACGTGCGGTTGATCGCGCCGTTGTCACCGGCGCGCAGCGATGCGTAGTAGCCGACGCCATCCACCTCGTGTCCGAGGGATCCGTTTGCGTTGGCGTACGCGGCTCTATCCGTTCCGAAGCAGCCGGGGTTCGCCGGCTGCCCGGCGACCGCTGCGCCTGCACCGACGACTCCGAGAACCGCCAGCACCGTGATCGCCGCGAGCTTCCTGTGCATCGTTGCCTCCTTCATGAGGGAGCACTTGACGGGTGGACCTATCGTCAGCCGCGAGGGCCGCATGACACCCGTCCGGGGGCCGCGCGCCGCACGGCGATCGGCGCCAGGTGCTGCGATCGCGCCGCGCAGCGGCGCTTTCGAGGCGGCAGGCTCGCTGCGGCTGCTAGCGTCGCGGCCGTGTCCACGGCGGTCATGACCACGAGCAAGGGGACGATCGAGCTCGAGCTCTTCGACGACGATGCGCCGAAGACCGTCTCGAACTTCACCAAGCTCGCCGCGGACGGGTACTTCGACGGGCTCACGTTCCACCGCGTCATCCCCGACTTCATGATCCAGGGCGGTTGCCCGCGCGGGGACGGGACCGGCGGCCCGGGCTACTCGTTCGAGGACGAGTTCAACGACCATCCGGTGGCGCGCGGCTACATCGCGATGGCCAACTCCGGCCCGAACACGAACGGCTCGCAGTTCTTCATCGTCACGACCGACGCGGCGCCGTGGCTCGACGGCAAGCACACGGTCTTCGGGCGCGTGACGTCCGGCCAGGACGTCGCGGACACGATCTCGACGGTGGATCGCGACGGTCGCGACCGACCGCTCGAGCCGGTCGTGATCGAGTCCGTCTCCATCGCCTGATCCGGGCACGTCGTCCCGCTCTCACCGGCTTCGGACCGGTCCAAACATCGCGCCCGCTCAACGCTGCGGGCTGAAGGGGCGGGCGTTTCCACAGGTGTCTGACACCGGAGCGTCCGCTTCGGACTAGGCTCAGCGCCGTGGAGCTGGACGGTAAGACGGCCATCGTCACCGGCGCTTCGAGCGGGATCGGAGCGTCCACGGTGCGGAAGCTGCGCGAGGCGGGCGCCCGTGTGGTCGGAGGGGCGCGGCGCGTCGACATGATCGACGCGGACCTCGCGCTTCCTCTCGACGTGACGGACGAGGAGAGCTCGGCGGCGTTCGTCGCGCGGGCGGTCTCCGAGCTCGGCGGCATCGACATCCTCTTCAACAACGCCGGGCTCGCGCTCGGCCGCTACCCCTTCACGGAATCGACGCTCGAGGACGAGGAGACGGTGCTGCACACGAACGTCGACGGCGTGTTGCGGATCACGCGGCTCGCGCTTCCGCACGTCCGCGACGGTGGGCACATCCTCTTCATGGGCTCGGTCGCAGGGAGGCAGGCGTACCAGAACGCCGCCTCGTACGTGGCGGCGAAGTTCGGGCTGCGCGGCTTCGTCTACGCGCTCCGAGAGGACCTCCTCGGCAGGCCGATCCGGATCACAACGGTCGACGCGGGCCTCGTCGCGGGCACCGAGTTCTCGCTGACGCGTTTCAAGGGCGACGCCGAGCAGGCGAGCGCGGTGTACGAGGGCGTCGACCCGCTCGGGCCGGACGACGTCGCCGACTGCGTCCTCTTCGCTGTCACCCGCCCCCCGCACGTCAACGTCGACGAGATCGTGATCAAGGCGCTGCAGCAGTCGAGCGGCGCCCGAGTCGTCCGTCGAGAGAGCTAGGCCGTGCTCACGATCCTCGAGGGATCGACGTTCTGCATCTCGGACGACCGAGGTGACATCGTCGCGCAGACGAGCGGCTTCTTCGCCCACGACACGCGCTTCCTCTCGCGGCTGACCCTGACGGTGGGCGGCGCCGCGCCGCTTCTGCTCTCCTCGGGCCGGGTCGAGCACTTCAAGGCGGCCTTCTACCTCCGCAACGGAACGGCCGACGGCCTCCCGCGCGATGCGATCTCGATCGCCCGCGAGCGCTTCGTCGGCTCCGGGATGCAGGAGCGCATCACGTTGCGCAACGAGAGCCCGGAGCGGATCGAGCTCGACATGGCGCTCGAGGCCGAGGCCGACTTCGCGGACATCATCTCGGTGAAGCTCCACGACTTCGCGCTCGGCGACCCGGAGCTCGCGCAGCCGCTCCCTCCGCCCGCGCCGACGAGCTACGACGAGTCGCGCCGACAGCTCTCGATCGTCGACCCCCGCGGCGATCTCGGGACCCAGCTCGTGCTGTCGAAGCCCGGTGCGGTGGATGGCAACGCGATCCGCTACGCCGTCGCGCTGGAGCCGCACGAGGCGTGGGACCTCACCGTCGACGTCCGTCCGTGGCTCGACGAAGAGCTCGAGACGTTCGAGGAGCTGGACGAGGAGCGGGAGAGCGCGAGCGACGTCGTCGCCGCCTGGACGCTGCGTGTCCCGCGCGTTCGCGGCGGCTGGGAGAGCCTGCGCCGCAGCTTCGACCGCTCGATCGCCGATCTCGCGGCGCTGCGGATGAGGACCGGCGAGTACCGGCGGCCGCTCTTCGCCGCCGGCATGCCCTGGTTCATGACCGTCTTCGGGCGCGACACGGCGATCACCTCGCTCCAGACGCTCCTCCTCGGCCCGGAGGTCGCGATGGGAGCCCTCGACGCCCTCACGGAGCTGCAGGCACACGAGGAGGATCCGTCGGTCGACGCCGAGCCCGGCAAGATCGTCCACGAGGTGCGCGAGGGTCGCTGCGCCGAGACGTGGTTCCCTCGCTACTACGGGTCGATCGACTCGACGCCGCTCTATCTCGTGCTGCTCGCGGAGACGTGGCGCTGGACGGACGACGCCTCGTTCGCGCGGCGGATGCGCGAGCCGGCGATGCTCGCGCTCGACTGGATCGACCGCTACGGCGACCGGGACAGCGACGGCTTCGTCGAGTACAGCCGGATGGTGGACAGCGGGCTCGCGAACCAGTCGTGGAAGGACTCGGGAGACTCGCAGCGCTTCCAGGACGGCGCCTTCGCGGAGGCTCCGATCGCCGCGGTCGAGGTGCAGGGGTACGTCTACGACGCGAAGCGCGGGATCGCGGAGCTCGCGCGCGAGGTGTGGCGGGACAAGGGGCTGGCCGACCGGCTCGAGCGGGAGGCGGACGAGCTCCGTGCCCGCTTCGACGAGAGCTTCTGGGTCGACGAGCGCGGCGGCTTCTATGCCCTCGCGCTCGATGGGCGGAAGCGGAAGGTCGACGCCCGTAGCTCGAACATGGGGCATCTTCTGTGGAGCGGGATCGTCCGGCCCGAGCGCGTCGGCGCCGTCGTCGACCAGCTCCTCTCGGAGGGACTCTGGACGGGCTGGGGCATCCGCACGATGGCGAGTGACGCGGCTGCGTACAACCCGATCAGCTACCACAACGGAACCGTGTGGCCGCACGACACGGCGCTCGGAGCATGGGGCCTCGCACGGCACGGGTACACGGCCGAGGCGCGACGCATCGCCCGCGCGCTGATCGAGGCGGCCGGTCACTTCGACTGGTCACTCCCCGAGGTGTTCGCCGGCTACGCGCGCGAGGAGACGCCCTTCCCCATCGCGTACCCGACGGCCGCGCGGCCGCAGGCATGGGCCGCCGGCACACCGATCCTGCTCGTCAGGATCCTCCTCGGGATCGAGCCCGACCGCGAGCGGCAGCGGCTGGTTTCGACGGTGGCCGACGAGCTTCCGAGCTGGCTCGACGGCCTCCGCATCGAGGGGGTCCGGGCCTACGGCCGTACCTGGTCGATCGCAGTCGAGCGCAGCCATGTAACGATTGCGGAGGGAGTGTGACCGCGATGAGAAGAGACCACTACGACGCGGACGGGAAGCGTCCGCCTTCAGGGGTCTTCGAATGCGCGTAGGCCTCATCTGCCCGGTCTGGTTCCCCGTGCCCCCCGAGGCGTACGGGGGGACCGAGCGCGTCGTCGCCCTCCTCGCGGACGGGCTCGTCGACGCCGGGCACGACGTGACGTTGTTCGCCTCGGGCGACTCGCAGACCCGCGCGCGTCTCGAGTCCGTATTCCATACCGCGCCGAGCGAGTGGATCGGCCATACGTACTGGGAGATGCAGCACGCGGTGCACGCGTTCCTGAAGGCGGACGAGTTCGACGTCGTCCACGACCACACCGGGATGCTCGGGCTCGCGTTCGGCGGGCTCATCCAACAGCCCTTCTGCCACACCGTGCACGGGCCGCTCGACGGGCAGCCGGGGCGTCTGTACGAGCAGGTTCTCCAGCTCGCGCCGGACGCGAAGCTGATCTCGATCTCGATGAACCAGCGCAAGCCGCGGCTCGCGTTCCCGTGGATCGGGAATTGCCCGAACGCCCTCGACCTCTCGATGTTCCCCTTCCGGCGGAAGCCGGGCGGCGACTACCTCGTGTTCCTCGGGCGGATGAGCCCTGACAAGGGCGCGCATCGAGCGCTCGCCGTGGCGCTCGAGACCGGCCTGCCGCTGAAGATCGCAGCGAAGTGCCGCGAGCCGCTCGAGATCCGCTACTTCGACGAGTTCATCCGGCCGCATCTCGGCGGCGCGATCGAGTACGTGGGCGAGGTGGGTCACGCCGACAAGGTCGAGCTCCTGATGGGCGCCCGCGCGCTCATCTCGCCGATCGACTGGGAGGAGCCGTTCGGCCTGATGATGATCGAGGCGATGGCGTGCGGCACCCCGGTCATCTCGACGCGGCGCGGTGCCGTGCCCGAGATCGTCGAGCACGGGAAGACGGGCGTCGTCGTGGACAACTACCGCGACATGGAGGAGCCCGAGGTGCTCGAGCTTGCCGACTCGCTCGACCCGGTGGTCATCCGCAAGGAGGTCGAGGCGCACTTCTCGCCGGAGAACATGGTCGCGAACTACGTCGCCGCGTACGAGGCGACGATCGCCGCTTCCGGGTGACGCTCCGCTCCCGGCACGACCGGGAGATCGTCCGGCTCGCTCTGCCGGCGCTGGGCGCGCTCGCGGCGGAGCCGCTCTATCTCCTCGTCGACACCGCGATCGTCGGCCACCTCGGGCGCTCGCAGCTGGCCGCGCTCGGTATTGCCGCGGTCGTGCTCGGCGGCTGGTTCGCGATCTTCAACTTCCTCCAGTACGCGACGACGGCGCAGGTCGCGCGCGCCGCCGGGGCGGGCGAGGGCGAGACCGCTCGGCGCCTCGGCGCCCAGGCGCTCTGGCTCTCGGTCGTTCTCGGCATCGCGATCGCCGCGCTCGTCGCCGCGGCCGCGGATCCGCTGGTCTCGCTCATGGGCGGCACCGGGCAGACCGCGGAGTACACCGTCACGTACATGCGGATCGCGGTGGTCGGTCTTCCCGCCGCGTTCGTCGCGCTCGGCGCCTCGGGATACCTCCGCGGGGTCTCGGACCTCACGACGCCGCTCGTCATCGTCGTTGCGGGGAATGTGGTGAACCTCGTCCTCGAGGTGCTCTTCGTGTACGGCTTCGACTGGGGGATCCGGGGCTCCGCGTGGGGGACGGCGATCGCACAGCTTTCGATGGGAGCTGCCTTCGTCGTCGTCGTGCTCCGCGCGCTCCATCCGGGCGAGGCACGACCCGAGCTTCGCCTCGCGCGCCGCCTGCTCTCGCTCGGGAAGTGGATTCTCATCCGCACGACTTCGCTGATGCTCTCGTTCGTGCTCGCAGGAGCCGTCGCGACGCGGTTCGGAGATGCCGCCATCGCCGCGCACCAGATCGCCTTCCAGCTGTGGATCTTCCTGGCGCTCGTGCTCGATTCCGTCGCGATCGCGGGGCAGATCATCGTGGGCCGCGAGCTCGGAGCGGGGCGTCGCGACGAGGCCTATGGCGCGAGCGAGCGCATGATCTGGCTCTCGGTGGCGCTCGGCGCGGCGTTCGCGGTGACGGTGCTCGCGCTCGGCGGCGTGCTGCCACGCGCGTTCACGGGCGACGCGTCCGTGCTGGACCAGGCCGCGCTCCTCTGGCCGCTGTTCGCGCTCATGCAGCCCCTGAACGGGGCGGTGTTCGCACTCGACGGGATCCTCATCGGCGCGAGCGACGGCCGCTTCCTCGCCGTCTCGATGGCCGGGGCCTTCGTCGCGTGCGCGGCCGTTCTGCTCGTCGCCTTCGAGGCGGAGTGGGGGATCCGCGGGGTCTGGGCGGCGCTGGTCGTTCTCATCCTCGTTCGGCTCGTGCTCATGGCGACGCGCTTCCGTCGCGGCGCCTGGCTCGTGACGGGCTGGGCCTAGCGTGAACGTCCTCGGCGGCGAGCTACAGCCGTGCTCGATGGACCCGGTGACCGGGTTCTTCCGCGACGGACACTGTCGGACGGAGGGGCGCGATCCGGGGTTCCACGCCATCTGCGCCGTCATGACCGAGGAGTTCCTCGAGTTCTCCGTCGCGGCCGGGAACGACCTCGTCACGCCGCAACCGCAGTGGACGTTCCCCGGCCTCCGACCCGGAGACCGCTGGTGCGTCGTCGCCGCGCGGTGGCAGCAGGCGCTCGAGGCGGGCGTCGCGCCGCCCGTCGTGCTGGAGGCGACGCACGCCTCGGCGCTCGAGTTCGTCTCGCTGCGCGATCTCGAAGCGCACGCGTTCGAGGGCTAGCGCGGCGCCTCGCGTCGCTTGCGCCAGTAGCGCTCGATGCCCTGGAAGTGGTGCCAGTACGGACCCGCGCGCTGGTACTCGTCGACGAGCTCCGGGTCCGTCTGCGACACGTCGAACGCGGCGGCCGCGATGAACGACTGCTCGTCCATCCCGTCCTCGACGCGGCCTGCCCAGCGCTGGAGCGTGGCGCGGAGCGACGCGATGTGCTCCTGGACGTCGTCGAAGAGACCGAAGTGGATGAGCGCGAGCCGAGCCGGAGCCCGTTGCTCGATCGCGCGAATCGACTCCTCCCACGCCTCGAGATCGAACTCGGGCGGGGGGCAGGGTGGCATCACGAACTCGCCTCCTGTGAGGCGCACCCCGGCAGCGTCTCCCGCGTAGAGGGTCCCGTCGCGGTCGAGGAACGAGACGTGGTGCCACGCATGCCCGGGCGTCGCGAAGGCGGCGAGCCCGAGGACCTCGTCGCCGACGTCGTGGACGTTCGCCGAGGGGATCGGCGCGAGCTCGCCCCAGAGCTCGTCGAACGCGTCTCCGTACAGGCGACGCGCGCTCGAGTCGAGGCGCGAGGGGTCGATCAGGTGCGGTGCGCCGACGGGGGAGACGTGCACCTGCAGGCCGGGGTGCTCGCGCACGAGAACGCCGGCGGCTCCCGCGTGGTCGAGGTGGATGTGCGAGAGGAGGAGATGGCGGACGTCCCGGAGCTCGAGGCCCCGCTCGGCGAGCCCTGCCTTCAGTGCGGGGATGCACGTCGTCGGCCCGCAGTCGAAGAGCGCAGGGCCGTCGTCGGTGTCGAGCAGGTAGCAGGCGACGATTCCCGCCGCACCGTGGTGCAGGTCGATCGGAGGCGCCGGCACGTCTAGCCCGCGAGCGCGCGCTCGAGGTCGTCGGTCAGATCCTCGGCCGACTCGATGCCCACCGACAGGCGGACGAGCGTTGGTGGTACCGCGAACGGCGCGTCGGCGGTGGAGGCGTGGGTCATGCGCGTCGGGTGCTCGATGAGGCTCTCGACGCCTCCCAGGCTCTCGGCGAGCTTCCAGATCCTCGTGCGCGCGACGAGCTCGACCGCCTCCTGCTCGTCTTCGACGAGGAACGAGACCATGCCGCCGAAGTTGCGCATCTGCCGCGCGGCGACGGCGTGTCCCGGATGCGACGGGAGGCCGGGGTACATGACGCGGGTCACACGCGGGTGGCGCTCGAGGAAGGCCGCGATCGCGATCGCGTTCGCACAATGGCGGTCCATGCGCACGGCGAGGGTCTTCACGCCGCGCAGGACGAGCCAGGCGTCGAACGGGCCGGGCACGGCGCCGAGCGACTTCTGCAGGAAGGCGAGCCGGTCGGCGATCGCGTCGTCGTTCGTCGCGACGAACCCGCCGACGACGTCCGAGTGCCCGCCGAGGTACTTCGTCGTCGAGTGGAGAACGACGTCCGCGCCGAGCTCGAGCGGCTGCTGGAGGTACGGCGTCGCGAACGTGTTGTCGACGACGACGAGCGCGCCGGCGGCGTGGGCCGCCTCGGACGCTGCGGCGATGTCGACGATGTTGAGCGCCGGGTTCGTCGGCGTCTCGAGCCAGACGACGCGCGTCCGCTCGTCGAGGTGAGCCGCGAGGCCCGTCGAGATCTCGTCCGGCGTCAGGAACGTGAAGCGATACCCCTTCGGCTCGTACACCTGCGTGAACATGCGGTAGATGCCGCCGTACACGTCGTTCACGGCGACGACGTGGTCGCCCGGGTCGAGGAGGTGCATGAGCGTCGTGACTCCCCCGAGTCCCGACGAGAACGCACGGCCGTGCGCGGCATTCTCCAGCGACGCGAGGCACTCCTCGAGGGCCGTCCGCGTGGGGTTCCCGACGCGGGCGTAGTCGTAGCCCTTGTGGACGCCGACCGCCTCCTGGACGTAGGTCGACGTCTGGTAGATCGGCGTCGTGATGGCGCCCGTGGCGCTGTCCGGCTCTTGGCCCTCGTGGATCGCGCGGGTCTCGAAGTGCATTGCGACGGATGCTACTGGCGCGTCTTCGCGCCCAGCCAGCGTCCCAGGCTCTCGAGCGCTTCGCCCGCCCGCGAGGTGTCGCCCCACGCGCCGAGCACCTCGAGCGTCCTCGTCGCGCGGTCGAACCGCGGCTCGATCCGCCCGACGATGCGATCTCCGACGAGGACCGGGAGCACGTAGTAGCCGTACTCGCGCTTCGCCTTCGGGACGTACATCTCGAGCCGGTAGTGGAAGTCGAACAACGCCTCGGCGCGCGCGCGGTCGTGCACGAGTCGGTCGAACGGCGAGAGGAACGTGACGCGATCCGGGATCGGGCCGTCCCCTATGTCCGGGTGGGCCTCCCAGCCGTCCTTTCCGAGCCGGACTCCGAGCGCGCGGAAGCGCTTCTCGGCGAATGCGCGCTCGGCGTCGCGCAGCGAGACCCGCTCGACCTCGGGATACCAGCGCTCGGCGAGGTCCCAGAGGCGGCTTCCACCCTCGCGCCCGACGACGGCGACTGCGCCCCGCACGTTGAGGATCTGGAGCATGAGGGAGACGTTCCGTGCGCCCCACCACGGGTGCTTCGCGTCGCGACGCGCACGCGAGTGCTCGCGGATGTCGCGAGAGAGCATCGCGCCGTTCCGTTCGAGCTCCCGCAGCACGTGGCGTCGGAGGCTCGCGTGCTCGCGGAGGAACTCGTTGGCCATCCGCTCGGAGGCGTTCGCACCGGGCCGGCGGCGCCGCATGCGCGCACGCAGCAGCGGGAGGTCTTCCGCGGGCCAGACGAAGGCGTTCCACTCGACGAGCTTGCGCTCCTCCCACAGGAGGCGGTCCAGCTCCGTGACGTCGAACGGGCCGAGCCGGCTCCACAGGACGAGCTGCTGCGGCGGCGCGACGGTCGAGATCGGGTCGAGCTGGAGGAACCCGAGCCGGCGCACGGTGTCGAGGACGTTCGTTGCCGACCCGTCGAGGAGCTGTGCGTGGACGGCGACGCGACGCGCCTCCTCCTTCGACACGAGCCTCACTGCTCTTGCAGGCGCCATCTCACTTCCAGCTCGTCTCCCGTGTCCTTCACCGTCTCGTCGCCCGTGCGCGCGAGCCAGTTCGCGTAGCGGCTCGAGAGCGGCGCGGCGGACACGCCGTGCGCGACGACCGAGAGCCCGACCGTGACGAAGGCGGTGCTGAGAATGACCTGCTCGTGCGCGAGGCCGTGCTCCTCGAGGACGAGGAGCGCGAAGACGATGGACGCGGCGCCGCGCGGGCCGAACCAGCCGAGGAATGCGACCGTCCGAGGGCGCGCTCCGGTGCCGAGCATCGAGATGGCGACGGGCAGCATGCGCACGACCGTGAGGCTCAGGACACCGTAGACGGCGATCTTCCAGGTCATGTCGCCGAGAGCCGGCCCCAGCAGGACCGCTCCGAAGACGATGAACGTGAGTGCGGCGAGCACCGCGCCCGTCTGCTCCATGAGGTGCGAGACGTCGCCGCCACGGCGACGGCGAAGGCCGCCGAACACGGCCCCGCCGACGAACGCGGCGATGAAGCCCGAGCCGCCGACCGCCTCGGCGAGACCGAACGCGAGGAACGCGCCCGCGAGCGGAACGACCTGGAGCCAGGTTCCGTCGACGAGGCGCCGTCCACCCGCCTGGACGACGACCACGGCGGCGACGACACCAGCGGCCACGCCCGCGACCACGCCGTAGCCGATCTTCTCCGCGACGATCTGCGCG
Organism: Gaiellaceae bacterium; assembly: GCA_036274755.1. Lineage (GTDB taxonomy): Bacteria > Actinomycetota > Thermoleophilia > Gaiellales > Gaiellaceae > GMQP-bins7. The sequence goes on from DASUFC010000119.1 coordinate 19,492, forward strand.
GCGTGCCCGTTCCCGATCGCTCCTTCTTCGGCGAGGGCGACGGCGACCGCGACCAGGAAGAGTGGGACGCAGATTCCGTCGTTGAGGCCGCTCTCGACGTTGAGACTCTGACGTACCTTGACCGGAAGACGCGGCGAGGTGACGACGGTCTGCCCGAGCGCGGCGTCGGTCGGCGCGAGGACGATTGCGAGGACGAGCGCCTCGGCCCAGCTCAGCTCCCCGAGGAGCGCGATCCCTGCGACGAGGCCGGCGACGATCGTCAGCGGGAGCCCGATCGCGAGAAGACGCGTCGGGATGTCGAGCGCAGTGCGCAACGCCGGCAGGTCGATCCGCGACGCGTCGGAGAAGAGCACGACCGTCAGCGTCCCCTCGGCGAGCAGCTTGACGCTCTCCCCGCTCGCCGCCGGGTCGAAGAGGTCGAGCGCGTCGGCGCCCACGACGAGCCCGGACGCCGTGAAGAGCATCGGCGCGGTGATCGCGGTGCCGTCGATGCGGCGCGAGATGGCGGCGAAGCCGAGGAGGATCAGCGAGACGGTGACGATCTGCCAGTGCACGCCGCGGAGCTTCTCAGAACACCACCCGCAGAATGCGGTGTGTGGCCAGCGATGTCGTGCGACCGGGCGTGGACCTCTACTGGCTCCCACTCGGCGCCGGTGGACGCTCGGTGCGACTCAACGGCCGCGTCTTCGAGGCAGTCGCGGCTGCCGTGGCGCGCCGCGAGCGGCGCGACCTCTACCACTCCGCGCTCCTCGTGCGAACGACTTCCGGTCCGTTCGTGATCGAGATGGCTCCCGTGCGCGACGCGCTCGGCCGGGAACGCGGCGTCGTGGCGGAAGGCCCCGTCGGCACGCGCGCCGCGGGGCGCTTCAGGCTCTTCCGCTACGAGGTCAGACGCTGGCTCGACGGCGTCATCCCCGACGTCGGCGAGGCGGTCGCGAGCCCGGTCCGCATCACCGCCGACCCGCACGTCGTGGATCGCATGCTCGCACTCGTGCCCGAGGTGCCGGTGCCCGTCTGGGGCCGGGACGAGCTCGGAGCCGGCGAGATGTGGAACTCGAACTCGCTCATCTCCTGGCTCCTCGTCCGGGCCGGTCTCGACGTCAGTGCCGTCTCGATGCCGGCCGGAGGGCGCGCGCCCGGCTGGGACGCCGGCGTCGTCGTCGCTCGTCGGGCCTCCGGCTAGCGGCGCACGCGTTCGAGCCCGGTCGTGCGCCGCAGCCGGTCGAGCGCGCGCTCGAGCGCGTCGTCCAGCGCGGCCGACCGGCGAACGCCGCGCTCCAGGTGGACCGCCTTCACGACGAGCGTTCCCTCTCCACGCTCGGACTTGAGGTCGACGCGTCCGACGATGCGGTCGCGCCAGAGGAACGGCAGGACGTAGTAGCCGAACTGGCGCTGGGGCGCCGGCTTGTACACCTCGATCAGGTGGTCGAAGCCGAGCACGCGCCGCGCGAACGGCCGGTCCCAGAGGAGGTTGTCGAACGGCGAGAGCAGTGCGGCGGCACTGGGTCGGGGCGGATCGAGCTCGATGCCGGCGGCGACCAGCACGTCGGCGTCGCCGTCGTCGACACGGACCCGCTCGAGGAGCCCGTCCGCGACGAGCACCTCGACGTGCGGCGCGACTCGCCCCGTCCCTCCGCGGAACCGCCAGTGCTCGACGATCCCGGCCTCCGTGAGGGCGCCGCGGGCGCGTACGGCGCGGAGCGTCAGCTCGCGGTCGCGCGTCTCCGCGTCCGGCACCGGCGCTTCGAGGAGCTCGCGGGGTATGACGCGCTCGGCCAGGTCGTACAGCCGCTGGAACCCGCTGACGCGACCTGCGATGACGAGCTCACCCGAGTTCCACAGCGCCTCGAGCACCATCTTCGCCGGCTTCCAGTTCCACATCCCTCCGCCGCCCTTGCCGTCGAAGTCGCGGGAGGTGAGCGGTCCGCGCTCGCGGATCGCCTCCAGGATCTGCGCGGCCAGGTCGGGGTGCTCGGCGACCACGTCGCCGCGCCACGGGTGGTGGCGCGACATCTTCGAGCGGAAGAGCGGCCACTCCTCGACTGGGATGACGCAGGCCTCGTGCGCCCAGTACTCGAAGATCCGCCCCTGGCCCAGGAGGTGTGAAACCGTCTCGCGCGGGTACTCGCCGACGCGCGAGCCGAGCGCGATGCGGTGGCTGCGCTCCACGGCGGTGATGGAGTCGAGCTGCACGCAGGAGAGCCGGCGGATCGTCTCCTCGACCTCGCGGCGCGTCCCCGCGCGCGAGCGCGGCGTGTAGCGCTGCGCGTGGATCGCGATGCGTCTCAGGGCTGTGAGCGAGATCGTGCGCACGACGGATTCCTACCGGCGCGGGCCGGCGCCGCGCACGCGAGTAGCATCGGCTGCGTGAGCGCCGCCGTCGAACGCCGCTACGAGATCGACGCACGCTCGACCGACGTCTTCGGACGCGTTCTGTGGAGCTGCCGGGACCAGCACTTCGTCGCAGACGGGCCGGTGCAGAACGGCTGCCCCGGCGAAGCGGTGACCCCGGCCGAGCTGTTCCTCGCGGGCGTGGCTGCGTGCGGCGTGGAGCTCGTGCAGGTCCTCGCCAAGGACGCGGGCACGCCGATCGGCGACGTGCGCGTCGAGATCGAAGGCGTTCTCGACCCGGCGCATCCGGTCCGCGAGGACGTGCGCGTCTTCAACGCGGTCCGACTTCGATTCGAGATCGCCGGCGTGGACGAGCCGGCCGCGCGCGAGCTCGTCGAGGGGTTCAAGCGCAGATGACCGCTCTACGGGAGCGTCGCGGTCGCGACGCCTGACGTGACGGTCGACGTCGCCGCGCTTCCCTGAGCGCGATGCCCGAGTGGGATCCCGAGGTCACTGTCGACGCGGCGCTCGTCCGCGGGCTCCTCGCCGACCAGTTCCCGGAGCTCGATGCGAGTTCTGCCTGCCTGCTCGGCGAAGGCTGGGACAACTCCGTGTGGGCAGTCGAGGACACGTGGGCGTTCCGCTTCCCGCGTCGTGCCATCGCGATTCCCGGCGTCGAGCGGGAGATCGCGGTGCTGCCGCGGCTCGCCCCGCTTCTGCCGGCGCCGATCCCCACGCCGACCTTCGTCGGCGTGCCGGGCGATCGCTTCCCGTGGCCGTTCTTCGGGGCGCCGATTCTCGGCGGCGTCGAGCCTGCGGACGCCGGGCTGACCGACGACGATCGCATCGCGCTGGGCGGGGTGCTGGGCGCCTTCCTCCGGGTGTTACACGCACCGGAGACGCTCGACTCCGTCGATCCGGAGCGGACGCTGCCCGTCGACTTCAACCGCCGCGCGGACATGCAGATCCGGGTCGCCCGGGTGCGAGATCGTCTTCGCCGGCTGCCGGCCGACGTCTGGCGCCCGCCTGGGTCCGTCGAGTGCCTGCTCCGTGATGCCGAGGCGTTGGAGCCGACGAACCTCGCGACACTCGTGCACGGTGATTGCCACTATCGGCACGTCCTCGTCGACGGTGGTTCCGTCTCGGGCGTGATCGACTGGGGCGACGTCTGCCGCGCGGACCCGGCGGTGGACCTGATGATCTTGTGGCTCTTGCTTCCCCCGGACGGGCGACGCGACTTCGTCGCCGCGTACGGGCCGATTGACGATGCGCGGCTCCTCCGGGCGCGCGTCCTCGCCCTGTTCCTCGGCGTCGCCCTCGGTCTCTATGCGCGCGACGTGGGGAATGCGCGCCTCGAACGGGAGTCCGTCGCCGCGCTCGACCGAACGCTGACCGACTACTAGCGAACGCCGCCTGCCCGCCGCCTACGAGCCCTCCGCGCGTGCTCGGGCGATGACTTTCAGTGCACCAAAGCGATGAAATGATGACCGCCGACGCGACCCAGCTTGTAACGCATGTTGGCGGTACCGCTCATGGACGTGGCTGTTGGAGAGGTCGAGGCGCTAGGTCTCGACCCTGAGAAGTTTGGTGCCTTCTACGAGGAGGCGCTGCCGCGTATCTACGGCTACTTCCTCCATCGCTGTGGCGGCTCGAAACCGGTAGCGGAGGATCTCACTCAGGAGACGTTCCTCGCCTCGGTGAGCGAGCTGAACAAAGGGCGGCGCCCCGAGACTCCGATTCCGTGGATCTACGGCATCGCGCGACACAAGCTGCTCGACCACTACCGAAAGCAGGCCAGGGTCGAACAGCCGCTTGCCGACGCCGTCCTCGCACTCGACGCGAGCGTCTCCCTGTTGCAGGAAGACGGTGGTCGCGAGCGAGCAGTTGCGGCGCTCGCCGCGGTACCCGCCTCGCAGAGGACGGCCCTCGTGCTCTGCTACCTCGACGGCTTCACGGCGGCCGAGGTCGGCGGTGAGCTCGGAAAGAGCACCGCAGCGGTCCACTCGCTGCTCGAGCGCGGCCGGGAGAGCTTCAAGCGTGCGTACCGGGAGGGCGAACGATGAGCAGCGACGACCCGGTCATCCGCCTCCTCGCCGATCTCGACCGCCCCGCACGCCCGAGGGTCGAGTTCCGGGACTCGCTCCTGGCTCGGCTCCTCGCCCAGCTCGAAGACGGGATGGGACGCGAGCCCGCGGCCCAGGCGAGTGCTCGCTCCACCGGCTGGCGAGCCCGCGTGCTGCGCGCCGTGAGAAGGCGCCCACGGCGCACGATCCTCGCCTTCGCGGCCGTTACGGGTGCCGCGGTCGCAGCGCTCTTTGTCAGCAGCCCCTGGACGACGGCGCCGGGCTTCCTGGAGCAGGTGAACGCGGCGATCACGCCCCCGGCCGGATCCGTGCTGCACGTGAAGTTGGTCATGACCGAGAAGCGGTCGTGCACAGTCACCCAGCCCCCCTTCGAGACGTGGGCCGAACTGTCGCCTCCGCACAAGTACCGCGTCATCGACATCCTGGCCAGCACCGACCTCTGCAAGCCGGGAATCTCGATCGAGCGCGGCGGCGAGCCCGCCTTGCGGAAGGCGCTCGTGTTTCTGCCGCCGAACACACTGGCGATCTCGCGGCGAATGTACGCATGGGAGCTGGCCGCGGACCCGGACCCCTTCGGGAAGCTCCGGCAGGCGATCGCCGACGGCACTGCTCATCTCGAAGGCAGGGCGGCGCTCGACGACGGCCGCACGGTCGAACGCGTTCGCCAAGACTGCACCGAGGAGCAGCGCGCCCAGTTCTCGCCCTGTGACCCGATCTACGTCTACGTCGATCCCGAGACCTTCCTCCCCGTCCGGACCCTGAGCGGACCGGGCATTCGGCCAGGGCGAGGCGGGACCTGTACTGCGGAGTGCTACGTCCAGGACTTCCAGACGTACGAGTACCTGCCCGGAACGCCCGCCAACCGCGCTCTCGCCGACATCCGCGCGCAGCACCCGAACGCGACCGAGGCGGAGTTCTCCGGCGGGCGCGAAGCAGACGAAATCCGGGAGCACTACCCGGACGCAACCGGGCCGTAGAGAAACGGCCTTCAGAACGAAGGAGGACCGAAATGCACCGCACACGATTCAGCTGGGTGGCACTCGTCGGGATCGGGCTCGCGGGCATGCTGTCCATGACCGCGGCGGCAGGGCTTGCCACCAGTTCCGCGGCGGGCCCGTTCGAGATCGTCGCCGTCGACCGTTTCGAGGGGGAGTGCTACGACTGGTGGACATGTCCTGGGGCGGCGTACGTCGGGACGTTCACCTCGGGTGCGCCGTTCTGCGAGTCCGGGACCATCGACCATGACACGGCGCTGGAGCAGAAAGACGAGGCCGGGCGCTACACGTGCAGCGATGGCAGCGGCAGCTTGACGCTCGCCGAGCGCGCTCGTGGGGGAGAGGGTGGCGAGTGGACGGTCGTCGAGGGCTCCGGGCGTTACGCCGATCTCCGCGGGAAGGGGACCCACAGCCGGGAGGTGCTCAGCGAGTACCCGCCCGCGGGCGTGTATCGGACGACGTTCCAGGGGCTTGCGGCTACGGACGCCGTCGCGCCGAGCGCCGCCGTCACAAGCGTGAGCGCCAGCAAGCTGCGACGCTTTCCCGGCGAGTACGAGATCCGGGTCACTCTCTCGCTTCGCGACGATGTGGAGGGGAACGCCGTCGCGTACAGGCTGAGTGTGACGCAGACACGCCTTCACCGACTCATCGAGCTCGCCAGCACAGCGGGCTCGACCGCGACAGGCCCGGTCTCGAAGACCCTCCGCATCGTTCCGGGCAAGCGAGTGCGGACCGTCCAACTGCAGCTGAGCGGCTCAGATCCTGTCGGCAACGAGGTGTCGATCGCCCGATCGCTGAAGCTTCCGCGCTAACCGGAGGCGCTCGAGAGGAGGAGGAGCGGGGCTCATGAGGGCTCGGGGCTAGTTCGGGACGCCGCCTTCGAGGATCGTCGCGAGCCGCGACGTGTCGATGTTTCCGCCCGAGACGATGCAGACGACGCGCCCCTCGCCGCCGAGGCCCGCGAGCGCAGCAGCCACGGGAAGCCCGGCCGCGCCTTCGCCGACGATCCGTGCGCGCTCGGCCAGCGTGCGGACGCCTGCGGCCGCGTCCGCGAGCGAGATCGCGAACGCATCCGTCACCAGCTCCCGCGCGTAGTCCCACATCTTCGGTAGCAGCGCACCGGAACCGGCGCCGTCGATGAAGGACGGCGTGTACTCGATCGCGACGGGCTCGCGTCCGTTCCGGATCGCGGCCGTGACCGGCGCTCCCGTCTCGGGCTCGCAGACGTAGACCTTCACGTCCGGCCGGAGTGCGCGCAGCGCGCTCGCGACGCCGGTCGTCAGACCGCCGCCGCCCCACGGGATCAGCACCGCGTCGAAGTCCGCGAGGTCCTCTGCGAGCTCGAGCCCGATCGTCCCGTTTCCGGCCATGACCGGTGGATCCTGGACCGGATGGATGTAGAAGCCCTCGACGTCGTCGCCGAGGTCGCGCTCCTCGTCGGCGTCGACGGCCGCCCACCACCTCTCCCACGTCACGCGCACGATCCGTCCGCCGAGACGCTCGACGGCCGCGAGCTTCGTCTGGGAGGCGTTGTCCGGCACCACGATCGTGGCGGGGACGCCGAGCTCGCGGGCCATCCACGCGACACCCTGGGCCATGTTGCCCGTGCTGGTCGTGACGAGCCCGTTGCGGAGCGCTTCCGGCGGCGCGCTGAGGACGGCGTTCGCCGCGCCGCGCAGCTTGAAGGACGAGATGGGCTGGAGGTTCTCGAGCTTGAGCCAGATCTCCGCCGGCGCGTCGATGCGCAGCCGGATCAGCGGCGTGCGAACGACGGTGCCGGCGATGCGCTCGCGGGCGGCCTCGATGTCCGCGAGCGGGATCAGAACGGGACCTCGACGCCGACGCCGCGCTCGCGCGCCCGCCGCACGACGAGCTCGGCCGACGCGAGATCCTCGACCGCGATGCCGAGCGACTCGAAGATCGTGAGCTCGTCCTCGTGCTCGCGCCCCGGATGCATTCCGGCCAGCACCTCCCCGAGCTCGGCCTTGATGTGCTGCGGGCCGACTGCGCCCTCGGACGCGGCGATGACGTAGTCGCCCGCCTCGTTCAGGCACGACTCGCGGCGGTCGGTGAAGAACGAGGCGCTCGCGACGGTGTCCGTGTCGAGCTCGCGCGTCGTGGGAAAGCACGAGCCGACCGCGTTGACGTGGGCGCCGCGGGCGAGCCAGCGCTTCTCGACGATCGGTTCGCGTGCGGCAGTCGTCGTGCACACGACCTCGGCGCCGAAGAGCGCCGCGTCGACCGACGGCGACACCGTCGCGCCGATCTCTCCGGCGAGCTCCTCCGCCTTGTCGAGGTCGCGGGACCAGATCCTGATCTCCGGGTCGTCGAGCACGGCGCGCATCGCGTGCACGTGGCCGCGCGCCTGTGCGCCGGCGCCGAGGATCGCGACCCGCTGCGCGTCGGGACGTGCGAGCGCGCGTGTCGCGACGGCCGAGACGGCGGCGGTCCGGATTTCCGTGATCGGGGACGCGTTCATGATCGCGAGCAGCTCTCCGGTCTCACCGTCGTGCAGCAGCACGCCGCCCATGTGCGTGTCGAGGCCGCGCGCGGGGTTCGTCGGGACGATGACGATCTCCTTGAGTGCGTACGCCTTCGTCGGCGTGTCCCGGTAGGCGGGCATCAGGCCGAGCAGCGTGTCGACGCCGTCCGGGCGGGCGATCGAGCGGAGCGGGTTGTAGAGCTCGCCACGCGCCAGCGACGCGAGGACCTCCTCCATCGCCTCGATGCACGATGGCATGTCGAGGAGCTCGCGGACGTCGTGCTCGGAGAGGACGATCACGCGAACAACCCTCCCAGATCGGCATGCTCGCCAGCCGTGAGCTCGAGCGCGAGCGCCTCGCGGACCGGCTCGAGGTGCTCGGCGCGAGTGGGGCCCACGACCACGGTCGTCAGCTCGGGCACGCCGAGGAGCCACGCGATTGCGAGCCCTCCCATCGAGACGTTGCGCGCGCGCGCGTGCGCCTCCAGAGCCTCGAGCGCGTCGAAGACGGCGTCGGTCTCGTACTTGCGGTAGCCGTCGGGACGCTGCGTCATCCGCGAGCCCTCGGGATAGCTCGTGTCGCGGCGGTAGCGACCGGTGAGCCAGCCACCGGCGAGCGGGCCGAACGCCTCGTACCCGAGCCCGTGCTCGTGGCAGAGCGGGAACACGGTCTCGGCGTCTCCCTGCTCGAGGAGGGAGAAGGAGTTCTGGATCCACTCGTAGCGTGCGAGCCCTTCGAGCTCGGAGATCTCGAGCGCCTCGGCGAGCTGCTCGGCGGAGAAGTTGGAGGCGCCGATCGCGCCGACGGTCCCTTCGCGAACGAGTGCGTCGAAGGCACGAAGCGTCTCCTCCTGCGGGGTGTCGGGATCGAAGTCGTGCGCCGTGTAGAGGGCAAGCCGCTCGAGGCCGAGGCGCCGCAGGCTGGACTCGGCCTGGCGCTCGATTCGGTGAGCGCCGAGACCGCGGTCGGCGCCTTCCTCCATCGGGTTGAACGTCTTCGTCTCGACGGTGATCTCGTCGCGCACCGCGCTGCCCCTGGCCGCTATCCACTCTCCGATCCATGACTCGCTGCGTCCGCCGCCGTAGGCATCCGCCGTGTCGAACGACGTGATGCCGAGCTCCCAGGCGGCGTCCATGATCCGCATCGCCTCGTCGTGGGGGATTCCCTGGCCGAAGAACGCCGGAGCCGAGCCGACACCGCCGAAGTTGCCGCAGCCGAGGACGATCCTCGTGACCGTGACCCCGCTCCGGCCCAGCTCGCGCGTCTCCACGCGCTCGATCCTAGGCCGTCGAGGCGCCGTTCGAGACGGGCGCCGGCCGCGTGAACGTCGACGTCACGTCGACCGCACGGCCCTCGGTGATCGAGGTCGAGATCGCGTCGAGGACCTCGACGATGTGAGCAGCGTGCGCACCCGTCGCACGCTGCGGACGGCCGTTCGCGACCGCGTGGCTCAGGTCGTCGAGCGCGCGCCCCCAGTCCGTCCCGTGGAACGCGTTCTCGACCTCCACCGGCTCGTAGGGCTCGCCGAACCGCGCAAGCTCGACGCTCGCGTCGAACTCCTGCCAGTCCGAGAGGTATATCGAGCCGAGGTCACCGTGCAGCTCGATGCCGCCTTGCTTCGTGAGCCGCGAGACGTAGAAGTTCGCCGTGAGGCGCACGACCGTTCCGCTCGCGAGCTCGACGACGGCGACTCCGAAGTCCGGGGCACCGGGCGTGAACTGCTCACCGTCCATGGTCGTCCGGTCCGGATAGACGACGGTCCCGAACGCCGTGACGCGCCGTGCCGGCCCGAACATTGCGGTCAGAATCGTGAGCGGATACACGCCGACGTCCGCGAACGGACCGATTCGGTAGAAGGGCTCGGGGCGGGGGTGCCAGCTCTCGATTCGGTTCCAGTTGACCTCGGCGTACGCGACCCGCACCTCGCCGATCGCGCCCGAGGAGGCGAGGCGCCACATCGTCTGCTGCGCCTCGCCGAGGAAGGTGATCGGCGAGCACGAGAGTCGCACGCCGCGCTCCTCGGCGAGCTCGACGAGCGCACGAGCCTCCGCGTAGCTGCCTGCGAGCGGCTTCTCGCTGTGGACGTGCTTGCCGGCCTCGAGCGCGGCCGTCGTGACGTCGGCATGGACCGCGGGGAACGTGAGGTTGACGATCGCGTCGACGTCGGGATCCGCGAGGACCTCGTCGAGCGACGGATACACGAGACCGCCGAAGCGCTCCACGAATGCGGTGCTCAGCGAAGGGTCGACGTCGGTTGCCCCGACGATCCGGACGGAGGGGTAGGCCGAGGTCGTCTCCCCGTACGCGTCGGAGATGTTCCCGCACCCGACCACGGCGACGCCGAGCCGTCCGTTATCGGACATCGCGCGAGGCCGTCGCGGCCGAGATCTGCTCGTCGATACGGGCGAGAGCCAAGGCGCACTCGCGGCCGGGATCGCGCGTGAACGAGTGGTGCTCGATGCTCACCGGCCCGGAGTAGCCGAGCGCGAGGAGGGCGTCGACGCAGTCGGAGATCCGCGCACAGCCCTCCCCGTGCATGCACGTGACGTGCGTGCCGGGCTCCTCGACGTCCTTCAGATGCACGTGGAAGAGCCGGTCCGAGAGCTCGTGGATGGCCGAGACCGGGTCGTATCCCTGCGTCGCCCACCAGCCGGTGTCGACGGCGGCGCCGAGGCGGTCGGAGTCGCTGCCGATCGCGGCGAGGACCTCGTCCGGGGCCTTCTCGGGGTGGTTCTCGAGCCCGAAGCGGACACCGTGCGCCTCGAGCACAGCGGCGACCTCGGCGCGCCCGTCCCGCAGGATGTCGCCCGGCCCGGCGATGAGGTCGACATCGAGGTCGTTCGCGAGCCGGCACGCGGCGTCCACGTCGGCGGCTGTCGAGCCGATGCCGCCGGCGAGGCTGACGAGGCGGACGCCGGATCGACCCAGGACGTCGCGCGCGATCGCGACGTGCTCGGGCGTCGCCCAGCGCCAGTCGAGGTGGCCGAACCAGAGGTCGATCGCGTCGAACCCGAGGTCGGAGACGGTGGTGATCAGCTCCTCGAAGCGCGCCGGGAACGTCTCGAGCGGCTCGAACGCGGCCTTCGTGGCCTCGTCGAACGGCCCCCACTGATCGGCCGCGCCGTATCCGAGCTCTCTCGCCACGTAGTTCGCGGTCATGAACGAGATCGCGGCGGGTGCAGGGCCCGAGTGCTGATCGGCCGTCACGGCGCTCACCTCCACCGCTAGCGCTCCGGCGGCGGCGCCGTCGACTCTCGGACGACCAGCTTCGTCGCGAGTTCCACGCGAAGCGTCTCGATCCCCTGCCGGTCGAGCATCCGCACGAGCAGGCTGACGGCGGTTCGGCCGAGCTCGGCGAGCGGCTGTCGCACCGTGGTCAGCGTCGGCGACACGAACTGCGCGAGATCGGCATCGTCGAAGCCCACGACCGACAGCTCGCCCGGCACCGCGACGCCTCGGTCGTGCGCTGCGCGCAGGACTCCGACGGCCATGTTGTCGTTCGACGCGAAGATCGCCGTCGGCGGGTCAGCGAGGTCGAGGAGGGCGTGTCCCGCCGCGATGCCGCTCGCGAGCTCGAAGTCGCCCTCGACGACGAGCTCGTCCGCCGGCAGGACTCCGGCCGCCGCGAGCCCGGCGTAGTACCCCTCGATCCGCTCGACCGTCGCGGCCCAACCCGGCCTGCCGGTGACGAGCCCGATTCGTCGGTGCCCGAGCGCGAGCAGATGATCGGTCGCGGCCTTGGAGCCGGCGCGATGAGCAGCCGAGACCGCCGGAATGCCCTCACCCAGCGCGACGCGCGGGTCGGCGACGACGAACGGGTACCCCGACGCCTGGAGTGCAGCGAGCTCCACGCTCGACTCCTCCGGGAGCATGATGATCGCCCCGTCCGTCGCCCCGTCTGCGAGGCGCTCGAGCACCGAGACCTCGCGGTCGTGCTCGTGGAGGGTCGTGTAGAGGACGAGCCTCATGTCCTGCTCGTAGACCGCCTCGAGCGCCCCTGCGAGGATCGCGGCGAAGTAGTCGCCGCGCATGAGCGGGATCGTCAGGCCGATGTGGCCGGTCCGCCCGCCCGACAGCGCGCGCGCGCTCCGGTTGGTCGTGAAGTTGTACTCCCGGACGTAGCGCAGGACCACGTCGCGGGTCTCGGGCGCGACGTCCGGGCGATCGTTGATGACGCGCGAGACCGTCGCGACCGAAACGCCCGCGAGTCGGGCGATGTCACGGATGGTTGCCTTTCCGGGTGGTGCGGTCGCCATGTCGGTGCCTGCCTCGTGGTCGGTTTCCGGAAACGCTTACAGTAGCAGGAGGGCTTGCAGGCGAGCAATTTGCCCCGAGGTGACGATCAAAACTTGAAATTCGTCCCGAGATCTGGTAACCGTTACCGGAAATTTACGGGAACTGCCCGCCCGGGTGGCGCCCATCCGACCAGGAGGACATCGCAACGAGCGACAGCGACTAACCCGGAATCCGCAATCGACGTCCTGTGACCTGAGGCCGGCGGTCGAGGACGTCAGATCGAAGGGAGACGAAGCAGCATGAAGGGTTCACGTCGAAGCATCTTGGCCAGCGCAGTCGCGGTGCTGGCCGGAGTCGCCGCCGTGGCGACGACCGTAGCCTCGGGCGGCTCCACGGCACAGACCGCTCACCCGTGTGTCGTCGCGACCGGTTCGGGCGACGCCGCGTTCATCCGCAACTTCAACCCGTTCCAGGCCGCGGCCCAGGTATCGAGGGACTTCACCGCCGGCGGCATCTACGAGAACCTCGTGATCTCGACCGCCTTCGGTGGAGGGCACATCTACAACGTGCTCGCGAAGTCGCTCACCATGAGCAAGGACGGCAAGTCCCTCACCATCGGGATCCAGCCGAACGTCAAGTGGTCGGACGGCTCTCGCCTCACGGCGGCGGACGTCGCGTACAGCCTCAACATCGGCAAGCAGAGCAAGTTCGCCGACCGCATCGGGCTGACGTCGCCGACCACGAACATCGCCTCGATCAGGGTTTCCGGCAAGAACCAGGTGACCATCCGCTTCAAGGCGCCGGACTCGACGTTCGTGGGCTCGCAGCTCTCGAACGTCTGGATCGTCCCGAAGAAGATCTGGTCGAAGGTCGACGTCGAGAAGTACACGAACCCGAACCCGGTCGGCTCGGGCCCGTTCACCAAGGTGAGCAGCTTCAGCCCGCAGGCGTACACCCTCTCCAAGAACCCGAACTACTGGAAGAAGGGGTACCCGAAGGTCAACTGCATCCAGCGGATCGCGGCGGCTTCGAACGACGCCGCTCTGCTCCAGCACCTGAACGATCAGGCCGACTGGTCGCACAACTTCTACCCCAACGTCGAATCCTCGTTCCAGGCGAAGGACCCGAAGCACTACAAGAACTCGTACCTGACGACGAACCTGCAGGTCGCGCTCTTCTTCGACACGACCGAGTACCCGTACAGCCTCCCGGCATTCCGGAAGGCGATCAGCCTCGCGATCGACCGCAAGACCGTGTCGAAGCTCGGTGAGTACGGCTACGCGCCGCCGACGAACGCGCTCGGCATCGAGTACATGTATCCGAAGTGGGTCGATCCGGCGCTCAAGGCGCGTGCGAAGGCGATGGCGGCGTTCGATCCGGATGCGGCGAAGAAGGCCTTCACGGCAGCCGGCTTCACGTACAAGGGCAACAACCTCTTCGACCCGAAGGGCGATCGCGTCTCGTTCCAGATCCACGTGATCGGCGGCTGGTCGGACTGGGTCGCGTCGCTGCAGATCATCACGCGCAACCTGCGTGACGTCGGCATCGACGCGTCGGTGAAGCTCGAGCCCGACTGGGGCGCGTGGCAGCCGAACGCGATGAGCACGAAGGTCGTCTCGCTCCTCTGGACGTACGGCGCGAACGACATCACCCCGTGGGCGTACTTCTACTCCCACTTCGATCCGAGCCAGAACGTGGGCAAGGGCGTCGACGCGTCGGCGACCGGGAACTGGGAGCACTTCCAGAGCGCCCAGGGAGCAGCCCTCCTGAAGCAGTTCAAGGCCACCTTCGACCCCGCGAAGCAGAAGAGGCTCGTCTACCAGATGGAGAAGATCTTCCTCGACGAGATGCCGTACATCTCGCTGTTCGTCGGCCCGCGCTGGTCGGCGTACAGCACGAAGTACTTCGAAGGGTTCCCGTCCTGGACGAACCAGTACGTGGACCCCATCTTCTCGACCTGGACACAGGTGGAGAAGATCCTCTGGTCGCTTCGGCCTGCTTCCAAGTAACAACCCTCCGGCAGGCCGTACGAGCGATGTGCCCGGTTGGCGAGTGCCAACCGGGCACATCGCGCCCGGATCGACGTGAGAGACTCAGCCCGAGCGTCCCGAACATCCCGGCTCGCAGCGAAGGAGTGAACAGGTGCGATTCCTGCTGAGGAGACTCGTGTTCTACGTCATCGCGCTCTGGGCGGCGATCACGCTGAACTTCCTGCTCCCGCGGCTCATGCCCGGCTCACCGCTCGACGGGCTCATCGCCAACTACGGGGAGCAGATCCGCTCGAACCCGCAGCTCCTCCAGCAGCTGAAGGCCTCGCTCGGGTCCGCTGACGAGCCCATCTGGCAGGCCTATCCGCACTACCTCGGGGACATCGCGACCGGCGACTTCGGAAGGTCGTTCGCAAAGCAGGCCCCGGTCGGGGTCATCATCGGGAACACGCTGCCCTGGTCGATCTTCCTCGTCGGCGTCGGGTTCCTCCTCTCCTTCGTCGTCGGGACGACGCTCGGGATGCTCGCCGCGTGGCGGCGCGGGGGGATCACCGACAACGTCGCCACGCCGGTGCTGATGACGCTGCAGTCGTTCCCGGCGTTCTTCCTGAGCCTCGTCGCCGTGTACTTCCTCGGCCTCAAGCTCGGGTGGTTCCCCATCCAGCACGCCTACTCGAACGACAGCGAGATCGAGTTCAGCGCGAGCTTCATGGGCGACGCGATCCGGCACGCCCAGCTCCCGGTGCTCGTGATCATCGCGATCAGCGCGGGCGGCTGGCTCCTCGGGATGCGCAACGTGATGATCACGACGATCGGAGAGGACTACGTCGCGTTCGCGCACGCCAAGGGGCTGAGCGACCGGCGCGTGATGACGCAGTACGCGGCGCGGAACGCGATCCTGCCTCCGCTGACCGGGTTCGCGTCGTTCTTCGCCAGCGCGGTCGGCGGGCTCATCCTCGTCGAGGTCGTCTTCAGCTACCCGGGGGTGGGGCTCACGCTCCAGCAGGCGGCGCTCGGCCACGACTACGCCGTCGTGCAGGCCCTGCTGCTCGTCCTCGCCCTCTGCGTCCTCGTCGCCAACTTCATCATGGACTGCCTCTACGTCGTCCTCGACCCGAGGGTGCGGTCGGCGTGAGCAACGTGCGTCGACGCGTCCCGGAGCCGATCCGGCTGCTGCTCGCCAACCCGAAGTCGCGGTTCGGGATCATCCTGCTCGTCGTCATCGTCCTGGCGGTGATCGCCGCGCCGCTCCTCACGAGCCATCTCCCGACGGAGCCGGACTCGCTGCCGCGGCAGCCGCCGTCGTGGGAGTACCCGTTCGGGACCACGGACCAGGGCTACAACGTCTTCGCGCAGGTCCTGTACGGGGGCCGCGTCTCGCTCGGCGTCGCCGCGGTCGCGTCGCTGATCGCGATGTCGATCGCGATCACGCTCGGGCTGCTCGCCGCCTACAGCGGTGGCTGGGTGGACGACGTGATCGTGCTCCTCACCAACATCTTCCTCGTGATCCCCATCCTCCCGCTCCTCATCGTCGTGTCGTCGTTCCTCGAGGGCACCGGGCCGACGTCGATGGCGCTCATCATCGGCCTGACGAGCTGGGCGATCGAGACGCGGATCCTGCGCGGCCAGGCGCTCTCGTTACGCGGTCGGGACTTCATCCTCGCGGCCAAGGTCGCGGGTGAGTCCACGCCGCGCGTGGTGTTCGGCGAGCTCATGCCGAACATGCTCAGCCGGATCGCGGCCGGGTTCGCGTTCGTGTTCGTGCAGGCCGTCTTCTACGAGGCCGCGCTCGAGTTCCTCGGCTTCGGCGACGCGAACCAGGTCAGCTGGGGGACGATCCTGTTCTGGGCCACGAACAACTCGACTCTGCTCACCGGCGAGTGGTGGCACTTCCTCTTCCCCGGCCTCGCGATCTCGCTGACGATCCTCGCGATCGTGTTCATCAACTACGGCATCGACGAGCTCAGCGATCCCCGGCTCCGGCAGCCGGAGTCGGCGCGCCGCCGTCGCTGGCTCACGTCGATGCTCTGGCGGCCGAAGGCGGCGACGTGACCGTGGCGAACGCACCGGTGGTGACCTCCGTAGGGGCCGGCACCGGAGACGTGCTCGTCGAGATCGAGGGGCTCGTGGTCGAGTACCCCGTCTCGGGCGGCTCCGTGCGGGCGGTCGACGACGTCTCGCTCGCGATCCGCCGAGGCGAGATCGTCGGCCTCGCAGGCGAGTCGGGGTGCGGAAAGAGCACGGTCGCCCACTCGCTCCTGCGCATTCTCAAGCCGCCGGGAGAGATCACCGGAGGCCGCGTCGTCTTCGACGGCCAGGACGTCCTCGCCCTGGCCCCGAAGCAGCTCCGCCAGTTCCGCTGGCGGAACGTCTCGATCGTGTTCCAGAGCGCGATGAACTCGCTGAATCCCGTCATGAAGGTCGGTGACCAGTTCGTCGACATGTTCAAGGCCCACGGGCACGTGCGGAAGTCCGACGCGCTCCGCCGCTCGGCGGAGCTCATGGAGCTCGTCGGCATCGACCCGTCACGGCTCCGCGCGTACCCGCACGAGCTCTCGGGCGGAATGCGTCAGCGTGTCGTCATCGCGATGGCGCTCGCGCTGAACCCGGAGCTCCTCGTCATGGACGAGCCGACGACCGCGCTCGACGTCGTCGTCCAGCGCGAGATCCTGCGCGAGATCGAGGTCCTGCAGCGCGAGCTCGGGTTCGCGGTGCTCTTCATCACGCACGATCTCTCGCTGCTCGTCGAGTTCAGCGACCGGATCGCGATCATGTACGCCGGCAAGGTGGTCGAGCTCGGCGCAGCGAGAGAGCTGTTCGACGGGCCGCTCCATCCGTACACGGTCGGGCTCATGCAGTCGTTCCCTCCGCTGTCGGGTGAGCGCCTGCGGCTCACGGGTATCCCGGGATCGCCGCCCGACCTGCGCGATCCGCCGCCGGGCTGTCGCTTCCATCCGCGCTGTCCGCGTGCCGAGCGGCGGTGTTCGACCGACGAGCCGCAGCTCACGGCGTCGGCGCACGGTCGGCTGGCCGCGTGCCACTTCCCGGGAGAGGTCGCGTGAGCGTCGAGGCGCCGCTCCTCGAGGCGCGAGGCCTCACGCGGACGTTCGAGGTCGGCACCGGCGGCCTCGGCCTCCGCCGGCAGACCCTGCGCGCGGTCGAGGACGTCAGCTTCGCGCTGACCCCGGGCAAGGTGACGGCGCTCGTCGGGCAGAGCGGCAGCGGGAAGAGCACGATCGCGCGGCTTCTCATGCGCCTGTACGCGCCGACCTCCGGCTCGATCCTCCTCGGGGACGAGGATGTCGCACGGATCCGCGGGCGACGAAATCTTCGGAGGTACCGCTCGCAGGTGCAGATGATCTTCCAGGACCCCTTCGGGTCGCTGAATCCCGTGAAGCGCGTCCACCATCACGTGGCGCGGCCGTTGCGCGTCCACGGCGTCGTGCCCTCGAGCCAGATCGACGAGCGCGTCCATGAGCTGCTCGACTCCGTCGGCCTCACTCCGCCCGAGGTCGTGGCGGCGAAGTTCCCGCACGAGCTGTCGGGGGGGCAGAAGCAGCGCGTCGCCATCGCCCGCGCCCTCGCCGTCGAGCCGAAGGTGATCGTCGCGGACGAGCCCGTGTCGATGCTCGACGTCTCGATCCGACTCGGGGTCCTCAATCTGATGCTCGAGCTGAAGGAGCGGCACAACCTCGCGTTCCTCTACATCACCCACGACCTCGCGAGTGCCCGGTACGTCGCGGACGAGATCCTCGTCCTGTACGCGGGGCAGATCGTCGAGCGCGGGCCGACCGACGACGTCCTGCTCGAGCCACTCCACCCGTACACGCAGCTTCTGCTCTCCGCCGTCCCCAACCCGAACGCCGGGCTCCAGGTGCAGGAGCTGCCCGAGCAGCGGGAGACGGTAGCGGCGCTCTCGACGGCCGTCGGCTGCCGGTTCGTCGACCGGTGCCCGCTCGCCTTCGACCTCTGCGCCGGGACCCCGCCCACGCTGCAGCCGGCGCACTTCGACCACGACGTTCGCTGTCATCTCTTCGGCGCGGCGCAGGAAGCCGCGAGGCACACCGGATGAGCCATCCCGTCTTCCCGGAGGGGTTCGTCTGGGGCGCGGCCGCGTCCGCGTACCAGGTCGAGGGCGCCGTCACCGAGGACGGGCGCGGCGAGAGCATCTGGGACCGTTTCGCAACGCAGCCCGGGGCGATCTCGAACGGCGACACGGGAGTCGTCGCGTGCGACTCGTACCACCGCTTCGGTGAGGACCTGCGGTTGCTGCGCGAGCTCGGGATCAGCGCGTACCGCTTCTCGATCTCGTGGCCGCGCATCGTGCCGGACGGACGCGGTCGCGTGAACCCGGCCGGCCTCGACTTCTACGAGCGCATCGTCGACGAGCTGCTCGCGAACGACATCGAGCCGTACGTGACCCTCTACCACTGGGATCTCCCACAGGCGCTCGAGGATGCGGGCGGGTGGCCCGCGCGCGACACGGTCGAAGCGTTCACGGAGTACGTCGAGGCGGTCGCCGCCCGGCTCGGGGACCGCGTCTCGAACTGGATCACGCAGAACGAGCCCTGGGTCGTGTCGTGGCTCGGGTACGGCCTGGGCATCCACGCACCCGGCCGTCGGAGCCCTGCGGATGCGCTGGCTGCAGCTCACCACGTCCTGCTGGGGCACGGCCGCGCCGCCGAGGTGCTGCGACGCGAGGCACCTCGCGCGCGCGTGGGGGTGACGGTCGACCTCTATCCCGTGTATCCGGAGACGGACTCGGACGCGGACAGCCACGCCGCCCGCCTGCTCGACGGCTCGCGCAACCGGTGGTTCCTCGAGCCCGTCCTCGGCCTCGGCTACCCGGCGGACATGCTCGAGCACTATCGGGCCATCCTGCCGGCCATCGAGGAAGGCGACCTCGACACGATCGGCGCGCCGCTCGACTTCCTCGGGGTGAACTACTACAGCCGCGCGGTCGTTCGCGCCGGCACGGATCCGGGGGCACCCGTTCAGCTCGACGTGCCCGGAGTCGAGCGGACGCAAATGGGGTGGGAGGTGTACCCGGAGGGGCTGAAGGACCTCCTCGTCCGCATGCAGCGCGACTACGAGCTGCCGGACGTCTACATCACCGAGAACGGCGCCGCGTACCCCGACACCCGGACGAACGGGAGCGTCGCGGACCCGAGCCGGATCTCGTACCTCGAGCGCCACCTGGGTGCGCTGCGGGATGCGATCTCCGAGGGCGTTCCCGTGCGCGGGTACTTCCTCTGGTCGCTGCTCGACAACTTCGAGTGGGCATTCGGGTTCTCGCGACGTTTCGGGATCGTGTACGTCGACTTCGACACGCTCGAGCGCGTGCCCAAGGACAGCTTCCTCTGGTACCGCGACCTCATCGCGGCGCAGAGCGCGTCGGGCGTGTGACCTACGCGGCGTCGAGTGCCGCGACCGGTCGCGCTGCGGTGAGCCGCGACAGCGCGAGGACGCCGAGAAGCGGCCCGAACGCGCAGACGACGAAGACGCCGTCGTAGCCGAACGCGGATGCGACCGCTCCCAGGCTGAGCGCGCCGACGAGGAAGCCGAGCTCGGTGAAGGCGCTGAACGTTCCGACGACGGAGCTCCGCTCGCCCGCCGGGGCCGCGTTCACCGCGAGCGTCATGAGCGACGGGAACGCGAGCGCGTGCCCGAACGCCACGACGACCGTGCCGAGAAAGAGCCCGGCGGGCACGTTCCAGAGCCCGATCGTGAAGAGCCCCGCCGCGATCAGCGTCAGCGCGATCCGTGACGTGCGTTTCGGTCCGAGCCGGTCCGGCACGCGACGTGCGAGGACGCGCGTCGCGACGACGACGAGCGAGAAGACCAGGAACACGGAGCCGGCGCCCTTGAGGCCCAGGTCGCGTGCATACAAAGCGCCGAACGTGCCGAGACCGGCGAAGCCGAGGACGGTGAAGCTGAGCACCAGCCCGGGTCCGATCGCGGCCGAATGGATGAGGCGACCACTGGGGGCCGTTGTCTCGACCTTCGCGGGAGCCGTCTCGGGGAGGACCAAGCCGATCAGCGCGGCCACGAGACAGCAGCCCGCCGCGACGAGCCACACGGCGTCGAACCGATCGTGCCCGAGCACGAGCTCGCCGAGCAGCGGCCCGAGCGCCAGGCCTCCCCAGAGGCCGAGGCTGAAGACGCTCAGCGCCTCGCCACGGCGATGCTCGGGCGCGAGGTCGGTGACGATCGTCGCCGCGCCGACGAGGACGAGCGCCTCGCCGGCTCCGTTCAGCAGGCGTAGGACGACGAGAAGCGCGAGTGAGCTCGCGAGGACGTAGCCCGTGACGCTCACCGCGGCGATCGTGCCGCCCGCGATGACGAGGATGCGCCGGCCGTTGCGGTCCGCGTACCGGCCCGCGAGCGGCTGGCAGACGAGGACCATCGGGCTCACCGCCGCCACCGCGAGCGCGACGCCGAAGCTGCCGACTCCGAGGGAGTCGTCGGCGTACACGGGGACGACCGCGAGCAGCATGCCGACCGAGAGGCAGAGCGCGAACTCCGCGAGCATCGTAAGGAGGAAGGGCTTGGTCAGGACGCGACCGGACTGCACGGCTCGATCCAAGCACACGGCGGTCGGCAGCCGGCTCTGATAGAGCACGCCGTATGACGGTCAGGACGTCAGACGTCCAGGCCCGCTATGAGGCTCGTCGGGAGGCTGCCTCGGCGGTGATCATCGCCGTCCTCGTTCTCGCCGGTCTCGCGCTCGCGAGCCGAAGAGCGGGCTGGGAGCTCCTCGGACTGCAGTGGTGGATCTGGCTTCTCCTCGCCGTTCCCGGAGCGCTTCTCTGCGCCGATCTGTGGCTCGGGGCGAGCGGGGTGCAGGTGGTGCGAACCCGGACCGCAGGCCTCGTCCTGCTCGGCGTGCTCACGCTGGGGAACGTCATCGGGCTCGTGCTGCTGATCGCCGCCCTCGTCTCGTCGGGCAGCGAGGAGCTCGGCGGCCCGCAGCTCCTGCTCACGGCGGCGGCCATCTGGGCGGCCAACGTCATCGTCTTCGGCGTCGTGTACTGGGACGTCGACGACGGCGGCCCCTTCGCTCGCGCGAACGTGGAGCGCAAGACGCCCGACTTCCAGTTCCCACAGGACGAGAACCCGGAGCTCGCGCGACCGGCGTGGCGGCCACGCATCTGGGACTACATGTACGTCGCGCTCACGGCCGGCAGCGCGTTCAGCCCCACGGACGCGATGCCGCTCACCTACAGGGCGAAGCTGCTGCTCGGGGTCCAGTCGACCGTGTCGCTCGCGCTCGTCGTGCTCGTGACGGCACGCGCGGTTAACGTGCTCGGGTCGTGAGCGACGAGCCGCTGATCGGTCTGTACGAGCTCCAGCTCGCGGCCCGGAATCACGCGCTTCCGCTCGAGGCGCTGCGTTGGGACGTCACGCCGCTCGGCCTGCACTACCTCCTCACGCACTTCGACATCCCGGAGGTCGACGTCGGCGCGTGGCGGCTCGAGGTCGACGGCCTGGTCGAGCGTCCGCTGTCGCTCTCACTGGAGGAGCTGCGCCAGCGGCCTTCCATCGAGCTCGCGGTGACGATGGAGTGCGCGGGAAACGGCCGCGCGCACGTCGAGCCCCATGTCGTTTCGCAGCCGTGGGTGCTCGAGGCGGTCGGCACGGCACGCTGGCGTGGGGTGCCGGTCGCGTCGGTGCTCGCGGAGGCCGGCGTGGGCGAGGACGCCGCCGAGGTTCTCTTCACCGGCCTCGACCGCGGCGTCGAGGGTGGGGAGGAGCAGTCGTACCAGCGAAGCCTCCCGGTCTCGGCGCTCCGCGATGGTGACGCCTTCCTGGCGTACGAGATCAACGGCGTCCCCCTTCCACCGCAGCACGGCTCCCCGCTCCGGCTCCTCGTCCCGGGCTGGTACGGGATGACGAGCGTGAAGTGGCTCGCGCGCATGACGGCGCGCGCGGAGCCGTTCGACGGGTACCAGATGTCGCACGCCTACCGTGTTCGGCACGAAGAGGGCGAGGCGGGTGAGCCGATAACGCGGATCGCGCCGCGGTCCCTGATGGTCCCGCCCGGCATTCCCGAGTACCTGAGCCGCGCGCGTGTCGTCGAGTCGGGACCGTGCGAGATCGTCGGGCGCGCCTGGTCGGGAGCAGCGGAGATCTCGGCAGTCGACTTCTCCGCCGACGGAGGCGCCACGTGGGGGCCGGCCGAGCTCGGTCCTGCCACTCTCGGCCGCTGGGCATGGCGAGCGTGGCGCGCCGAGTGGGACGCCCGTCCGGGCGAGCACGAGCTCTGCTGTCGCGCGCGCGACGCCGCCGGGAACGAGCAACCGCTCGAACCTCCGTGGAACCTCGGCGGCTACGTGAACAACGCGGTCCAGCGGGTCGCCGTCACGGTCGGCTAGCGCCGCGTTACCTTCGGCCGCCGGCGAACGTCAATGTGGTGACGATGGAGACCGACGCGATCCTCGCCGCCGAGTTCGAGACGCACCGTCCGCATCTGCGCGCCGTCGCCGTACGCATCCTCGGCAGCGACGCGGAAGCCGACGACGTCGTGCAGGAGGCGTGGCTGCGCCTGCGCGGGGTCGAAACCGACACGCTCGAGAACCTCGGCGGCTGGCTGACCACGGTCACGGCGCGGCTCTGCCTGGACCGGTTGCGCATGCGGTCGGCGCGTCGCGAGGAGCCGATTCCCGACGAGCTCTCCGAGTCGGTGGCGGCGAGCGATCCCGAGTCGGAGGCGCTGCTCTCCGATTCGGTCGGCGCGGCGCTCTCGGTCGTCCTCGACACGCTGTCGCCGCCAGAGCGCGTTGCGTTCGTCCTCCACGACGTGTTCGCACTCGCGTTCGCCGAGATCGGCGAGGTGCTCGGGCGCTCGCCGAACGCTGCGAAACAGCTCGCGAGCCGGGCGCGCGCACGTCTGCGGGGTGCGCCGCTCCCGGCGGACGGCGATCTCGGCGAGCGGCGTGCCGTCGTGGACGCCTTTCTGGCGGCCTCGCGGGCCGGCGACCTGGCCGGGCTCGTCGCCATACTCGATCCCGAGATCGTCATGCGCGCGGATGCGGCGGCCGTGGGAATGGGCGCGGACGCCGACGTGCGTGGCGCCGACGCTGTCGCGGGGATCTTCTCGGGGCGCGCGCTCGAAGCGCGGCCGGCCCTCGTCGACGGCTCCGTCGGCATCGTCTGGGCGCCCGGTGGCTCGCCGCGCGTCGTGTGGGAGCTCGAGATAGAAGCCGGGGCCATCACGCGCATCGACATGCTCGCCACACCGGAGACGCTCGCCGACCTCGACCTGCACCTCGACTGACAAGGAGATCGCCGATGCTCGGCATGAAGAGCTATCCCCGTGAGTACGTCGACGCCGTCCGGGCACGCGTCGCTGGAGACGCGGACGCGTTCGCCACGACCAGGGCCCCGGCGGCGCTCGAGCCCGTGTTCTTCCGCAACCTCCTGCTCGGTCTCGAGCTGTCGTTCGTGCATCGATTGCGAACGGTCGAGGGCAAGGACGGCAACCCGCTGAACGAGGTCCGTGTCGTGTGCAACTCGCTCATGCTCCACGACGGCGTGCTCACCGCAGAAAAGGGCATCAAGCTCGATCCGGCGGCGTCGGTCCTTGGGATCGACTACGGCGAGCGAGTCGTGCTCGACGCCGCGGCTTTCGGCCGGCTGGCCGACGCCTTCTTCGCGGAGCTCGAGGCGAAGTTCGTCTGACGAGACGGCGCTTCGTCGCGAAGTCCGCTCACACCCGTGACCTATCGTGTCGCCGTGCGCCGGCGGATCACACTCGCGCTCGTGCTCCTCGTGGGAGCGCTTGCGGCCTCTGCGCAGGGCGGGACGTCGGCGACCGCAACGCTCCGCCTCGACGGTGCCGCGTTCCGTCCGGAGCTCGCACTCACGCCGGGCGAGCAGCAACGCGGCCTCATGCTCCGAAAGCGCGCGCCGAAGGACGGGATGCTCTTCGTCTTCGCGCTGCCCACGATGGGCGGTTTCTGGATGAAGAACACGCTCGTCCCGCTCAGGATCGTCTTCTTCGACACGCGCGGGCGCGCGGTGCGCACGTTCGTGATGACGCCGTGCCGGAAGGATCCGTGCCGCATCTACGCCCCCGGCAAGCAGTACCGGTATGCGCTCGAGCTCCCGTCGAGCGACACGCGTCCTGCGCGCACGCTGGGACCGCCCGTCGCGCTGCGGGCGCTTCTCGCGCGAGCGGGCTGACGTGGAGACGAGGTCGCTCGGCCGCAGCGGGATCGAGGTCTCCGCTCTCGCGCTCGGGTCCTGGCGCACGTACGAGCGGATCCCTCGCGAGCGGGGTCTGGCCGTGATGCGCGCGGCCCGCGAAGCGGGCATCACCTTCCTCGACGACGCGCGCTACGACGACGAGACGGGCGCTGCACCCATGCGGACGGGCTGGTCCGAGGTCGTCTTCGGCGAGCTCTTCAGAGCAGCCGGATGGAAGCGCGACGAGGTCATCCTCGCGAACAAGCTCTGGTGGGAGTGGTGGCCGGGGCAAACCGCGGCCGAGGAGCTCGATGCGTCACTCACGCGTATGGAGCTCGACCACGTCGACCTGATCTACGCCGAGCGGCCGCCGGCTGGACTCGGGGCGGCGGAGATCGTCGAGCAGGTGCGCGGGCTCATCGAGGCCGGCAAGGCCCGTGCCTGGGGCGTGCTCAACTGGCGTGCGGACCTGCTCACGGAAGCCTCGGCGATCGCCGCTCGCACGGGAGCGCCGCCGCCCGCGGCGACGCAGCTCGTGTACTCGCTGGCCGATCCGGGCGCCGTCGAGGGCGGGGCGATGCAGCAGGCGCTCGCCGAAGGCGGGACGAGCGTCGTCGCGTCCCACTCGCTCGCGGGCGGAGCGCTGTGCGGGAAGTACGAGCGTGGCGAAGCGGGGCGGCTGTCGGGTCAGCTCGACGGATCCCGCCTGCAACCCGCGCTCGCGCTCGGCGCGCGGTTGAGCGCCGACTCCGCGTGCGCCGAGCTCGATGCGACCCCCGCCCAGCTCGCGCTCGCGTTCGCACTTCGCGGGCCGGGCGTCGCGAGCGTTCTCTTCGGCGCGACGAGCGCCGGGCAGCTGCAGGAGAACGTCGGCGCGCTGCGGGTCGCAGAGCGTGTCACCGCCGACGAGCTCGCGGAGCTCAGAGCGCTCGCGACCGATGCGTAGCGTGGTCGTCGCAGCGCTCGCGGCGCTCGCGCTTCTCGCCGGCTCCGCCGACGCGGTTTCGGACGCGCGCCCGGTGGTCGTCGTCGATCCGGGGCACGATCTCCGCGCGAATTCGGCGACCGAGCCGATCGGCCCCGGCTCGTCGACGATGAAGATCAAGGACGGGGGCGGGACGCACGGCGTGGTCAGCGGCGATCGCGAGGCGGACCTCAACCTGGCGGTCTCCCTCCGTGTGCGGACGCTGCTCGAGCGAGCCGGCATCGACGTCGTGATGACGCGCACACGAACCGCGGGAGCGAGCATGGGCAACATCGCCCGTGCCCGAATCGCGAACCGCGCCCATGCGCGGCTCTTCCTCCGCATCCACGCCGACGGCTCGACCGATCCCTCGGCTCGCGGGACGCACACGCTCTACCCCGCGTACCGGCGCGGCTGGACCGACGACGTGTACGCACGGAGCAAGCGCGCGGCGGCGACCGTCCAGCGCGCGCTTCGCAGCTCGCTGGGCTTCCCCGACCGTGGCCTGCAGGAGCGCTCCGACTTCACCGGCTTCAACTGGTCCAACGTTCCCGTGATCCTCGTCGAAATGGGCTTCATGACGAACCCGACCGAGGACCGGCTGCTCGCGACGTCTACCTACCGGCAGCGGGCTGCCGTGGGGTTGTGCCGCGGGACGCTCCGTTTTCTCGGGCGTCGTGCCTCTGCCTGCGGCTGACCGTCCTATGATCTCGCCGCCAGGCGTCCGAAAGGAGATGCGATGGATCACGTCGCCACGATGCGAGCTCTCTACGACTCGCTGAACGAGCACGACGTCGACCGTTTCGGGGACAACCTCGCCGACGACTTCGTCGAGCACGAGGTCACCCCGGGCCTCGAGCCGACCAAGGAGGGCGTGAAGGAGTTCTTCGGCATGTACTTCGCGGCGTTCCCGGACCTGCACATGCAGGTGGAGGACGTCGTCGCCAGCGGCGACAAGGTCGTCGCCCGCGTCCGTGCGACCGGCACGAACACGGGCGCGTTCATGGGGATGCCCGCGACGGGGAAGTCTGCGGACGTCCAGCTCATCGACATCATCCGGTTCGGCGACGACGGTCTCGCGCGCGAGCACTGGGGCGTGTTCGACGCGCTCGGGATGATGCAGCAGCTCGGCCTCGTCCCGGAAGGGCCTCCCGGCTAGCGCGACCGTGGCGGTGCGGATCGACTCCTCGCTCGAGGGGATCGACTGGGAGCAGGCGAAGGCCGACCTCGCGGCGGACAGGTGGGACAACGGGCGCAGCGCCGCCGCGCTTCGCCGCTCCTTCGAGCAGTCGCAGCACGTCGCGTTCGCCCGTGACGGGCAGCGTGTGATCGGGATGGCGCGTCTGCTGTCGGACGGCGTCTGCAACGCCTACCTCGTGGACGTCTGGACGCACTCGTCGTACCGCCGGCAGGGAGTGGCGTCGGACATGATCCGGCAGCTGCTCGCCGAGGTTCCCGGTCAGCACGTCGGGCTGCAG